>JAESRV010000094.1 GCA_016764475.1 Amylibacter sp.
GAATATGCGCAGCGTTTCGGGGTCAATCTGATCATGTATGTGCTGACGGGTAATTACAAATCCGATCAGGTGCATATCCCTGCATTGCTGGATCGGTTGGGGCAATAACATGGACATGAACATCACCTTTGCCCCGCTTATCCCTTGGCCCGTTTTAGGCGGTTTGGGCGCGATTGCAGCGATCTGCCTGATTTTCAGCCTGTGGCGCGGCTTGCCCGGCTGGGCCTTGCGTACCTTGGCCGCTTGTGTGTTGCTGTTGGCTTTGGCTGAACCGAGCCTGCAACAGGAACAACGTGAAAGCCTGTCTGATATTGTGCTGGTCGTCATCGACCGCACTGAAAGCCAAACCGTTTCTGTGCGCCCTGAACAGATCACCAAAGCGGTGGCGGCCCTTGTTGACAAGATCGGTGGGTTGGATGGTTTTGAAGTGAAAACCGTTGAAGTGACTAACGATATTTCCAAACGTGATGATGGCACCCATTTGATTGCGGCCTTGAACCGTGCGGCCAATGAAGTTGCCGCCAACCGTTTGGCAGGGGCTGTTCTGATCACCGACGGGCAAGTGCATGACGTGGATATAGCAGCAAGTTTTCCCGCCCCGATACATGTTTTTCTGACTGGCGAGAAAGACGACTGGGATCGCCGTCTGGTAATCAAAAACGCGCCTGCCTTTGCCATACTGGATGAAGATATAACCCTTAGCCTGCGCATTGAAGACCAGGGCGATGTGCCTGAAGCGGTGCGCGGCCACGCACGGATTGCGATTGCAATAGATGATGGTGATGCGGTGGAATTTACCGTTGAAACCAACACCGATCTGGAAATGCCGCTAAGCTTGCCGCATGGCGGCGTGAACGTGTTGCAGTTCAATGTGATCCCGGTTGAAGGCGAATTGACAAAGCGTAATAATTCGGCAGTTGTTTCCATCAACGGTGTGCGTGACCGGTTGCGGGTTTTGCTGGTGTCGGGCGAGCCTTATGCGGGTGAGCGCACATGGCGCAATCTTTTGAAATCCGACAGCACGGTTGATCTGGTGCATTTCACCATTTTGCGCCCGCCCGAAAAACAAGACGGGGTGCCGGTGCGCGAACTTTCCTTGATCGCCTTCCCCACTCGCGAATTATTTTTGGAAAAGGTGGACGAGTTTGATCTAATCATTTTTGACCGCTACACAAAACGCGGGCTACTGCCCAACCCCTACCTTCAAAGTGTGGTTGATTACGTAAAACGTGGCGGGGCTGTTCTGGTGGCGTCAGGCTCTGATTTTGCCGGTGTGAACAGCATTTATCGCACACCCCTTGCCGCCATGCTGCCTGCGCAGCCCACCGCGCGGGTTTATGAGCGGGGGTATTTACCGACGATAACCGATCTGGGAAAACGCCACCCTGTGACCGAAGGGCTGGAAGCATTTTCGCCTAAGTTCGGGGACGACCCCAACAAGCCGTGGGGCCGTTGGTTTCGCCATATTGATGCCACTCGCAAATCAGGTGATGTGGTGATGAGCGGTGTTGATGATCGTCCCTTACTGCTGCTTGATCGCGTGGGCGAAGGGCGCATTGCCATGCTGCTATCTGATCAGGCATGGCTGTGGTCGCGTGGTTTTGAAGGCGGTGGGCCGCAGTTGGAACTGCTGCGTCGCTTGGCGCATTGGATGATGAAAGAGCCGGAACTGGAAGAAGAACGCCTGACTGCCACGGCTGTGGGGCAAAGTGTTACAATTGTGCGCAGATCACTGGCCGAGGAAAACAAACCTGTAACCATTGAAACGCCGGATGGTGCACAGATTATACTGGAATTAACGGATGCCGCCCCCGGGCGTTGGCAAGGTGAATTCAAAGGTGCGCAAAACGGTTTATACCGCCTGACTGACGGCGTGCTGTCAGCCGTGTTCGCTTTAGGCCCAACTGCGCCTAGAGAGTTTGAAAATACCATTGCGAGCGGCGACATTTTGAAACCTATGATTACGACCACTAAAGGCGTGGTTCTGGCGTTACATAAGGTTTCCAGCCCTAAAATCAGGCTTGTAGGCGAAGGCCGCACTGCAGGCGGGCGCGATTGGATCGGGTTGACGCCACGTAGTGCCTATATCACCACCGATATAACCAGTCGCCCCTTGTTGCCCGCGTGGCTTATGTTATTGGCAACTGCATTTCTGGTAATTGGCGCATGGCGGTTGGAAAGTCGTTAAGCCACATCAGAAAAATCTTGATAATTGGTTATTTTGGTAATATAAAATGACCAATTATTGCAATAGGGAATCGCATCATGGAAATGCCACTGCCGAATACGGACATTATAAGCCGTAAACTACATATCGTGCGCCTGCTGCAAAAGGTACTGCCCAAGGATGCGGTGATCCATGAACCGCAAGAGCTGCGGGTCTATGAATGTGATGCCCTGACAGCCTATAAATGCCCCCCGATGATTGCCGTATTACCCAGCACCACCGAACAGGTTTCTGCGGTGTTGAAAATTTGCCACGCTGAAGGTGTGCCTGTTGTGCCGCGCGGTTCCGGCACCTCACTTGCGGGGGGGGCTTTGCCCACGGAAGATTGCGTGATCCTGGGTGTTGCACGGATGAATGCGGTTCTGGAAACCAACTATGATGATCGCTATATCCGCGTGCAATCTGGCCGCACTAATCTAAGTGTGACGGGTGCCGTGGAACAACATGATTTTTTCTATGCGCCTGATCCGTCCAGCCAGCTGGCTTGTGCCATTGCGGGCAATGTGGCGATGAATTCAGGCGGTGCGCATTGTTTGAAATACGGGGTCACCACCAATAATCTACTGGGCGTCAAAATGGTGATGATGGACGGCGAAGTGGTTGATATTGGCGGGGCCTATCTGGATAGTGCGGGCCTTGATTTGCTGGGCGTGATCTGCGGTTCCGAAGGGCAACTCGGTGTTGTCACGGAAGCGACTTTGCGGATTTTGCGCAAGCCTGAAGGGGCACGCCCCGTGTTGATCGGCTTTGACAGCAATGAGGTCGCGGGGGCCTGTGTTTCAGATATTATCAAGGCCGGGGTTTTGCCGGTGGCGATAGAATTTATGGATCGGCCTTGCGTGGAAGCGGTTGAAGATTTTGCCAAGGCAGGCTACCCGGATGCAGAGGCCGTGTTGATTGTAGAGGTCGAAGGATCAGACGCTGAAATAGACGATCAACTTGATAAAATTAAGAAAATTGCGATGCAACACAAGCCCGTCGAGTTTCGTGAAAGTACATCGGAAGCGGAATCCGCTGCGATTTGGGCAGGCCGTAAAGCTGCCTTTGGCGCGATGGGGCGGATCAATGATTACATGTGTTTGGACGGGACCATCCCTGTGAACGAGTTGCCAAAAGTGCTGCGCCGTATTAGCGAATTGTCGGATAAATACGGACTGAAAGTGGCTAACGTGTTTCATGCGGGTGACGGCAACATGCACCCGCTGATCCTGTTTGATGCCAATAAACCGGGCGACTTGGAACTTTGCGAAGAGTTCGGTGCAGAAGTGCTGAAATTATGCGTTGAAGTGGGTGGGTGCCTGACGGGGGAACACGGGGTGGGCGTAGAAAAACGTGATCTGATGCTGACACAATACAGCGCGGATGATCTGGAAGCGCAGATGAATGTGAAGGATGTGTTTGATCCTAAATGGCTGCTGAATGCGGCCAAGGTTTTCCCGCTTTCCAGCTCTGACGGGCGGCGCATCGGATGAGTTTGAAAATAGAAAAAGATGTTATTGAATTTGTGCGCGATGCTTACGAGGCTGGCCGCAAATTGCGGATCGTTGGCGGGGGCACACGTCAGGCTTTGGGTAATCCTTGTGAAAGTAATGCGGTGCTTTCAACGGCTGACCTTAGTGGCATATCACTTTATGAACCCAGTGCGTTGACCGTTGTTGCGGCGGCAGGAACGCCGCTGGCCGACATCGAAAAAACGCTTGCCGCCGAGGGGCAAAGATTGCCGTTTGAACCGATGGATCATCGCGGCCTTTTGGCCAGCACCGGTACGCCGACCATTGGTAGTGTGGTGGCCTGCAACATATCCGGCCCCGCCCGTATTCAGGCAGGTGCCTGCCGCGACAGCCTGATCGGTGTGCGGCTGGTGGATGGTACAGGCCGTGTGATTAAAAATGGCGGGCGGGTGATGAAAAATGTCACCGGCTATGACTTGGTAAAGCTGATGGCGGGCAGTTTCGGCACGTTGGGTGTGCTGACCGAAGTGGCCTTTAAAGTGCTTCCGGCACCTGTTGCCAGTGCCACAGTAAGTGTTGCAGGCTTAAGTGATGAACAGGCGGTAGAGGCGATGTCATTGGGTCTGACCGCGCCTTATGATGTGAACGGAGCGGCACATATGGGGGCTGTCACAATATTGCGTGTAGAAGGGTTCAAGGCCTCGGTGGCTTATCGTGCAGAGCAGTTGAAAACATTGCTGGCACCTTTGGGTAAAGTTTCAATTATCAATGATGATCCCGCATGGAAATCCGTGCGCGATGTTAAACCGTTTCACGGGCTTGATACGGATGTATGGCGTATTTCTGTGGCACCATCAGATGGCCCGAAAGTGGCTGCGGCCCTGCGTGAAATGGATGATAGTGTGCAAGTGATATACGATTGGGGCGGTGGGTTGATATGGGCCTCTACCCCCGCCGGTACCAATGTTCGCAACGCTTTATCTGGTATTTTAGGTTATGCTGAATGCATACGCGGCAAGGGTCAAAAACGTGTGCCGCAAAACACGGCAATCGCGCGGATTGAACAGGGTTTGAGGGCTAAATTTGACCCCAAAAATATACTGAACGCAGGGATAATGGGCTAGATCATGCAGACACATTTTACCGACGCTCAACTGGCTGATCCGAAAATCGAACGTGCAAATGAAATTCTGCGCTCTTGCGTGCATTGCGGTTTTTGCACCGCCACTTGCCCCACATATCAGATTTTAGGCGATGAGCTGGATAGCCCGCGCGGGCGGATTTATCTGATCAAGGATATGCTGGAAAACAACCGTGTGCCTGACGCGAAAACCGTGAAACACATTGACCGCTGTCTGTCTTGTCTGGCCTGCATGACGACCTGCCCGTCGGGTGTGCATTACATGCATCTGGTGGATCACGCGCGTGAATATATCGAAGAAAACTACAAACGCCCTCTGTTTGACCGCGTTATGCGCGCGGTTCTGGCACAAATTCTGCCTTACGAGGGCCGCTTTAGGTGGGCCATGCGCGGTGCGCAACTGGCCAAACCATTTGCCAAGGTAATGCCTGCGAAAATCCGCAATATGGTGGAGTTTGCCCCTGCAAAACTGCCGCCGCCCAGCCTGAATGATCGCCCGCAGGTTTTTCCCGCTGAAGGTAAACGCATCAAGCGCGTGGCCCTGATGACAGGGTGCGCACAAAAGGCGTTGGATACAGATATTAATGATGCCACCATCCGCCTGCTGTGCCGTTTAGGATGCGAAGTTGTGGTGGCCCAAGGGGCTGGGTGTTGTGGTGCTTTGACCCATCACATGGGCAAGGCGAAACAAAGCCATGCGACGGCGGCAAAGAACATTCGTGCCTGGATGGATGAGGTCAATGGCGATGGGCTGGACGCGATTGTGATCAACACATCGGGGTGTGGCACCACGGTCAAAGATTACGGTCATATGTTTCGCAATGAAGAACTGGCCATTGATGCTGCCCAAATCTCGAAGCTGGCCAAAGATGTATCAGAGGTGCTGATGGATCTGGATATGACTGCCACAAACCCCAAAGATTTACGTGTGGCCTACCATTCTGCGTGTTCTTTACAACACGGCCAACAGATCAAAACCCATCCTAAAACCTTGCTGAAAAATGCGGGTTTTACAGTGCTGGAACCCAGTGACGCACATTTATGTTGTGGCTCTGCGGGTACTTATAACCTGATGCAGCCAGAGATTTCGAAACAGCTTAAAGATCGTAAGATCAATACGTTGGAAGCGATTGATCCAGATGTGATCGCGGCTGGAAACATTGGCTGCATGATGCAAATCGGCTCTGGTACGGATATACCGATGGTTCACACGGTTGAGCTGCTGGATTGGGCCACGGGCGGGCCAAAACCACCTAAAATGGCCAATTTAAGTGTTACCGACAAGTAACGCTTTGGTTTCACGGCTGCCACGCTTTGGGCGTATTTACCCGTCAGAAGCTTAAGAAAATAAGCAACTAGGGGCAGTGTGTGCGATTTTTATTATGTCTGATTTTTGCGTTGAACGCCGGGGGTTTATCTGCGGGTGAGCAAACACCTTTGCGTAAACTTTTAACGGCGGATGAAGCCAAAGCATGGCAAGGCGTTGGCCGTATAAACATGCGCGGTGCCGGGTTTTGTACAGGTGCGATGATTGCACCCGACTTGGTGCTGACGGCGGCACACTGCATGTATAACCCGCAAACTGGGGCCTTGTTGAACCCGTCAGACATAGAGTTTTTGGCAGGGTGGCGCAGCGGGCGCGCGGGCGCCCAGCGCAAAGCACGCCGCTTTGTTGTACATAAAGATTATACGCCGGGGCGGGACGTAAAAGTTGATAGAGTATCCAGTGACATTGCGGTTATTCAACTTGAATTGCCGATCACCGGAAATTTCATCAAAGCCTTTGAGTATTATGCATCACCGCGCATTGGCGATGATGTAAAAGTGGTTTCTTACGCGCAAGACCGGTCAGAGGCGCCCTCTATTGAAGAGCCGTGTCAGGTGATTGATATTGACCCGCGTGCATTAATTTTGACCTGTAATGTGGATTACGGCGCATCGGGATCACCAATATTTATTATTGACCACGGTGTTCCAAAAATCGCGTCTGTGGTGTCTGCCAAGGCGATTGTGGATGGCCAAAAAGTGGCACTTGGGGCCTCTTTAGGGGCACCGTTGGAAGAGCTTTTAAGCCAGCTTCATGCGAATCGCGGAGTGTTTCAAAGTAAGAAGCCGGGTCGTTTATCTATCGCCGAACAGCTTGGAAATAAGGGACATACAGCTAAAACACTGCGCCCTTGACGGATTGAGATTAATACCCATATAATAATTACCGGATGCCCAAATGGGGTCCGAAACACTAAATAGGCCTGTCCATGGTGGAAGGCTGAAACCAAACGTATCGCTTCCTTAGGAGGATATTATATTATGCGTACTTACGATTTCACACCGCTTTACCGTTCAACTGTTGGCTTTGACCGTCTGGCAAATATGCTGGATCGCGCACTTAGTGCTGACGCAGGAACAAACACTTACCCGCCTTACAATATCGAAAAATCCGGCGAGGATAGTTACCGTATTTCCATTGCTGTTGCAGGCTTCAGCGAAGATGAGCTGTCTGTTGAAATGCGCGATGGCCAGCTGGTTATTGCGGCCAAGAAAGCCGAAGCTGAAACGCCAGGTAGCGTGAATTATCTGCATCGCGGCATTGCATCGCGGGCTTTTGAAAAACGCTTTCAGATGGCTGATCATGTGCGCCCGGTTGGGGCTGAAACCAAAGATGGTTTGCTGCATATTGATCTGGTGCGCGAAGTGCCCGATGCGTTGAAGCCACGCCGTATTGAGATTGCCACCAGCGGCACGTTTGATGCAAAGCCTGTGAAGAAATCAAAAAAAATCACTCAAGAAGCTTAACGCTTCACACCGAAATTAACTGCACCTGTTCCTCCCCTACATGGTGCGGTTGATCTGCCCAAAATGCGCTTCTCTCCCCCTAGTCGCATTTCTGGCATAGACGCCACCCCTTTCAAATTGTCAGGGGTGGCTTTCTTTTTATTTCAGGGATTGGGCCAAGCGCATTAGTTGCACGGCCTCGGCGCGGTAACCGTATAAATCAGCCCCTTTGCCCGCGTTTGCCAGTGCGATGTTTTGATCCCACGTCCAGCCGTTCAGATATTTCGACTTGGTTAAAAGTTGCCCGAAGCCTGCAATGGATGCAGCAAACTTGGCTTCCTGAGACGGGCTGTCCGATGCCGCTGGAATGGCCGTTGTGATCAACCTGCTTTTGCTGGCACCTGGTACCTTATAACGCAGCTTCAAAAATCCGTATTCATCCGCGCTGCCTTGATCAGCATTGGCGGTTTGATAGCGTAATGCATCGTTTTTAATCGCGGGCGAACCGACGGGGGTGATTTCATAGATCGCGGTGACCGTGTGGCCCGCCCCGATTTCACCCGCATCCACCGCATCATTATTGAAATCCTCGCGGTTCAACGCACGGGTTTCGTAACCGATCAAGCGGTATTCCGCGATCAGGGCTGGATTGAATTCCACCTGAATTTTTACGTCATTGGCAATGGGGAACAAAGCACCTGATACCTGATCAACCATCACTTTTTGCGCCTCGGATAACGTATCAATATAGGCCGCAACCCCGTTGCCGTTTTGCGCCAAGGTCTGCATCATATCATCGCGGTAATTGCCGTTTCCAAAGCCAAACACTGACAGGTAAACCCCTGTGTCACGCTTTTCTTCAACAAAGCGTTTCAATTCTTCAGGATCGGAAATGCCGACATTAAAATCACCATCTGTGGCCAGCAACACGCGCCCGATGCTGTCATCGGTTTGCATGTTTTCAGCCAACGCGTAAGCTTGGCGCAGACCTGCCTGCCCAGCCGTTGAACCGCCCGCTTCCAGCCGCTCAAGGCTTTGCAGTATCTTATCTTTGTCGCTTGCTGCTGTTGGTTCCAGAACCGTGCCCGCACTGCCTGCATAGGTCACAATCGCAACTTTATCCGTTGGCCGCAGCGTGTTCAGCAGCAGGCGGAAAGACTGTTTCAGCAAGGGTAATTTATCGGGATCATACATAGAGCCAGAGGTATCTATCAAGAATACAAGGTTCAGCGCGGGGCGGTTTTCAACGTCTGGTTTGGCACCTTGAATACCGATATGCAGCAGCTTGGTATCAGGGTTCCACGGGGTTTGAAAAACCGACACGTTTGTCGAAAACGGGGCTTTGGTGCGATCAGGGGCCGCGTAATCATAGGGGAAATAATTGATCATTTCCTCTATGCGGATGGCTTCAACGGGCGGTAAATAGCCGCCTTCAATGGCACTGCGAATGTAGGAATAAGAGGCCGTGTCTACATCAATGGAAAAGGTTGAAACCGGTTCATCTGTCACGATTTTCAGTGGGTTGGGGGCCGCGTTAGAAAAGGTTTCGTTGGATTTTGGTGCGGCAATGGGTGCTGGCACAAAGCTTTGATCAGCCACGCTTGAAGCTGTTGCCCCAAGGGACATTATACTATCCGTTTCAGCTGCCATTTTACGACTTTTAAGTAAACTTGGTTTAGCTGCAGGCATTGCTTCTACTGCAGGTTCAGCCAGCGCCAGCTCTTGCTCTAAAGGGTTTTCAATGATCACAAGGGGAATGCCCGGGCCATTTATTTGTGGTTGGGTCACGATAAACGCAAGGCCCGCCACGCAAATGGCACTGGTGGCGTAAAGCATAGGGCGTAAATTAAAGGATCGTATCATGGTCATAACTCCTGTCCAAATGCCAGGCACGTTTTGTGCTGACTTATGGATAGGACGCGGCTGCGCGGCAGTTTCTTGGGAAGCTTCAAAACTTTTTTGTGCCATCGCCAGAATTTCCGCTTTACGATCAGGGTTCGGCGTGGGGTTTGTGGCCTTCAAGGCTTGTTYTAACTTGTYGATTTCATCGCTCATGGATAGGCCTCCTCTGATTGCGCCAAGGCGCGCAGGTGTTTTTTRGCTTCRCTRATYCGCCATGAWATTGTGCCCGCAGGCACRCCCAGAACTTCRCTKGCTTCAGCGTGGCTTAGGTCTTCGGMCARKGTCAGCACCAKAACCTCRCGTAAATCWAKTGGCARGGTTTTCATKGCTTGYGCCARCCACGCGCGRTCWYGGGCTTTTTCAYKGGYGTCRTGSTGTTGCATYTCAAACATATCACCCCAGCCTTGCTGTGCGTTGCGGCGGGTTTTCTGTTTGCGCARTAAATCTTTGGCAGCRTTYATWGTGACSCGGTAAAGCCAAGTGGAAAAYTTGGCRTCRCCGCGAAAYGAYCCCAGYTTATGGGGTARGGTACAACACACTTCCTGCGCCARATCTTCGGCCAAAGATTGYGATCCCAACATGCGGTANMCCAAGNCGCAGGATCATATCGTAATGGCGTTCAAGCARCTGCCCGAACGCCWSYGCATCMCCYGATTGGGCGCGGTTCACCAGAATTTCGTCGCTGCTTTCCATCCTCATATGCTATTAGACGGGCAGCGCGTGTCAATTCTTGGAAGAAAATTAAATTTTATTAAGCTTCCGTTTTAATCGAGGTGCAGATGTATTTCATTTCCATGTAATCATCCATACCGTGATGCGATCCTTCACGCCCCAAGCCCGATTGCTTGACGCCGCCAAAGGGCGCGACTTCGGTGGAAATCAGGCCAGTGTTGACGCCAACCATGCCGTATTCCAGTGCTTCTTGCACGCGGGTGACGCGGTTCAGGTCGTTGGAATAGAAATACGATGCCAACCCGTAGATGGTGTCATTGGCGATGGCGACAACCTCTGCTTCGGTTTTAAAGCTGAACAAGGGGGCCACAGGGCCAAAGGTTTCGTCTTGTGTCACCATCATATCAGAGGTCATGCCTGTAAGGATTGTTGGCTCAAAAAACGTACCACCCAAAGCGTGGCGATTGCCGCCTACCATGATCTTGGCACCTTTTGAAATGGCGTCGGCAATATGTTCTTCAACCTTTTCAACGCCTGCCATATCAATCAACGGGCCTGCGATCACACCGTCTTCCAACCCGTCACCAACTTTCATTTTACCCACGGCAATCGCCAGTTTTTCAGCAAAAGCATCATAAACGCCTTCTTGTACGAAAATGCGATTGGCACAAACACAGGTCTGGCCGTTATTGCGGTATTTGGAAATCATCGCGCCTTCAACGGCAGCATCCAGATCAGCATCGTCAAACACGATAAAGGGTGCGTTACCACCCAGTTCCAGCGACAGTTTCATGATCTTGTCAGAACATTGGCGCATCAAAATACGACCCACTTCAGTGGAACCCGTAAAGGTCAGCTTGCGCACATGCGGGTGGGTGCAAAACTCTGCCCCGATAGCACTGGCACGCGAAGATGTCAGCACGCTGAATATGCCTTTTGGCACGCCTGCACGTTCAGCAATAACCGCAATCGCCAATGCCGAAAGCGGGGTTTGTTTGGCGGGGCGTGCAACGAATGCACAACCCGATGCCAGTGCAGGGCCAAGCTTGCGGGTGATCATGGCGGACGGAAAATTCCACGGTGTGATAGAGGCCACAACGCCCACAGGCTGCTTGATAACCGTGATACGTTTATCGCGCTGGTGGCCGGGAATAGTTTCGCCGTAAACCCGTTTGGCTTCTTCTGAAAACCATTCGAAAAAGCTGGCTGCATAAAGAATTTCACCGCGTGCCTCTGCGAAAGGTTTGCCCATTTCAGCGGTTAGGATTGCGCCCAGATCATCGGCGTTTTCGACCATCAGCTCATACATTTTACGCACGACGGCACCGCGTTCTTTACCTGTCCAAGCAGCCCATTCTTTTTGCGCTTTTGCGGCCGCTTCAATGGCGAATGTCGCGTCTTCAACTTGCATGTCAGGTAACGCCGCCAAAACATCGCCGCGTGCGGGGTTGGTAACTTCAAACGTCGCACCATCTTTGGCGCTTACCCATTCACCCGCGACATAAGCCTTGGTTGCAAGCAGGGATGGGTCTTTCAGAAGGGAACTTAGGTTTGTGACATCAAGCATTTGGAATACCTTTGCGTTAACATTTCTACGGTTAACGCATGGGTGCCATATTCTATGCTAGTGTGCAATCTGACATATGGTATATTTTGATTAACTTAACAGATCATCATCTTGCACATAGGCCCCTGTGCGGATTTCCACATATTTCAACGGGATTTTCCCAAAATTCATGATTTTATGGGCAATCCCGTTCGGAATATGCGTTGATTGCCCCTCATAAAGCTTAATGCGATTACTGGGCAACTCCACTTCTGCATAACCATCCAACACCGTAATTTGTTTACTGGCGTGAATATGGCAGGCAGTTTCAGCCGTATGATTAGGCGCAACCGTGGTGATGGTAATCCGCGACCGATCCCTTTCGTACAAATCGTGAGTTTCAAGCAAACCGCTTTGAGTAAATGTCAGCGGGGTGGGCGGGGTCTGTTGTGTAAGTTCATTAATCATAACTTAAAGCTACGCCCGATATCTTAACAAGATATGAATGTTACTGAAAAATTAACCACAAATACGTCTGGTAACACCCACTTGAACCACCATATATAAGGGAAACAAGAGATAGGTGAACAAATGCGCTGGATAAAATGGATTGTGCCGACTTTATTGATCGTTTTTGTTGTAGCCGTGTTTCACTACATTTTGCCGCAGCGCGATATTGTCCGCATTATTGATGCCTATGAAAAACGTCAGGATTTCGGGGTGAACAGTATCTTTTGGGCGCAACCCGATGCTGGCACCAGCGCACAGCCCACCCGCGATGTGCGGTTCATTGATACGATTATGCCCGATGGCAGCGTCATGGTTTTTCGCAATGAAGACACTGGTTTTTCATGGCCATTCTACTTTAAGTTCGACAGTGCGGATATCAATGCACAGGCTAAAGAACTGATTTCGTCCAAAGATAACCCCACATGGGTGGCGATCCGCCATTACGGTTGGCGCAATGAGTATCTTACAATTTTCCCAAACGCCACATCGTTGAAGGTGGTTGATAACCCAGATGTGCGCCTGATCCCGTGGTTCAATATTGCTTTTTTCATATTCATCGGCCTGTTTTTCTTAGGCTTATTCCGCCTATTGCAACGTTTCAAACGCCGCCGTATTGATCCGGTTCTGGAAGATATAGAAGATGCATGGGATGATGCAGGCGATAATGCACGTGGGTTTTGGGGCCGTATCCGCGATAAATTTTCAGGTAAGTAGCCGCAGTTATATTTTTCTGCTGGAAACTTCTGCTATATACAGGCAAAATGACCCAAGCTAATTTTTCGGAGCAAGCACATGATCCCTTATCGTTCACGGACTTCTACACATGGCCGCAATATGGCGGGCGCACGCGGTCTTTGGCGTGCAACAGGCATGACGAACGGGGATTTCGGCAAACCGATTATCGCGGTGGTAAACTCATTCACCCAGTTTGTTCCGGGCCATGTGCATCTGAAAGACATCGGTCAACTGGTAGCGCGCGAAATCGAAGCGGCAGGTGGCGTGGCAAAAGAGTTTAACACCATCGCGGTGGATGACGGCATTGCCATGGGCCACGATGGTATGCTTTATTCGCTGCCTTCACGCGAAATCATCGCTGACAGTGTGGAATATATGGTCAATGCGCATTGTGCCGATGCGATGGTGTGCATTTCCAACTGCGATAAAATCACGCCCGGCATGATGATGGCCGCTCTGCGTCTGGATATTCCTGTAGTGTTTGTATCAGGTGGCCCGATGGAAGCGGGAAAAATTGATATTGATGGCGAATTGCGCAAGGTTGATCTGATCGACGCAATGATCGAAGCTGCTAACCCTGATCGTACCGATGCCGAAGTGTTGGCCTTTGAAGAGGGCGCGTGCCCGACTTGCGGTTCGTGTTCCGGTATGTTCACCGCCAACTCAATGAACTGTCTGGCCGAGGCTTTGGGCCTTGCCCTACCCGGCAACGGTTCTACCTTGGCAACACACGCTGATCGCAAAGGTCTGTTTCTGGAAGCGGGTCGCCTGATCGTCAAGCTGACCAAAGACTATTATGAAAATGGTAACACCGCCGTTTCAGCCCGTGGTATCGCCACCAAAGCGGCGTTTGAAAATGCGATGACGCTCGACATCACAATGGGTGGTTCAACCAATACAATTTTGCACCTGTTGGCCATTGCACAAGAAGGTGAGGTTGATTTTACTGTCGACGATATCGACCGCCTAAGCCGCATCACGCCGTGCCTGTGCAAAGTTGCCCCCGCGATTTTGAACGTACACATGGAAGACATCCACCGCGCAGGTGGTATCTTTGCTTTGATGGGTGAATTGGAACGCGCGGGCCTGATGAACTCGGACGCGGGTACCATCCACACGCCAACCATGGGTGAGGCGATCCAAAAATGGGATATCCGCGTGACCAATGACAAGGATGTGCATGAGCTGTTCTTGGCAGCCCCCGGCGGTGTGCGCACGGTTGAAGCTTTCAGCCAGTCGCGTCGCTATAAAGAGCTGGATCTTGACCGCGCCAAGGGTGTGATCCGCTCACAGGAAAACGCGTTTTCCCAAGATGGTGGACTGGCCGTGCTGTTCGGCAACATCGCCCTTGAGGGCTGTGTGGTGAAAACTGCAGGTGTTGATGACAGCGTCCTGAAATTCAGCGGCCCTGCGATTGTTTGCGAAAGTCAGGATGAGGCGGTGAACCGTATCTTGAATAAAGAGATCAGCCCAGGTGACGTGGTCATCATCCGCTATGAGGGCCCGCGCGGCGGGCCGGGGATGCAAGAAATGTTATATCCCACATCTTATTTGAAATCCATGCGTCTGGGAAAAGTTTGCGCCTTGATCACCGATGGCCGTTTCTCTGGCGGCACCTCTGGCTTGTCCATCGGGCATGCTTCCCCTGAAGCTGCCGAAGGCGGCAATATTGGGTTGATCGAAGAAGGTGACATCATCGAGATCGACATCCCCAACCGTAAAATTGACGTGGCATTATCGGATGAAGTTCTGGCCAAACGTCGTATGGCGATGGAAGCCAAGGGTGACAAGGCTTGGAAGCCTGCCCAGCCGCGCAAACGCAAAGTTTCAAAAGCACTGCGAGCTTACGCATCACTGGTAAGTAATGCGTCACAAGGGGCTGTGCGATTAGAGCCTAAGTAAAACAAGCCTCTCTTTTTGCCACGGGACGTCCCCAATGGATTGAAAGAGCAACCAAGATCAGAACGACAGTGCGGTAAGCTGGATAAAAAACATATCTGCGCTTTGCAAAAGCACGAAATTGTGAAATACACGTCAGAAAATGTAAGATAGGAACTGGTTATGGCTAATCACACACACGGCGAAATGAATGTAGCAGCACAGGAAAACACTTTTGACGGATTCATCCGCTGGATGATCCGGATTGCATCTATCAGCATCGCTATTTTGGTATTTTTAGCGATTTTTAACTCGTAAATACCAATTATACTGGGGGAATTTGATGATAAAGTTACGCAGTGCCGCGCTTTTATGCGCGGTGATTTTTTTGACGGCTTGTGGCTATGGTACTAAAGACCAGTTTGCATCCAAAGCCCAGATGGAACAATACACATACGTCAGTAAAGAAGCCCCCTCATTGACGCTGATCACCATGATTAACAATAGAACGGGTGCTGGCGGGCATACTTCAATACTGATCAATGGCAGCCAAACCGTGATGTATGATCCAGCTGGCCGCTGGCGGAATTCACAGGCACCTGAACGCCATGATGTGGTTTACGGGATGACCCCACAACTGTTAAAAATCTATAAGTCGTTCCATGCACGAGCATCACACCATGTAGTGTCGCAAAAAATCTTTGTAACGCCTGAAGTTACCGAACTTGCCATTGCCGCTTCAATACAACAGGGTCGCGCAAAAGATGCGACATGTGCAATCAATAGCATCGCAATTTTACGCCAATTACCTGGATTCGAAAGCTTGCAATCAACCTATTTCCCGGCAAAGCTTATGAGGCGTTTCGGCAAAATAGAAGGCGTTGTTACAACCAAATATTATGAAGATGACGAAGGTCAGAATTAGGGCCAGTTAATCTTGCATTGTTGAATATAGCTTATCCTTAAAAGCTAAGCAGTCTGTTCGCAAAAATAAACCACCCAAAAATAAACCCCCGCAAGCATATGCTTGCGGGGGTTTACATTGGCCTTGGGATGAACCCAGCCGATATTCGTTTTAAAGTCTTACAAAAGACCTTCACGCTGAGCTTTTTTACGAGCCAGTTTGCGCGCACGACGAATTGCTTCGGCTTTTTCACGAGCACGTTTAACGCTTGGTTTTTCGTAATGCTGCCGAAGCTTCATTTCACGAAATACACCTTCGCGTTGCAATTTCTTCTTGAGGGCACGAAGTGCCTGATCAACATTGTTGTCGCGTACTGATACCTGCATGTGGTTACACCACCTTTCTAGAGTTAGAGTTTGCAGAATTGCAGGAATGCGCGATATAGCAGGGGGATATGGGTTTGTCTAGGGTGCTAAACGGCTCTGGCTCCCTGATTTTACCCAGACAAAGCTGTAGAATTGCGTTAAACTACAGTTAAATCGAGTCTTGCCCCTAACCTATGAAGGTTATTATGCCCAAAGCGAAAAAAACCGAATCTGATCATATTTTGCAGACCCAAAAAGAACTGGTAAAAGCCGCCTTGCCCCACGTTGATTTTGACGGTTGGTCGGCAGTCACGCTGGCGTCAGCGATCAAAGACGCGGATGTTGACGCAGGCCTTGCCCACCAAGCCTGCCCACGTGGTGCGATTGATCTGGCCCTTGCGTTTCACCGCATAGGTGACGCTGAAATGGAAGCTGCATTATCTGTCGCTAATCTATCGGACATGCGCTTTCGTGACCGTATAGCCAAAGCCGTGCAACTGCGCATAGAGGCGGTTGCAGACAAAAAAGAGGCCGTGCGCCGTGGTGCAATCTTGTTTGCCATGCCGCATCATGCGGCCGAAGGGGCACAAGCTTTATGGGCCACTACTGACAAAATCTGGAATGCTTTGGGCGACACATCCGAAGACATAAACTGGTACACAAAACGTGCCACATTATCCGCCGTTTATTCATCCACAGTCCTGTTCTGGCTTGGTGATGACAGCGAAAACTCAACGGACACATGGGCGTTCTTGGACAGGCGTATCGAAAATGTGATGCAGTTTGAAACGATCAAAGCTAAGCTGAAAGATAACCCGCTGGCTAAAGGGTTGGCGTCTTTCCTGCCAGACATTCGCAAACCTGAAAATCACGCCCCCGATGATCTGCCCGGTAAAACCAACGCTTCATAAATTGCGCAAATCCGTGCAATGGGCAAACCTTTCAAAAGCCTGATCCGTAAAGGGGTAATAATCTGGCTATTTTTCACAGTTCTAATGTTCAGGCTTGAGTGATGCGCGAAATAAAGCTACCCAAATTGAAATTCAAAGGGATACAGACATGGCTTTAGGCGGAAAAATAGTCACTTACTATGAAGGCAAATGGCATCAGGGCAACGCGCCCATCATTGGTGCCGCAGACCACGCCGCATGGTTGGGCAGTCAGGTATTTGATGGTGCCCGTCAATTCGAAGGTGTACGCCCTGACCTGGATTTAAATAGCAAACGCATCATCCATTCGGCAGAGGTTATGGGCATGACCTCACCCGTTGACGCGGACACTGTATTTGGTCTTTGCGAAGAGGGTTGCAAAATGTTCGCGCCCGACGCCGAACTCTACATTCGCCCGATGATGTGGTCGAAACAGGGCACAGCTGGTATTATTGACGTTGACCCTGCCAGCACAGGCTTTTCGATCTGTATCGAAGAATTGCCGATGCCTAAAATCGGCACATTCGCGCTAACCACATCCCCATTTTGCCGCCCAAGGCAGGACATGGCGATGACCGAAGCCAAAGCAGGATCATTATACGCCAATAATGGTCGCATCATGTCTGACGCCCGCAAGCGCGGTTTCAACAATGCGCTGTCACTGGATATTGACGGCAACGTCGCTGAAACCGCCTCTACCAACGTGTTCACGGTCAAAGACGGCGAAGTGTTCACCCCTGTCCCCAACGGCACATTCCTGAATGGCCTCAACCGTCAACGAATCATTAAGCTGTTGCGCGCGGACGGTGTGAAAGTCACCGAAACCACGATGACACTGGATGATTTTTCCCATGCGGATGAGATTTTCTGCACAGGTAATATCGCCAAGGTTATGCCTGTGGCAAAATACGAAGACCGCATCATGCCCGACTGCCCTGTTACAATGCGGGCACGTGAAATCTATTGGGATTATTCCCATTCACGCTTCAGCCAAAAAGACGTCGCATGATGCGCGTCATTGAAATTAAAACCGCTGGCGGGCCAGAGGTTTTACAGGTTTCAAAGCGCGACATCCCCACGCCGGACCATGGGCAAGTGTTAATCGAAAACCATTACGCAGGGGTTAACAGGCCAGATTGTTTACAGCGTGCCGGGCTTTATAATCCACCTAAAGGGGCCTCGGATTTGCCCGGGTTGGAGTGCTCTGGCACCATCGCGGCTGTTGGTACGGGTGTTACCGAATGGGCCGTTGGTGACGCTGTTTGCGCTCTGTTGCCAGGGGGCGGATATGCTGAATATTCTGTAACCCATGCAGCCCATATTTTACCTGTTCCCAATGGTTTGGATATGGCCGCCGCCGCCGCCCTGCCAGAAACCTTTTTCACGGTCTGGTTTAACCTGTTTATCAAGGCGAAATTACGGGCAGGTGAAACCCTGCTGATCCACGGTGGCACCAGCGGTATCGGTACGACGGCGACCATGCTGGCAAAGCTGTTTGGCGCGCGTGTAATAGCCACGGCGGGTTCCGCTGAAAAATGCGCTAAGTGTATAGAAATAGACGCAGATACATCTGTGAACTACCGCGAAGAAGACTTCGTAAAGGCGGCTTTAAATGCCACAAACGGGCGTGGGGTGGATGTTGTTTTGGATATGGTAGGTGGTGAGTACACGCCGCGCAATATCAAAGCCTTGGGGCGTGGCGGGCGACTGGTCAACATTGCCTTTTTGCAAGGCCCGAAAGTGACGATAAATCTGGTAGATGTGATGGCCAAAGAACTGACTTTGACAGGTTCCTTTCTACGCCCTCAAAGTACCTTGCAAAAGGCGCGGATTGCGGATGATTTGCGCACCAAAGTCTGGCCCCTGATTGACGCTGGCCGCTTGGTGCCTGTGATGGATCAGACGTTTGATTTAAGCAATGCAAGGGACGCACATACGCGTATGGAAGCGGGTGCGCATATCGGCAAGATTGTGCTGAAAGTGAAAGGTTAATATCCGACAATTCGGCCCGAAAACCAGTGTCTGTATGACGTCTGTAACACGTCTGTATTGCGTCGTGAAAAAGGGGTGATATGGGATGTTAACGTTTTTAGAGGTTAAGAATATGCTGAAAAGAAAAATCAGTAAGGAAATCTTAAAAAAGTTGCCACATTGTTCTTAGTTGTATATCATAAGATCAGAGGAAGAGCGGAATGAAATTTATAGACCTATTTGCTGGTATTGGCGGCTTTCATTTGGCGTTCCACAATCTGGGTGCCGAATGTGTTTTTGCGTCGGAATGGGATGACTTTGCACGTAAAACGTATCGATCTAACTTTGAAAAAATTTCACCCAACCTTTTTAAGGCGAAAAATTTCAGAGGCGATATTACCCAAGTCGTGCCGCATGAAATTCCAGATTTCAATATTCTTTGTGCGGGGTTTCCCTGCCAACCGTTTTCGCAAGCGGGATTCAAAAAAGGTTTTGAAGAGGCGCGCGGCACATTGTTTTTTGATATTGTAAACATTCTAAAACAGAAACAACCTAAAGCATTTTTTTTAGAAAACGTACGACATCTTTTAAAACATGATAATGGACATACATTTGCAACAATTAAACGCGTGATTGAAGATGAACTTGGATATTCGTTTCATGCAAAAATAGTGAAAGCGTCAGATTTTGGTTTGCCGCAATTTCGGCCACGTTTATTTATGGTTGGTTTTAAAGACCCCACAACGGAATTCAAATTTCCAGAACCACAAAAACTTACCCTGAATATGTCGGATGTTTTAAACGGGCGGTGCCCGCGCAAAATTGGTTTTACTCTGCGTGTTGGTGGTCGCGGCTCTGGCCTGCGAGATCGGCGGAACTGGGACACATACTTGGTTAATGGGGTTGAACGTCGTTTGACGTCATGTGAAGGCGCACGTATGCAAGGTTTCCCCGATGATTTCGTTTTTCCAGTGTCAGAAACACAAGCCATGAAACAACTGGGAAATTCGGTTGCGGTAAATGCCATCCAAGCTGTAGGATCAGAAATAATTCATAGCTTGGAAAATCATTATGACGAAAGAAAGCAAAGGCAAGAACAAGGGCGAGTGGTCTGAGCTTTATGCTTTTATTAAGATTTTAGCAGATGGAGAGCTGCCGTCTGCAAATGATGATTTATCAAGTAATTATGGTAAAATCATTAAGTTTAAATCCGTGATTGTTAAAGGACGTAATGGTGGAAATAATAGATATGTTATTGATAAAAAAATCATCAAAATATATGATTCCCATGGCATTTTAATAGATTGTTTCAATAGAGTATTATTGGCTCAGAAAGCCGCTAATTTAGCTGCAAAAATTTTAAAAGGAAAAGGTTCATCCTTCAAAATACCAGAAGCTGTTAACATACAAAACGAATTACACTTATTTAACACGAGTGCGGGAAGTAAGACTAAGGCAGATTTAGAAGCTGTAATTTTTGATGTATCTAGCAATGCAGAAACAAGACTGGGCTTTTCGATTAAATCGTTTCTTGGAGGTAACCCTACTGACCTAAACGCAAGCCGACACACACAGTACATTTATCATTTACCAGGAATGGATGCAAATTCGGCAAAAACAATAAATGAAATAAATACTAAGAATAAACTTGCTGACAGATTTAAGGCAATCTTCAATAAATGTACTAAAATACAATATTGTCGCATGCAATCGGTTGAGTTTGAGAGGAATATTAAAAAGCTGGACACAATGATGCCAGAATTTTTAGCTTTCATGGCCATAGAGCGATTTAGACCATCAGGAAAAAAACGACCTATTTATGCTTACAAAACTGTAGGCGCGCTAACTAAAGCCTTATCAAGAAACAAAGGCCTACACAGCAAACATCGTTTGAGCTATGACGACTACAAATATAAAATAAAGCTACTGTTAGAAGCGGTCAGCTTAGGAATGGTCCCCTCAGAAATATGGAATGGATACTCAAAAGCAAAAGGGGGGTTTCTCATTGTTAAAAATTCTGGAGAAATCGTCTATTTTTCTATTTTTGATCGAGATCGCTATCTTGATTACTTATTTAATAATATGATATTTGAAACTCCAAGTAGCAGCCCGAAAACGCCAAGTAACCCTACAGGTAAAAATTTCCCATATTCACAAATCTTCTGCCGGGGTTCCAACCGTGATATGTTTTTTGTGAAGATCACAATGCAACTTAGATTTGAGAAAGGTTTTCATAAGAAAATTATTTAATCATCCCCATCCCCGCATCCCGCAGCCCACAATCGCGCGATACATCATACCCGCAAGTTTCCAGTTCCAGATCCTTGGTCAGGCAAATTCGTACTTCTTGTATTTTATGGGCCTTGCAGGTGATGGTTATTTGATCGCGCTTCAGCGTTGGATTGGCCTCTATAAAGGCAGCTTCAATCACGGCGGCGGGCAGGGTCACGTCTGATTTCAATTTGCGAAAAATCTCGGGGCGTTTAATGCTTGCGTAAGCTTTACGTGCCAGTGTGTAATAATCTTGCGCACTTAACCCCGCACAGCGCCCGTGTTTTTTCCACTGATACCAGGCCAAGCCGCTGGTACCCATAATGTCGGCCATGGCGTTGCTCATCGCACGAGATGGGTTACGTGCAGCCGTGCGGCAATAGCTGGGGTAACCGCGATCGGTGTATTGCGGCCACAGCCCGTGCAGGGTAAAACCATAGCCGCGCCCCCTTTGGCATTGGGGCGATTGGCGTGCGTCACCCTTTAGGTCGCACCAGGTTGGTGTCCATGATAATGACATCACATAGTAGTCAAAATCACCCGCAGCTTCACCTTCTGCGTGGGCCGGCAGGGTCATTAAAAGCAGGGCAAAAACCGTTCGCAACATTAAAGCTTTTCCTTTTGATGATTCGGCTCTATATAGACATTGAATTCCCCCTCTTGAAACGGAAAATTCACTGGCTAAAATGGCTGGTACCCGATTCTCGGCACGGGCAAGTTGTATGCGAAAGGAACGCAAAATGGCACTACCGATTATGGCAAAAGCGACCGCTGTCTGGCTGGTTGATAACACGACTTTAACCTTCAAACAAATCTCAGATTTCTGCGGTTTGCATGAGTTGGAAGTAAACGGCATCGCCGACGGTGAAGTGGCGCAAGGCATCAAAGGCTTTGATCCTATCGCTAATAACCAGCTGACCCGTGAAGAGATAAAGAAGGGTGAAGATAAACCGATCCACAAACTGGAACTGATGTATTACGCCGCTGCCGAAGGTGAACAAAAACGTCGTGGGCCGCGCTATACACCCCTGTCAAAACGCCAAGATCGCCCGGCGG
The DNA here is from genome assembly GCA_016764475.1 of Amylibacter sp. Taxonomy (GTDB): domain Bacteria; phylum Pseudomonadota; class Alphaproteobacteria; order Rhodobacterales; family Rhodobacteraceae; genus Amylibacter. Next base: position 22,331 of record JAESRV010000094.1, read on the forward strand.
CTATTTTGTGGTTGGTGAAGTTTCATCCGGAACTTACCAATGGCCAAGTTTCGAAACTGGTTGGCACAACCAAGCCTACAATTATGGCTTTGCGTGATCGCACCCACTGGAATATCGCCAATATCCAGCCGATTGATCCGGTGGCTTTGGGCCTGTGTAAACAGCTTGAGCTGGATGCAGCCGTGCAAAAAGCCGCCAAGAAGAAAGAAAAAGAAGGCGGCGTGATGTCGGAAGAAGAGCGTATGAAGCTTCTGTCGACCGAGCAGTCTTTGCATATGCCAGAAGAACCCAAGGTACCGGGTGCTTTGAGCGCGTTTGAAAACTTCACTTTAAGTGATGAGCCGAAAAAAGAAGAGCCTATCATTGATGCAGATAGCCTGTTCAACCTGCCAAAAGACGGTAGCGAAAAAGAATAACCAGTGTGCGTTCGTCAGGTAAATACCTGACTGATCGCATCCGTATAGGGATAGTTTTTCGGGAATGTCAGATAATAGGCATTCCCGGTGCAAACACGTAATTGCCCTAACTCAATAAGCCAGCGACGTTCCAGATATGGGGCGTCCAACCCTTCCCACATCAACGCAATTCCCTTACCTTCCATCGCGGCCTGTAAGATAAAGGCGTAATTGTTAATCGGTTTCTGATCTGCTTCAAACTGGTATGAAACCCCGTGATAAGCAAACCAATCACGCCAACCCAACCAACCATATATACCTGCATCTTGCACCAGTAGCGGTAAATTCTGTAACTTTTGTGGCGTAATTTTTTTGGCATTCATGATGTTATTATTATGTGCAAACTCTGGGGTGCAAACAGGAAACACCTGCTCGGCAAACAAAAACCGTGCATCGCAATCAGGCCAGTTTCCATCCCCTAACCGTATTGCGCAATTCACCTCCTCATGGGTTAAAGGGTTTGTGTGATCGGTGGTGACAATCTGTACTTTATGATGGGGTAAAGCGCCTTGGATTTTCACAAATCTCTCTTGTAACCACATATGTGAAAACCCGTGCGTACACCCGATTGTCAGGATGACCTCAGACGCGTTTTCCTGCATGCTTGTCACTGTACCACTGATATGATCCAACCCCAGCGTTACCGCATCAAAAAGCGTTTTACCTTCTTTGGTAAGCTTTATCCGATTGTGATTTCGCTCAAACAACGCCAGCCCGATACTGGTTTCAAGATTATGAATAAAACGGCTGACCGAGGGCTGCGCCATACCAAGCTTTTCACCGGCCTTTGTAAAGCTGCCCAAGCGTGCAGATTCTATAAAGGCAGGCAGTGTATTAAGTATGGGCCGAATGTTTTTCATATAATTATTATATGATATGGCCAAAATTATTCCAGCTTTTTTTCAGACATGAATTTTGCAAACTAGATAAAATTGAACACCTACAGGATATGATAGTATGATCGAAGAATTTGAGGTTTCAAAAGGCTGCCAACTATTGTCCCGTTGGCAGGCAAATGACAAAGCAGCACTGGATCGATTAAGAGCGATTTTCGATGCGGCTATTGCAGGCGAATTCGATGCAGAATTTGCCCGCCCGACAGAAGAAAATGCAGTGAATATCGGCGGATCGTTGAACCTGATGACCCTGACCATAATGAACGATCTTTATGGCTACGAGTCGGCTGAGTTTTACAAAGGTGATGCAGAGCGTTATGTGCGCACAACTTTGTTATCGCGCCGCTTACTGGGCATGAACAAACTTTATGTCAGCTGGCCGGTTTACGGTTTTACCGCCGAGGCAATGGGCCAGGCTATAATGTACCCTGATCGCTTTCCGCCGGGTGCTGATCCTGACAACATGCTGCTGAATAAAGATAATTGGCAAGACATTCAAACGCCTGATTTTGATAGTGGTATTCCCAAAATCATGACCGATATCATCGCTACATATGAACGCTTAACAGGTCTTGAACCTATCTTGCACCTAAGTGCTGCCTACAGTCTGGCAGCGGATACCTTTGGTCAGGAACCGTTGCTTGCGGCACTGGTGCATGACCCTGATTTTGCCAATGAACTGTTGGATAAATTAACCGACAAGGTGATCCAACCTTGGGCAGATCACTTTTTCAAACGCTTCCCGAATGGCTGGCTTGAACTATCGGATGCATCGGGGTCACCATTTTTCATCGGCCCGCAGAACTGCAAAAATATGGCGATCAGATCAACCCGCAGGTTGGTTGATGAAAACCCGTGGGGGGCCCGTGTGTATGATGCCAATTTTCGGGGGGATTATGTGACGTTGGCAGAAAAGAAGAACCGTTCATCACGGCGTCGCGGCGCAAGCAACGACACCCCAAAACCGATATCATTGCACGAAATGACGGATTTAAAACACAGTGTTTGCCGTGATTATATCATGCGCCTAGATGATGACCGGGTTCCAATGCCTTTTTATGAAGAACAGGCGATTGCGCGAAACGTGCCGCTGTTTTTAGGCATTGGTGCCGGACAAATAGATCGCAACAGTATCAAAAATATGGAAGCGGTCAGGGTCAGTATCCAAGATACTGCTGATACTTATACCGCCGCGATTAAAAATGTTGCGCAAAGCATTTCAAAAAATGGCTACGATAATAAAATGCCGCCTTGGCCGGGTACGATGTATTTTGAAGATATCAGCTCTGAGTCCAGTTTTGAATTGATCGGGATCCTGATCAAAACCGCTTTATCAGATGGGGCATTAGACCTGTCGTAACAGACCCTAATGCACGGCCCTATCCAAGGGATCAATCAAGGTGCGTCCGCCATCTACGTTTAGGATCTGCCCTGTGACAAAACTGGAGCTTTCTGTGGCCAAAAATTGCGCGACCTCGGCCACTTCTTTGGCTTCGGCAATGCGCCCCAATGGGGTGATTTTGCTTATCTGGTCATACAACTCATCATCATCACGTAAAATCCGTTGCAGATTAGCAGACATGACCGAGCCAATGGCAATGGCATTCACCCGAATGCGGTCTTTGGCAAGGCTAACCGCCAGTGATCGGGTCATCTGGTTCAGGGCAGCACAGCTGACGGAATAGGCCAGTAGATCAGGGTGGGTGCGGTCTGATGCGATAGAGCTTAGATTGACGATTGTGCCAATGCTTTTAGACGTTTCTTCATCTGTTTTAGACTGTTTAATCATATATTTAGCAATAGATTGTGTTAGCCGTAGGTTGGACAGAACATTTTGCTGAAACAAGACTTCAAAGCTGTCTTCTTTGGCGTCCAATGGGTTTGATGGTAATACTTGGCGGCTGGCATTTACCAATATATCAATGCGGTCAAACGCATCTATTGTGGCCGATTGCAAATTGGCGATGGTTAGCTTTTTACGCAAATCCCCGCCAAAACACTGCGCGCGCGTTGATCCGATTGCTTCACTTTCAGCGCAAAGCTTATCATCATCCATATCCGCCAGCATAACGTTGGCACCCTGGGTGATGAAATGCTGGGCGATGGCCAGCCCGATGCCGTTGGCAGCCCCCGTTACAATAGCTGTTTTACCCTTGATCGAAAAAGACATGAAATTGCGTACCTTTGTGATTCTGTTGGTGTAATTTAGGGCAAACTGCGCGGCAGGGCCAGTTTGCTATTTTGGCCTGCGGGCGTGGATGATTTTATATTGATTGGTTTGATCCACATAAGACCAAGTATTGAAGCAGGCGTCTAAAGTGGCCTCATAGGCCAGCTGCCTGTTGGCCACCAACCACAGCCGCCCTTTGGGGGCAAGCAGTTTGGATGCTTTGATGATAAAATTACGCCCGATTTCAGGATCAGCTTTGCGTGATACATGAAACGGCGGGTTCATTACGATGAAATCGTAAACCGCTTTTTCGGGCATAGATAGCACATCTTGCCAGTGAAATGCCGCGCGGGGGTCTGTGATATTTTTCTGTGCGCATTGCAGACTGACCTGTTCCGCTTCAAACAAATCAATCGTTTTGATGTTAGGGAAAGTCTGCAAAGCGTGTTGGCTAAGATAGCCCCAACCCGCCCCAAAATCAGCCCCTTTGCCTTTTAGGGCTATGGTAATGTTTTGGCATAAAAACGCGCTGGCGGGGTCAATTCCGTCAGCACTGAATGTGCCGGGAACTGTCCAGAAACCATCATTGTTGCGCGTCATATCGGTTAAGCCCAGCCATGCCTGAAACGGGTTTTCGCTTTGGGTTTTCGTCAACCAAATGGTTTTTCCGTGTGCTTTGGAATAGCTGCCCTCAACGGATGTCAGTTTTTTCACTGCCTTTGAAACACTGTCAATCCCATCGGTCTTGGCCCCGTCGATAAAGAGCGTGGCACCCTGATCCAGAACACCAAAGGCTTTGGCGATATTTGCCAGATTTTCGGGCTTGGAACGGGTCAGTTCAACCACCGCCATCGTGGCGGTTTCGGGCAGGTGATCCACAAGCGTAACCATGGTGTTTTCAAGCCGCTCATACGCGGGTCTGAAACTTTGCAGGCACAGTAAATCAGCGGGATCAAACCGGCGATAAACCGGGTTATCCGTGGCACGGATCACCAGAACAGGGCCGCCTTTTGGCAGGTCATCATCAAGGGTTTCAAACAGTTTTGAAAGTCGGGAGGTTTGGGTCATCATAGGGGTCAGGCGGTGTGCCTATTCCTTTTCCATTGTGCATTGCAGCGGGTGTTCATGTTTGCGCGCCAAATCCATCACTTGGGTTACTTTGGTTTCTGCGATGTCATGGGAAAACACACCCACTACAGCGGCCCCTTTTTTGTGAACTGTCATCATTATTTCAATCGAGCTTTGGTGATTGATCGCAAAAAATCGTTCCAGAACATGCACGACAAATTCCATTGGTGTGTAATCATCATTCAAAAGCATCACCTTATACATCGGCGGCTTGGCCGTTTTGGACTTTGTTTTGGTGACAACATTGATATCCCCGTCGGGGGTATCTTCTTGGGATGATGTGATTCTGTCGGTCATTTTACTCTGCATTATAAACTTGGTTCAACGCAGGATATATCGTGGTTTCAAAAAGAAAAAGGGCGTTCTGCAGTCAAATAGGGCAATTTTAGGGCAAATATCTTGTGGGTACAATCAATGAAACTACTAGGTGTAGTGGTAACCCGTATTTTCCATGGGTGTTAGGACTTTTTTGTTGCTTGGAAACAACATTTAAGGTTTTGAAAAATAAACATTTTATGAAAATGGTGTGTATGTTACCCTGCTAATAATAATTACCGCGAAAAGCGGATGAGGCATTAAAAGCAGATATCGGAGCAACCGATGCTAAGACAGGTAAATCACTGGTTAACGGCTGTTGTCGTGTCCTTGTTTCTGGGCGTGTTCATCAATTCTAGCGCATATGCAGCACCATATGCGGCTGTTGTTATGGATGCGCGCACCGGGCAGATTTTACATTCCCGCAATGCCGATACACGCCTTCACCCTGCAAGTCTTACAAAAATGATGACGCTTTATGTGGTGTTTCAAGCGATTGAACGCGGTGARATTWCTTTGRATACYAWRGTAAARATTTCWAGAAARGCCGCRAATGARCCRCCTTCRAAAYTRGGYTTRAAAGCRGGKCAAMGSATTGCRTTRCGCTATCTGATMCGKGSKGCWGCSGTGAAATCRGCYAATGATGCGGCCACTGCRYTGGGYGARGCTATTTCRGGYAGTGAGGCCGCRTTYGCGCGSCGYATGACCGCMACAGGSCGRCGNATTNGGCATGAMGCRYWCMACCTTTAAAAAYGCAMAYGGYTTAACCCGCGCGGGSCATCTRTCYACKGCACGYGATATGACCWTKTTGGGSCGKCGYCTGTTTTATGATTWCCCACAATATTACAATCTGTTTTCRCGTAAAACYACGAATGCMGGTGTTAGAAAAGTRTACAATACCAACCGCAAACTGCTGGGCAGTTATCGCGGGGCTGATGGCATAAAAACTGGCTACACTAATGCTGCTGGATTCAATCTGGTGGCTTCGGCATCCCGAGGTAATAAACGTGTTATAGCTACTGTTTTTGGCGGGAAAACCTCTGCTGCGCGTAATGCACGTGTGGCGCGATTACTTGATATGGGGTTTGAGCGGGTTAACCCGCGTTTGGCAGAACGTAAGCCTGAAAAAGTAGCCCCTGTGACAAATGTGCGACCTAAGATAATTAAGGTAGCCGTCAGTGGGTCGGTTCGCAAAAGCCCGATCCCCAAAATGCGCCCCGCGCCCGTTCGGATTGCTGCTGTGGATGAGGCCGAGGTGGAACGCGCTATCACACAAGCTGTGACCGAAGAAGCGGTTGCGCTGCCGCAAACAACCAAACCCCCAATTCTTGTTGCCGAAGTCGTGCCCGTTATTGCCCGTGTGACGCCACAAGCGGCACCTGAAGAACCGTTTTCCAGTGAACCGCGAACGGTTTCACGAAAGTCAACTTCTGGCCGTGCATGGTCAGTTCAGCTGGGTACCTTCGGGTCAAAATTTGAAGCGGAAAAAGCACTGCTGAAAACTGCCCTTAACAACTTGGGCCCGCTTGACGGTGCATCGCGCAGAATTTCATCTGTTACGGTTAACGGCGCACGCTTGTATCGCGCACGGTTTGTGGACCTGTCACAAGCGGATGCCAACAAGACGTGTTCACGGTTGCGTGCGCGCAGCCAAACCTGTGTGACGGTGTCGCCTGGTAGTTAAGCGGCTAACCACTTACTTTTGATTTGAATTAGACAAAGGGTGAGCCTGAAAAAGAAACGGAAAAATTGCGCGCTAAAACTTAAAAGCCGATCTCTACCCCGGGTAATTCCAGCGCATTCACCAAATCGCGTACCTCTTGGCGGGCGGCGATATTGGACATGCTCAAAGGCTCATCTGTTGTTTCAGGCAGATCTAACAGTGTCAGCCCGTTCGGAAACAGCTCTTTAAAAATCACGCGGTCTGAAAACCCTGGGATCAGCGTGAACCCAATACGCCGCGCTAAATCTTCCAACGCTTCGCCCACACGGCGTTTGTTTTTCATTGCAAGTGAATGCATACGGTTACGGGTTACATACCAGTTCATCGGGCGGGAACCTGTTTCAGCACGTGCTTTACGGGCCTTCCAGACCATTTCAGAATAGATTGAAGGCCCGATCACTTTATTGGTTTGCCCGTCAACACGTGCCAGCAAATCAAAATCGACAAAGCTGTCATTCATCGGGGTGACCAGCGTGTCGGCCATTGCATGTGTCAGCTCACTAAGTTGTGTGTAATTGCCGGGGCAGTCCGCCACGATAAACTCATTGGTTTGATCCAACTGTGCGATACCGTCTTGAAACGCGCGCAAAGTAGCGTTGAACCCCGGTTCCATGCCCAGCTCACTGGGCTTTTTCAGCACAGCCGTTTCAGGAAACGGCAAGCGGATACCTGTGCGTTCAATATATAGAATGCGGTTTTGAATATAGCGCGTCAGGGTTTTCTGCCGCAGATCCAAATCTAATGCACCCACGGTTTTTCCGGAGCGTAAAAGTGCTGTTAATACATGCATTGCTGTAGTGGACTTGCCAGATCCGCCTTTTTCGTTTCCGAAAACAATTATATGTGCCATTCAAAACCCCATTGCCTAATAAGAAAGGCATTCGTGTGATTATGCGCTATTGGGAATCCGATTACAATATTGTTTATGCACTACACCTTAGGGCCTACGGATGTTTACTTGGCCGCTATGGGTAATTGAATGATTGTATTGTCAGATAACTGCTGAACGCTGATCGATTGTGCCGCACTTTCAGTGCGATTATCTATTGTAATCTCTTCACATGCTTCCGGCGTCTTATCGCAAATGATTACATCACGCCCGGTCAGGTATTTAAGGCGTAATTTCAGCCCCCGAGACTCTTGTATACCAGCTGTGTCTGCACCAGGGATCATTGTGTACTTACCAAAGACAAAAATCATTCCATTTTGGCTGCCCGCCTTGATTGCAAGCTGTTTGGTTTCGGATTGCCAAGTCGTATACTTTTGATAATTTTCAAACGCCCAGATCGAATACACTAAGTTTAATATCAACATCAGGTTCCAAGGTAACTTTGCGTAAAGCCCCCCCCTTTCAAAACCTTTCAGTGCAACGCTGACACAAAGGATGCTGTATAAAACCCAAGCGAAAGTAACCGCGCGCGGTGGCACAGAGACACCATTCAGTAACATTTGCAAACACAGTAAACCCACCCCGATTGATAGCCCGGTGATGATGTAAATAGTGAACCAGGGGCGAAGTCTTGCACTTATAAATAAGACGACTGCGAAAATGATACCATGGGCCCACGCAACAATAGTGTTACTGTATGAAACCATCATAACCGCCTCTAGTGCGAAGGTTTTGATCAGTGCTAAATTTGTGATTGCATCGCTTAGGTTTTTGCTGGTGCTGGATTGCGCCATTCAGCCATTTTCATACCAAATACACTGTGTTCGAAATAGTTTAATCCGTAGATTAGCATGATACCCAGTGCGAAACTGATCACAAACAGGATTACCAGGATGCTTAAATCACGTAATGATCTTTGTCTGGTGGAAGCGGTCAGACATATTCCAAGCAATAAAAAAGGGTAAGCTGTGTACGCCATGAGTGTGGCAGGTACGAAAAGAAGTAACATATATTGCGTGGATTTATGGGACAGATAATTTGCAAGCACTGCAAAAAGTGCAACCAGACCAAGGCCAGGAATAAGTGTGTTGAACCATAGTGATATCAACAAAGCCGGTGAAGCTATCGCGATCATAATTGATAATGCAGTCACGTAGCTCAAAGGGCTGTTGTGCTTACAGGCGTTCACGGCAGATGCACCTGCAAATGTAACCCAGAAAAACTGATAAAGCGCATAATTAAGCCAAGAGGGTGTTACCAATCCGCGTAGATGCCACCAATAGTTCAGCCAGCGACCTTCAGTTAAGGTTTTGATATAGAACCCGGATGGATCAGCCAGTAATGCCGGATAGTCATCATGCCGGATCATTGGATCTAATGCCTGATTTCCAGAGACCAGCATGATTACCAAATAGGTTAAGCCAATGACAATGCAAAGCCGTTTTGTTGTGTCTAGCTGTTCAGGAAGCACATCGCTTTGGGTCATCGTCATTAATTTTGCACCATTAATTTTGCGCCGTCGCTTTGCGGGCAATGATTGCCGCGCGGGCCTGGGCAATCCAGGTCACTGTTGCACGCGGTAGAAAAGATACAATTACGCAGCGAAGGCGCCACAGCAGGTTGCCGGCGTTTGGCACTTTGGTGCCTTTGGGAACTTCGGTTGCCAAAATCTCTTCGGGCAGGTGTTTCCGGCCTGCCTTATTGACGTATAAGATGGTGTTGTATTTGTACCAAGGTTCAACATCGCCAGCTGCCTTTAACTTTGGGCGCACGCAGTCAAATGCGGTATAGCCATGTGCTGCAAACAGCTCTTGCCAAAATGACAGTGGCTGTTCGTTGATATGAAACTCACCGCCTTGGCCGGTCACAGCCGCTGAAAACAACACACGGTCACTATGGCGCGTTAAGCTTTCCACCAGCGTTTTCGATGCCGCTGTGGGCAGGTGTTCCCCAACTTCCAGACTTTGTGCAAGGTCATAGCGCTGCCCCAAATCCAAAGATTTTGTCAGGTCAGTGGCGTGAAAAGATTTTACAGGAATTGCAAGACGGTTTTGATCCACATAGTCGCCATCCACGCCCAACACATCAGTGACACCTGCGTTCAACCATTCACCCAACCAAACCCCGCGACCACTGCCCAAATCCAGAACGCTGGTTGCACCAAGCAAGGGGTACATTGCCGATATTAACCGTTTGGCGGATGCCTTTGCACCGCCGTCGATGTAATCAAAAAACTGGTCTGAATAAATATGTGTCATATTTTTTCCTTTGAAACCCCGCTTTTACAAAACACCCAAATCTTGAAGAGTAGATAATTTTGTATTGGAAGAATAATTGTCACAACGATCGGTGAAAGCCAGTCAGCCCATCCAAATGCAGGGCCTATAAGGCCGGTTATGGCGGCTGAGACCACCAGCCCCAAACTAATAACGCAAGTAAACCGCATAATTTGATCCGGAACGTTTAAAGGGCGTCTGAAAGTCCATAAGGTTTGTCCGAAATACTGCACGATAACAGCTATGATAAAAGCAAATCCGTTTGCCACGGGTTGTGAAAACCCAATGGCCATAAACCCCAAGTACAATAGCACGTAACACAAAGCGACAGTTACGCCGACCACTGCAAATTTTAAGATTTGGTTGTGCCTTAAAATGCCCATTACTTTTCTTTCTGTAGCGGCGCAGATTTGGCGCCCACTTCTTCAGAAAGGAAATACAGAGGGCGGCGTTTGGTTTCGACATAGAGACGCCCAATATACTCTCCCAGAATGCCCAACGTCAGCAGTTGGATGCCTGAGAAAAAACTGACGGCCAGAACCATTGATGCCCAACCCGGTGCGGTGTTGAACATGATCAGTGATCCAAAGACATAAACCGCCATCAGCAAGGTCACAAACAGACTTAAGAAAGACAACCGCGTTGCAAACCGTAAGGGGCGCAGTGAAAATCCGGTTAAAGCATCTGTTGCAAATCTTAGCATTGCTTTGAACGGATATTTGGTTTCCCCGACCATGCGTGCTTCGCGTATATATTCAAGACCGATTTGTTTGTACCCGACCCACGCAAACATACCGCGTACAAAGCGGGTCTGTTCGGGCATATCCAGAACAGCGTTCAAAGCTCTTCGGCTGACAAGCCTGAAATCACCGGTATCATTTGGGATCGACACATCTGACAGGCTGTTTAATATCCGGTAAAACAGAAAGGCGCTGGCGCGTTTGAACAGGCTTTCGCCTTTGCGTTTCGCGCGGCGGCCGTAAACGACATCATAACCCTGATCCATCATCACCATCATTTCGGGCAATATTTCGGGCGGGTCTTGCAGATCCGCATCCAGCATGAAAATCCGCTCACCTTTGGCCGCCTCTAGGCCTGCGGTCAAAGCAATCTGGTGCCCCCGGTTTGCCGACAATCGCAAGCCGCGTAATTGGGGTACGTTTTTACTGGTAGCCTCAATCAAAGACCAAGTTTCATCGGTAGAGCCATCGTCCACAAGGATAATTTCGGCCTTATTCCCCCAAGGTTGAATAACCTTGGTCAAACGGTCGATTAATAAAGGAATAGACTCTTCCTCATTCATACAAGGTACGACAATCGATAAATGCACTGGCCTGTTTCCAATCTTTTGTTGGTTGGTGAAAAACTACTCACTCAGGGGGTGCGAATCAATACACGTTTTAAAACCTGCCAGTTTCATCAAACAGGGGCGAATCACCCGTGATCATAATGCCACAATTACCGGCGCGTTAGCCCATTGGCAGGCATAGGGAAGTGTTCAACCAAAAAAGCCGCCCCCTTAGGAACGGCTTTTTTAAATTCATTAAAAGTGCGGTTCTTAAAACCCCAAACCTTCGTATTTTTTCTTAAACTTGGAAACACGGCCACCGGCATCCATCAAGCGTTGGTTGCCACCTGTCCATGCAGGGTGTGCAGTCGGGTCGATATCCAACACAAGTGTTGAACCTTCTTCGCCGTAAGTTGAACGTGTTTCGTAAGTTGATCCATCTGTCATTTGAACAGTGATCGTGTGATAATCCGGGTGCAGTTCTTTTTTCATCTTGGGCTCCTGTTGCCGACCTGCTCCGTGCGATTGTTCATCAACGATACGTGCAGTCGTGCAGAATTCTAAGCCGCACTTGTAGACCAGATAAACTAACCGTACAAGAGAGAAAAGTAGCCCTAGCGTGACCAATCTCGCCGGATTGCTTGCAACACACTAGCGTCGGATGACCCTGGGTGGAGCGTATCTATAGGTTTCGGAATAGGCTTGGGTTTGAACAGTATCCCCAGATAAACTATTTTCTCATCATGCAGCTTGTTGAAATAACGTTTATACGCCTTCGCTGAAACTGATGTATGTAACGCGGTCAGATAGCTGATGGGGAATATGACCATAAAAAAGACCGCAGCCCCAAAAAAGATAGGACCGTGTTCATTTATCAGCGCAATGGGAGACATTGAAATATCAAATATTATAGATGTACCTAACACTATGTTTATAAGCAGGATGAGTAAAATAATATATCCAACACTTAGCGTTAGTATTATTGACCAGAAATATGAGCCTACACCGGTTATAGGATCAAAGCTGGATTTTCCGTCCATGGATGCCGCCAGACTGGATAAAGGAATGGTAAAAATAATTTGTAAAATCATAGAGATGACCATAAAAATAAGTAATAATATTCCAAATGCCAGCGGAGCGTTTGGAAGCCCTTTCCCAAAACTGATACTTCCCAAGCCTTGCTGCAAAACATCCCCAAGATTTGCGGAAATCAGGGCTGTAACATCAATATTAGGGACCAATGCGTGAATAATCGGATACCAGATAAGCAGACTCAAAGCCATGGCGACAATACCTAGCCCCCATAAATATATCGTACCCTTAAAAACAGTCGGGATTAAAAAGCTCGTATTTATTGGGCCGCAGATATTTAATGCCATAAGACCCAGCCGCACTGAGGATAAGTGAAAAAAACTTAAAACGGGCACTGTCCAGATTAGAACCAGAAACGTCACGGAAATAGGGTCATCCCGTAAAACCCAATAAGTGAGCGCAAGAAATATAATGTAAAGTGTGACTTCTACAAGAATAGGTAGGAAAATTCGAAAGGTGAGCGAGGTTTTTTTAATTAAAAATACAAGCATTACATAYCTTTATTTCCCATTYCACGANTTATYCTTGRTTTTATATAAAAATAAACACTATGAGTCAAAATAAAAATAAAAAAGGCGGCCCGTTGGCCGCCTTTTACTGAATTATATGGATTGRATTTACTTAACAGATTTCGGTTTGTAGTTTGTTTGTTCCGCAATACGTGCAGATTTACCACGGCGATCACGCAAGTAGTAAAGTTTCGCGCGGCGTACACGGCCACGGCGGATAACTTCAATGCTTGCAATGTTTGTTGAATATAGCGGGAACACACGTTCCACACCTTCACCGAAAGAGATTTTGCGCACTGTRAAAGATGCAGCRATTSTGCYGCCRCTTTGACGTGCGATGCAAACGCCTTCGTAGTTTTGAACACGRSWGCGCGTGCCCTCGGTTACTTTGTAGCCTACACGCACGGTATCACCTGCTTTAAAGTCAGGGATGTCTGCGCCAAGSYYTGCGATTTGTTCAGCTTCAAGCTGTGCAATCAAGTTCRTAACRKTTTCCTTTGCTCGCCTTWTGGCGATGTTGATGTCYCGTCCTTATTGCTCTTGGTCTTCAYYCGGGTCCGCRSWTGCGCCCGCCAGAGATTAGGTCGACGTATTTAAGTGTAGGCTTGCCGGATCATTCGGATCGCAATCGCGACGCATGTATCAACAAAGGGCAGAAGTATTCCCGTCATCATACACCCGAAAATCTTTGGGCCTTTGGCACAGACAAATCCACGGGTTGCGAATCCGTTCATACCAAGTGGTCGGGGTATAGGGCGGATGGGGGTGTTAGGCAAGGGGGAATGGTGGGCTTCAACGGTACCCGCTTAACGCACCCAATCCCTACGCTCGCCCGTATCCACATGAATAAAATCGCGCTTTGGATACCAACCGATGCCACCATCATTTTCGGCACGTGCAATTTCACGCAGTTTTCGCGTAGAAAACCCCGGCACGCGAATATCCAATGCTTTGCCTTGCATGTGCAGGCTACCACGCGCACTGCCGCGAATGGCCCTGTTTGTGGCGGGGGTGCGATAGGCCGATGTAATCAATAAGGGCCGATCAGGTATTTGTTGTTGAATACGGCTGATAAGCTGGATCAGATCCATGTCCATATCGTGCATAACGTCTGCGCGAATATCGCGCATCAGGTGGTTCAGGCGTTGCAATGCATCAGTATCAACCCGCTGCTTGAACAGGCCCTTACGCACCACGCCGCCTTGAAAAACTTCATTGGTGCGTTGGCGTATGATGTTCAAATCAAGATTGCCAATGGCCAGTGCGGGGCTGGCCAGTGCGGTAAATCCGGCTGCACTTATGCCTTGTAAAAAATGTCGTCGTGACAGCATAAAAATTTTCCTTTGCCTTCATCATTGAAGGTCGGTTCAGGTATGCCCAAGCAGTGCAAAGGGCAAAGTTCGAGCCGCTTTAAGCCTGCGTCACAGGTTTGTCAGTTTTATTTAAAAAGCAGGCGGGGAATGGCCTAAAATGATAAACCTAAAGCCATTATATCGCGACTAGTTTTGCGTTTCCAAAAGCTGCCCCAACCGTTTGATCCCCTCATCAATCATATCGCCTTCGGCCAATGAAAAATTCAGCCGAATGGTGTTGGCCCCTGATCCATCAGCGAAAAACGCTTGTCCCGGCACAAAGGCCACCCGCACCGATTTCAGAGATTGCGCCAATAGTGCAGCCCCGTCGATATGGGCAGGCAGGGTCAGCCAGATGAACATACCACCCTCAGGCTGCGTCCAACTTACCCCGCTCGGCATATGCGCTTTAAGGGCTGACAACATATGATCACGACGCGCGCGATAAGCGGTGCGAATTTTTGTGACATGAGCGTCAAAGCCACCGCGCGCAACCGTGTTAACCACCATCTGGTTGATACTTGGCGTGTGCAGGTCAGAGGCCTGTTTGATCAACACCATTTGCGCAATCACGGGGCGCGCAGCGCAAACCCATCCCACCCGCAGCCCCGGTGACAATGTCTTGGAAAAACTGCCGGTATAGATCGTGCGGCAGTCTTCGATGGTGCCTTTACGGGCAATTTCCAGTGCCAGAATCGGGGGTATCGCGGCGCCGTCATAACGCAGCGCTTGATAAGCGGCATCTTCGATAATCGCGATGTCCAGATCATCGGCCAAATCCAGCAGGCTTTCGCGTTCTTGACCGTCTAACGTCACCCCCGTAGGATTGGCGAAATCCACCGATGTATAAGCAAACTTCACCCGCCCGCCGTTGTCGGCGGCAGTTTGTGCGTAATCCGCAGCTGGCCGGTTGCCGTTGGGATAAAGCTGGTCATAATTCGGTTCATAAGCATTAAACGCGCCTAACGCACCAAGATAGGTGGGCCAGCCAACAAGGGCCGTGTCATTAGGTGAGATTAGAAGTTTCCCCAGATAATCAAGGGCTTGTTGGGAACCAGACGTGATCAGGATATTATCAATATCACACGGCACCCCGATTTTTGTCATCTCATCGCGGATCCATTCGCGCAAGGGTATATAACCTTCACTGACCGAGTATTGCAAAGCAGTTTCAGCATTGTCGCCGCTTAAAGCCTGCGCATACGCCTGCTGAAATGCTTTCACGGGAAACAGTTTCGGGTCAGGGATACCRCSCGCAAAGGATATGATATCGGGCTGATCCAACAGTTTCAGAATTTCSCGAATTTCAGAKGCCTTCATCCGCGAATTGCGCGTGGCCAGCAGTGTTTTCCAATCCATNNSGAWWSCYCYAWYTYYWAMWARMTTMGGGTNAGRKTGRKWKARRAWKWAAAATAAGTCAATATRGCTGACGTAAANTNTGNAKGTWRYTWYTTRGAYTTAWCKTSTTTGMTATAAGCRKCCCACAAATCAGGSCKGCGTTCYYKKGTSAKTTYYTCAGACTGTTCYTGSCGCCATTTATCCACATTGCCGTGATGCCCCGACAGCAATACATCAGGTATTTTGCGCCCGCGCCATTCGGCGGGTTTGGTATATTGCGRGTGTTCCAGCAACCCGTCYGAAAAGCTTTCATCCACSGCACTTTSATCGTTGCCCAACACATTGGGMARCARGCGCACGGTGGCGTCRATCAGGGCTTGGGCGGCAATTTCGCCMCCYGTCAAAACGAAATCRCCGATGGAAACTTCYYGCACATTGTATTCTTCCAATACCCGCTCATCSACACCTTCAAATCGYCCGCATAACAACGTCATRCCYTGCGCCTTGGCAAAGCCATGCGCCATTTCTTGGGTYAASGGYTTGCCGCGCGGGCTAAGGTAAATCACTGGCCAWGCGTTSGGGTCAACRGGCGTKCCGCGCCGYGCATCTTCCAAAGCAGYACCCACAACATCRGCCTTCATCACCATGCCSGCACCGCCCCCCGCAGGTGGGCTGTCTACGTCTTTGTGYTTRCCRATRCCRTAACYGCGCAGTTCAATGGTTTCCAAACTCCATAAGCCTTCTTTCAAGGCTTTACCTGTCAGTGAGCCGCCCAAAACGCCCGGAAATAATTCGGGAAACAAGGTGACAATTTTCACCTTCCACGCCCCTTGAAGATCAGGCGTATCGGTCATCAATTCGCGTGGTTTCAGGCTTGGGCGCACTGCCAATCGGCCGTGGGATTTTGCGGGTTTATCGCTCATCCTTAGCCTCGGGAAAAACACCCTGCGGCGGATCGGTAATAATACGCCCCGCCTTCAGATCAACGGTCGGCACGGCATCAAGCGTAAACGGCAACAGCACGGTATTTTTGATCCCCTTACCGGCGATTTCTAAAAAATCCCCGGCACCGTGGTCATGTACCGCCGTGATGTACCCCAGCTTTTCACCGCCTGTATCATACACATCCAAGTCCACCAGATCCGAGTGATAATATTCATCATCAGGCAAGGATGGCAGGTTTGCGCGGTTGGTATAAAGCTGGATACCTTTCAGAGCATCGGCCTGATCCTTATATTGCACACCCTTGATGCGGCACGAAAACCCACCCTTGATCGGGGACACAATGCGCAAATCATAGCTTTCATCCCCGTCTTCATTAAAAAGCGGGCCATAGCTGGCAAGATCGCTGGGTTCTGCACAAAAGCTTTTGACCCGCAATTCACCCTTAATACCAAACGCGCCGATAATGGCGGCGATGCAGATCAGATTGTTATCAGCCATAATCTACCTTTCAATCAACGTCGTTAGTTGCGGCGCGCGGGCCTCCCAGCCGACAGTTTCCAGCTCAGGCGTGTCGGTTTCTTCTTTCGGCCAGCCAAGACAAAGATAGGCGACCAGTGACCAGTTGTCAGGCAAGTCCAGATCGTGGCGCAACTGCACAGGATCAAGAATGGAAACCCAACCCAACCCCAGCCCGTAAGCCCGTGTTGCCAGCCAGAAGCTCATGATCGCGGACACCACAGAATAGCGGCGCATCTCGGGCATGGTTTGCGCACCAAGCCCACTGCCCTTGGGCGTATCCTCTTCACAGAAAATCGCCAGTTGCACGGGCGCATCGCGCATACCCGTCAGTTTAAGAGAGGTATAAAGTTGTGCTTTACCCTGATCATAACCCGCCAGCGCATCCGCGTTGGCAGCCTTGAAATTATCCAAAGATTTTTGACGGGCCTGCGGGCTGTTCACAGCCACAATCCGCCAAGGTTCTGACAGACCAACGGACGGCGCCATGTGGAATGCATCCAGACATTTACGCAATAATTCAGGGTCAACAGTATCGGGTTTGAAGTGGCGCACATCGCGGCGCCACTTCATCAGATCGTATAGTTCGGATTGGAAATCTTGCGAAAATTCGCGCATATCTACTCCGATATCTAAAGCTGATTACTCAGCCGCTTTTTCTTCTTCAGCAGCAGGCTCTTCTACAGCAGGGGCCTCAGCCGCAGCTTTGGCAGCTTCCGCTGCATCCGCTACTTTTTGTGCTTTTTCTTCAACACGCTCTTGGGCTTTTTTGCCGGGCTTGGCTTTTTCAGGGTTGCTACGCTCTGTTTTAGTCAAAACACCAGCCGCTTCCAAGAAACGCGCTACACGGTCAGTAGGTTGCGCGCCTTCATTCAGCCAGTGCTGTACGCGTTCCATATCCAGTTTTACGCGATCTTCGCTGTCTTTTGGCAGCAACGGGTTGTATGTGCCCAGTTTTTCAACGTAACGGCCATCGCGTGGCATACGGCTGTCTGCCGCAACAACGCGGTAAAACGGGCGTTTTTTTGAGCCGCCACGGGCAAGTCTGATTTTCATAGCCATGTTAATTCTCCTAAATGTGCTATTTGGGGCTTTCGGCCCTATTCCTGATGTTTCTTGTGATGTTGAATGACTTCGCTGATGATAAAGTTCAGGAACTTCGTCGCGAATTTCGGGTCAAGGTTGGCACGTTTCGCCAAGTCCTCAAGACGTTCGATTTGCTGCGCTTCACGCGCAGGATCAGAAGGCGGCAGATTATGTTCCGCCTTCAGTTTGCCCACTGCTTGGGTATGCTTGAACCGTTCGCCCAGCGAGTAGATCAGGATCGCGTCAAGGCGATCAATGCTTTCGCGGTGATCGGTTAGAATTTCAGCGGCTTTTTGGGTGTCATCGGTCATTATGCAGCCTTTCCAACGGGGTGGCGGTAAACCAGACTTTGGTGGCTTTCGGGGCATTTTGCGGATGCATCCAAGCTTGCACCCAACCGTTCAGCCAATGCGATGGAACGTGTAATGTCTTTGTCGATGTAGCTGACGAAATTCGTCCAGCCCAGTTCGGTGCGCGCGTGTTGAATAGCAGCTGTTGCGGCTTCTTGTGCAATACCTTTGCCTTCGGCGTTTGCAAACATCATCCAACCGATTTCACGCTCTGGCCAATCGACAGGAAACCACGGGCCGACCAGCCCTAAAATAGTATCATCACCTTTCAAGGTGACGGCCCACATGCCAAAACCGTGGATTTCCCAATGGCCCAACTCATAGCCAAAATGCCGCCACGCTTGGCCAACAGTGAAGGGCCCGCCAACACCGGCCGCGCGGTCAGACATGAAAAAATCTATCGACGGCTGTAAATCAGCGGCTTTGGGGCGGCGCAAAATCAGGCGTTCTGTGGTTAAGGTAACGGTCATTTCTTTTTCCCGAACCCTGACAACCCAAGTGGCAATCCACCGCCTAAGCCAGGTAATCCGCCGCTAAGACCGGGCAGCTTGCCCATCTTCTTGGCCGCATCTTCCATCATTTTGGGGTCAAGCGCATCGGTGCCCATACCTGCCGGTGCTTCGGGCATACCGCCGCCTTTGCCCATCATACCGGCCATGGCTTGCTTCAACATGCCGCCCTTGCCCATCTTCTTCATCATGTCGCCCATCTGGCGCTGCATTTTCAAAAGCTGGTTTACTTCGGGTACAGATAGACCCGCACCCGCCGCTACCCGCTTTTTGCGGCTGGCTTGCATGATCTTGGGGTTGGCGCGTTCCATCTTTGTCATCGACTGGATCAAAGCGATTTGACGTTTGAAGACCTTGTCGTCAATGCCGCCGGCGGCCTCAATTTTTTTCGACATTTTATTCATGCCGGGCATCATGCCCATGACACCTTGCATGCCGCCCATTTTCATCATCTGTTCAAGCTGCGCCTTCAGATCGTTCATATTGAACTGACCTTTCTTGAAGCGCTTCATCATCCGTTCGGCCTGTTCGGCCTCTATGGTTTCTTGGGCTTTTTCCACCAGCGATACGATATCGCCCATGCCAAGAATGCGCCCTGCAACCCGTTCAGGGTGAAACTCTTCCAGTGCATCCAGTTTTTCGCCAAGGCCGACAAATTTGATAGGCTTGCCGGTGACAGCCTTCATCGACAATGCCGCACCGCCGCGCCCGTCGCCATCCATGCGGGTCAGAACTACGCCTGAAATGCCGACTTTTTCGTCAAATTCAGCCGCTACATTAACCGCGTCTTGGCCTGTCAGCCCGTCAACCACCAGCAGGGTTTCGCGTGGTTTTGTGATGTCGCGCACCGATTGCACTTCATTCATCAACACTTCGTCGATATGCAAACGGCCCGCAGTATCCAGCATGTAAACATCATAGCCACCCAAAGTGGCCTGTTGCTTGGTGCGTTTGGCGATTTGCACAGGGGTTTCGCCTTTGACAATCGGTAATGTGTCCACACCGATTTGCGTGCCCAAAATTGCCAGCTGTTCCATTGCGGCAGGTCTGTTGGTATCCAATGACGCCATCAAAACCTTTTTGCCTTCGCGTTCTTTCAAACGTTTAGCCAGCTTGGCGGTTGTGGTGGTTTTACCGCCGCCTTGTAAACCGACCATCAGGATGGGGGCAGGTGGGTTATCAATTTTCAGCTGGCCTGCATTAGCATCGTCGCCTGACAGAAAATGCACCAACTCGTCATGTACGATTTTCACAACCTGTTGGCCAGGCGTCACTGATTTAGTAACGTTTTGCCCAGCGGCTTTTTCTTGAACTGCCTTAACAAAATCACGCGCCACAGCCAGTGAAACATCCGCTTCCAGCAAGGCCACGCGCACTTCGCGCAGGGCAACGGAAACGTCTTCATCAGACAAGGCACCTTGGCGGGTTAGCTTGTCAAAAACGCCCGAAAGGCGATCGGATAGATTTTCAAACATATCTGCAGGCCCTTTCGACCATTACACGTTGCACCTTTATAAGAAGTAAATCGCCAAACGCAAAATGCACCAGTGGGCGAAACTCGCTGACTGGTGGTGATCCTAAGACCAGAAGTTTGGCACTTCCTGTTGGATTGGGGCGTATTTAGGCGGTAGGTGGTTTAGAGTCAAGCATGGATCCGCTTGGGTAAAACCAATGCTGATCCATATTTATCAATCATGCCAAGGCCCATTAAACTTTTCACCCGGCGCATCAAGCCGTTCAAAGGTATGCGCCCCAAAGTAATCCCGCAAACCCTGGATCATATTGGCGGTAGAACGCCCGGTGCGGCGCATGTTGTGGTAGTTCAGGGCAGCGGTAAACGCAGGCACTGGGTGACCGTTTGAGATGCCCATCACAACAACAGATTGCAGTGCAGGTGTGTTCGCTTTCAGATGTTCTTGAAACACAGGGGCCAGTGCCAGATGTTTTGCAACACCTTTGTCAAACACATCAGAAATCTCATCCAGAAACACAGATCGAATGATGCAACCCGCACGCCAAACCCGCGCAATCGCGGCCAAATCAAAATCCCATTCAAAGGCGTCAGAGGCGCGTTTCAGCACTTCAAACCCTTGCGCATAGGCACAAACCTTGGCGGCAATCATCGCCTGTTCCAACGCCGCCACGGCATCGGCCTGAGAGGTGGATATTTTCTGCGGCGAAGGGCCAAAGGCCGCTTCCATTTCCGCCCGCATTTCCAGATCCGCCGAAATATTGCGCGCTTCCACGGCAGCCGCCATCATGCTGGCAGGTGCGCCCAAGTGCAAAGCCTCGATCACTGACCAGCGACCCGTCCCTTTTTGCCCTGCCTTGTCCAGAATAACATCCAGCATCGCGGCCCCTGTTTTGGGATCAGTCGCCAAAGCAACCTCGGCTGCTATTTCAACCAGATAGGAATTTAGCGGCCCATCCATCCAGCCCTTGAACACGGTGCCAATGTCAGTGGCACTCATCCCCAGCCCGTTTGACATCAACCCGTAAGCTTCGGCAATCAGCTGCATATCCGCGTATTCAATGCCGTTGTGCAGCATCTTGATGAAATGCCCGGAACCGCCCGGCCCGAACCAGTCACAGCACGGATCACCTTCAAACTTTGCCGCACTGTCTTGCAACGGCCCTTTGACCCGCGCCCAGCTTTGGCGTGACCCACCAGCCATAATTGACGGCCCATGACGGGCACCCTCGGCACCACCCGATATGCCCATACCCAGAAACAACAACCCCGTGTCTTCCAGATCAGCCACACGTTTTTCGGTGTCGGTATAATTCGAGTTGCCCAGATCAGCGATCAGATCACCTTTGTCCAACAAGGGCTTGAGCATATTGATCACACTGTCCAGCGGCCCACCTGAAGGGACCAAAACCAGAATGGAACGGGGTTTCGGTAGGGATTTCACGAAAGCCTCAGCATCAGCGCAGGCAATCAACTGCCCCTTCAACCCCTGACCTTTGGCTTCCTGAACCGTCTCGGCCATCTTATCCGCACTGCGATCCAGCAGGCTGACATCATGGCCTTCCTCTGCAAGGTTTTGCGCAAAGGCACTACCCATTACACCAATGCCGATTAAACCTAAATGCGCCATATGAATACCCTTTAGACAATTTACCGCCATCTTAGCCGCAAGCCCCTGCTTGTCCATACGCAACAGAATTATCAACATAAGTTGAACAAAATATTTAACCCGTTGCCCTTGCCGCATAGATTGCCTGCAATACGCCAACTGGTCAGAAAAAATCTTTCGCCAAATGCGGATGGGCGGGGTGAAAATCAACCGGCTTTAGGTGTATAGCCCATCAACTTGTATTTATCCGAATTTACTTTGAAGCCGCAATATTGTGTGAAAGTGCTGCGCGGCACAATCCGGATATGAAGCGGTTTTATGAACGCCCCATCAAAGCAGGGGAATCCGCAAAAGTTGCCTTTACTGCCATCATGCGTAAGCTCATTCTCTTGGCAAACGCCCTGATACAACAGGATCGTATCTAGGGTCAGGACGAATATTATTCAATCCGACGCTTTGTAAATTCCGAACAGTCATCCTTTTCATTACGCTGAATTTAGAAAAGGCCCCGCAAATGCGAGGCCTTCCGGAATGCAATGCCCCGAACAAGTCGGGGGATGACGCCCATAAGCTAGTGAAAGCTTACCCTTCTTTTGTGATCTCTTTACCAGTTTCCTGATCGACAACTTTCATGCTTAAACGCACTTTGCCACGGTCATCAAAACCCATCAGTTT
>JAESRV010000030.1 GCA_016764475.1 Amylibacter sp.
GGTATTTTCAATGCGTGGCCCAAAGCCCAGTTTACAGGTTATCTTCCTGTTCATACGCCCGCTCGGTCGCCAGTTTTTTCTGATAGCCGGTTTGTACCAGCTCCACGATCACCAGAACGATGACCGAGAAATAGAAGGTGGATTTGGACATCGGAATGATCTCATACCCGAAAATCAATATTTT
Organism: Amylibacter sp.; assembly: GCA_016764475.1. GTDB lineage: Bacteria > Pseudomonadota > Alphaproteobacteria > Rhodobacterales > Rhodobacteraceae > Amylibacter. The sequence continues at coordinate 185 of JAESRV010000030.1, forward strand.
CAGGCTGTCGTCATCCATCGCATGCGCCGCTGCAGGCCCCGCTTCACCCAACAAAACCACCCCGACTATGAGCAGGATAAACAGCCCCAAAACCTCAAACATACGGTTGCGTTTCAAAAACTCTGTCACCCCGTCTGCCAGCAGCAACATAGCGGCCCCTGACACCAGAATGGCGATGGCCAGAACCGGGAACACATCGGTGATCGCCAGGGCCGACAGGATGGAATCGAAGCTGAAAATCAGGTTCATGAACACGATCAGCATAATCGCACTGGCCATGGTTTTCTTCTGTCCGCCGTCCACATCATGGCTAAGATTATCCAAAGACAGCATATGAGTGATTTCCTTGAATGCGGTGTACATCAGAAAAAACCCACCGATGATAAAGATGATGGTGGAAAAATTCACCCCGCCCTCAATGATCCCTGTCCAACTGAAAACATAGAACGGGGTCGCCAGCGCCTCGATCAGATTAATCATCACGAAAAGCAGCACTACACGCAGGGCCACGGCGATGATAATGCCCCAAAACCGCACGGCTTTTTGTTTGTCTTTGGGCGCACGCTGCGACTCAATAGAGATATATAAAAGGTTGTCAAAACCAAGCACGGCTTGCAGGAAGATCAGAATTGCCAGATTGCCCAGATTTTCAAGTGTGAATAGATCAGCCATGCTTAAAGTGCCCCAGTTTGTGTTTGGATAGAAATAGGGGGTTATAGGGGGGGGTGCAACTAAAGAGTGGCATACGTCAACAAGCTTTAAACTGAATTTGCCCATATTTTTCGCACAATTCTAAAGTAATTGAGATGAAAACAACGGCAGACCACTTATAATATTCTCTTGTGATGTTGTATTAACAAAAATGAATGGTAAATATATTGCAATGAAGAACTATCTTTTCCCCTTTATTGCCCTGCCTTTTTTCCTGCTGGGTGCCTCTGAAACCATTGCTGGTCAGGATAATTCCAGAATACTTGCCATGGGCGACTCGCTTTTGGCATCGCATAAAATTTCCGGCAGATCCATCGCCGATGTTGTTGAAAAAAGACTGGGCGAACCTGTCACCGATCGTTCGGTGTTGGCGGCACGTGTTTTATATAAGTTGCCGATTTCGGGTAGCTTGGGCTTAAGCATTCCAAAACAATACAGGCCCGGCAACTGGGATTGGGTTATATTGAACGGTGGCGGCAATGACCTGTGGCTTGGCTGCGGGTGTATGTTTTGCAAACGGAAATTGAACAAATTGATTACCACAGATGGCCAAAGCGGGCGCATTCCCAAATTGATCGCAAAGCTGCGCAAGACCGGTGCGCAAGTGATTTATGTGGGTTATCTGCGCAGCCCGGGCGTTGGTTCACCGATAGATCATTGCCGCAATGAAGGTGATGAGCTTGAAAGCAGAATCGATGCCTATGCGCAAAAAGATGAAGGCGTTTATTTCTTGTCTTTGGCAGATTTAGTGCCAAATGGGGATCGTAGTTATCATGGGGCAGACATGATCCACCCGTCGCTTAAAGCAAGTAAGGCTATTGGTAAGTTGGTTGCTGAAATTATACAGCCTTAAGCTTCACAAATTCGCGATTTTGACAGAATCGCATTTTAGGGTAACCTTGGGTCAATGTTGGATTTATCCGGCGTGAAATATTTGCGAACGGTTCAAATTCAATGACTTAAGAAGGAATATGACTGTGCTCACAGGAAAAGTGAAATGGTTCAACCAGCAAAAGGGTTTTGGATTTATTGAACCAACCGAGGGCGAGAAGGATGTTTTTGTACATGTTTCCGCCGTCAAAGATGCAGGTCTTGAAAGCCTGGAAGAAGGTCAAGCGATTGAATATGAGATGATTGCCGGGCCTGATGGCCGTGAAATGGCGGGTAATTTAAGCGTCGGTTAAGCCGCGCAACTGCCCTTTAAGTTTGATTGCGCCTTTTGGGCGGATGCTTACCTTTTGCGCCTTTTTTAAAGCCACGCGGTTTTTGTGCAGGCGGGTCTTCCGGTAGTTTTTCCAGCCCCAACTGATCGCGCAATACTTTCATTCTGATCTCTTCCACTTCACCGGGTTCCAGTGTCAGCAGTTGAAATGGCCCGTAAGAGGTACGGATCAGGCGGCTTACGCTTAGATCAATCGCATTCATTGCACGGCGGATTTCGCGGTTTTTACCTTCGGTAATCCCCACGGTCAGCCAGGCGTTGGCACCTTGTTGGCGATCAATAGTTACTGTCATCGGGCGGAAATGTTCGCCGTCCACAGTGATGCCGTGGCGCAAGGGCGCAAACAGCTCATCCGTTGGGTAGCCGTTGACCCGCACACGGTATTTGCGCACCCAACCGGTTGCAGGCAATTCTAGCTTGCGCTTCAGCTCACCATCGTTTGTCAGTAATAGCAAACCTTCGGAATTCAGATCGAGGCGGCCAATGGTCATCACGCGCGGCAGCGTGTCGGGCAGGGCGTCAAAAATCGTGCGTCGCCCCTTTTCATCCTTATCGGATGTCACCAGCCCGTTGGGCTTGTAATAGCGCCAGACCCGCAGTTTTTCTGGCGCACCCACAGGTTTACCGTCAACGATAATGCGATCCGCTTCCGTCACCTTTACCGCAGGCGTATCCAACACCTTGTCGTTCAAAGTGATACGGCCAGCCGCAATCATGCGCTCGATCTCACGACGAGAGGCGACACCGGCACGGGCCAGAAATTTAGCGATCCGATCGCCTGTTTGATTTTCCATAGACATATGGGGGCAGTATACCGATGCGCGGGGCTTGTCACGGCATAGATTTTGAAAAAGTGTTGAGCGTTTAAAAAACAGAATAGTTCATTCGGATTATTGAAAGATACCGGCTCTAAACTGTGGTTATAAAACAGGCTTTTAGACCCGTGGTTCAATTGGTTTCACACAATAAGTAGGTCAGAACCTGTGTATCGGCCATGATGGCGATAAAAACTATAAAGGTGAATTATGAAACTAATCAAAATAACGACTTTAGCAATGTTGACAATGACGACAAGCCTGTCGCTTTTGCCAACAAATGCTAGTGCACAGGCAGTAGGAACAGCCACAGGAACAGCCGCCGCAGGAACAGCCGCCGCAGGAACAGGTGCAGCCGCAGGAACAGGTGCAGCCGCAGGAACAGGTGCAGCCGCAGGAACAGGTGCAGCCGCAGGAACAGGCGCAACCGCAGGAACAGGTGCAACCGCAGGAACCGGTGCAACCGCAGGAACAGGCGCAGCCGCAGGAACAGGTGCAGCCGCAGGAACAGGCGCAACCGCAGGAACAGGCGCAACCGCAGGAACAGGTGCAACCGCAGGAACAGGCGCAACCGCAGGAACAGGCGCAACCGCAGGAACAGGTGCAACTGCAGGAACAGGTACCGCCGCAGGAACAGGTGCAACTGCAGGAACAGGTGCAACCGCAGGAACAGGTGCAGCCGCAGGAACAGGTGCAACCGCAGGAACAGGTGCAACTGCAGGAACAGGTGCCGCCGCAGGAACAGGTGCCGCCGCAGGAACAGGTGCAGCCGCAGGAACAGGTGCAGCCGCAGGTGATGATGCCGGTGGCGACGATGCCGGTGAAGGCGACAGCGACGGCGGCAACGACGGCGGCAGCGACGGCGGCAACGACGGCGGCAGCGACGGCGGCAGCGACGGCGGCAGCGACGGCGGCAGCGATGGTGGCAGCGATGGCGGCAGCGATGGTGACGGCGGCAGCGATGGTGACGATGGTGACGGCGGCAGCGATGGTGACGGTGGTGACGGTGGTGACGGTGGTGACGGCGGTGACGGCGGTGACGGCGGCGGTGACTGATTGTAGCAGAATAATGATGGGTAAATTTTTATTTGCTAACACGCCCCAGCTTATACAGAGTAGCTAACCCTGATCTGTTGAAGAAATTTATCCATCATTGAAGTGGCCCACCGTATATGTATATGGTGGGTCACAATTTATGGCATTAAATGTTTATAGGAAATCCACGGTGAATTTGAAGCGGGTCATATGTTTAGGAGCTTGTCTGGCATTTCTTGGTGGGGCAGCTTTCAGCGATACTGATAGCATAATTACGTCTATCAAGCAGCAGCTTCAGGATCAGGGCTATGAAGTAACCATGATTTCACGAACCTGGTTGGGGCGGGTCCGGTTTGCCGCTGTGCGTGATGATTTGGAACGAGAAGTCATTATCAATCCCCGAACGGGTGAGGTTCTGCGTGATTTGCAAAATATAGTTAATGGGGTGCGTTTAGCTGTACCTTTAGGTATTCTCGCAGCAAAATCGCAAAATGCAATCGGTCAAAAAAATAAAAACAAAGCATCTCTAGGTGACGACAGTGACGACAGTGACGGCAGTGACGGCAGTGACGGCAGTGATGGCAGTGATGGAAGTGACGGCAGTGATGGCAGTGATGGAAGTGACGGCAGTGATGGCAGTGATGGCAGTGATGGCAGTGATGGAAGTGACGGCAGTGATGGCAGTGATGGCAGTGATGGAAGTGATGGAAGTGACGGCAGTGACGGAAGTGATGGTTAAATAGGAAAACTTAATGCAGGGTATCGGGCATTAATGTGGGCTTTACATATATTAATATTTAAGAGGCGTAAGTTGAAATTCAGAAGTAAAGTCAAAGATGCGGGCATTCCAATTGCTTTGATCTTTTTGGTACAGGTGCTTTTGGCAGGGTTCTTCTTGTATGATTTGCTGTCGAGTCAATTTGCAATCCGGACAACGCCACTACCTTGGCGGGTTCGGGAACTTGTTGAACTGGCCGGTGCCTTGGGGCTGCTTATCGGAATTTTTGTAAGTTTTTATGAGTTGATTAAAATACGCAGCAGGATGCGGAAATTGCGGTCACGGATCCGCGTGGCCTCTTCGGCATTTTACGATCTGGTTGAAGATGAATTTGATGGGTGGCGTTTAACCCCTAAAGAGCGTGATGTTGGGATGTTCATCCTAAAAGGGCTGAGCAATCTGGAAATATCACAGATTACGGATAAAAAAGAGGGCACGGTAAAAGCGCAAACAAATGCTCTTTTCCGCAAAGCCGGCGTTTCCAACCGCAGCCAGTTTGCCAGTTATTTTATTGAGGTATTGATGCAAGAACCGCTGTTGCTACACACGGCTGAGTAGGGCATAGGCCTATAAAATCTGCGCCACTGGCGGGATTGTCGCTAAATATCAAGGTCTAAACCCTCCGTCTTCCAGACGGAAAAAAACCATATATGCGCTGAAGGTGCTCTTTTGAAAAAGAACAGTTTCAACTGTTCCTGTTGATCCCACCAGTTTGAGCTGGTGGTGCTTCAGTTCGGCATGGGGTGAAACGCCTATATTTCTTCGAAATCAAAAGGCCCGTCTAAATCATTGACCGTGATCGTGTGGGTAATAAAGGTCTGATCTGGTGTCCAATGGTGCAGCAGATAGGCAGGATCAGCCAGTAAAAACCGTGAGGGCGCGGATTTTGTCAGATCAAGCCGCAGCTGCATCCCCATGCTGGGGGCGGTGGT
>JAESRV010000031.1 GCA_016764475.1 Amylibacter sp.
CCACCATTTGCATCAACCAAAAAACTGTTCAGCCCCGCGTCAAACGCCGATGCGCTGAAAAGATAGGTTTGCGCCCCGATGGTAACAGACGCAAAGGCCGATATATCACCGAAAAAATCAACCGCGCTGTTGCTGTAAACCACTGGGCTGGTAAAGCTGTTACTGGAAAGCATCTCATACCCTGTCAACCCGGGCACCCCGCGCGTGACCGTATAAAGATAGGTTTTATCGGCGATATTGACCGAATGGGTCAAGGTAAGGTTGCTTAGGTTCGGGGCACCAGCGGGCTGCACCACTGGAACGTCAATGCGCCCCAACCCGTCTATCAAATACGGCACAACATCATCGTCGTGTCGCGCCGAAGGCAGTAAAGTCAGCACACCACCGACATCAATAAGGTTGATTTGACCGACCGAAAATGTACCCGATGTGGCACTTAAAGATAGCGTATCCACCAGTTGCGGCGCACCGGACGCACTAATCCTGTAGCTGCTGACAGCACCGTCAGCCTCTGCCGCTACAAATAAATAATCCTGCCCGCCTATTGTAACAAATTCTAAATCCGAAACCCCCACAAGTTCCGAAGAATTATCATCCACAACGGCGGATATAATCGTAAATCCAACCACCCGTTCGTTCCTTTAACACCCATGAACAGGATGTTGGCAGGGCCTTAACAGATGACTAAATTAACCAGTTATCAACTTAGGTATTATGTAGAAAATGCAATACATCTCCGTCTTGCACGATGTATGTCTTGCCTTCCGCACGCATTTTACCCGCTACTTTACTGCCCTGCTCACCGTCAAATTCGACGTAATCATCGTAAGCGATGGTTTCGGCACGGATAAAACCACGCTCAAAATCGCCGTGGATAACCCCGGCCGCTTTGGGGGCTGTGGTACCTTTGCTAATCGTCCAAGCACGCGCTTCCATTGGGCCTACGGTAAAGTAGGTTTGTAATTCCAACAATTCATAACCCGCACGGATCAAACGGTTCAGGCCCGCTTCTTGCAAGCCCAACTCTTCCAGAAACATTTGCGCTTCTTCATCTTCCAACTGGCTGATCTCTTCTTCAATCGCCGCTGAAATCACCACACTGGCGGCACCTTGTTCGGCAGCCATAACAGCGACACGCGCAGAATGGGCATTGCCCTCGCCTGCGTTTTCTTCTTCAACGTTACACACATAAACGATTTTCTTGGATGTCAGCAGACCCAGAATTTTCCAGCTCTTTTCTTCATCTTCCGCAATCTCAACCGTGCGTGCAGGCTGCCCCGCTTCAATCACAGCTTTGGCGCGTTCCAGCAGATCGTTTTGCATCACCGCTTCTTTATCGCCGCCCTTCAGCTTGCGCACCAAACCGCTTAAACGTTTCTCGATATTTTCAAGATCGGCCARCATCARTTCGGTYTCRATRATMTCYGCATCCGCCACCGGATCAACCCGGCCATCCACRTGSGTSACATCATCGTCTTCAAAGCAACGCAGYACGTGCGCGATGGCATCACATTCRCGGATCGTGGCTAGAAACTTGTTGCCCNAGNCCCTCGCCTTTGGAAGCMCCCTTCACMAGRCCYGCAATATCCACRAAYGTCATACGKGTYGGRATRATYTTRCCGGARCTGGCGATTTTCGCCAAMRYATCMAGMCGCGCATCAGGTACAGAAACCTCACCCACATTGGGYTCAATRGTRCAAAAYGGAAAGTTYGCCGCTTGSGCCGCTGCYGTTTTGGTCAGCGCGTTAAACAATGTGGATTTCCCCACGTTCGGCATGCCGACAATACCCGTTTTAAAACCCATGATGCGCACCTTTAATGATCTATTTTGGCGCATCTACGGGGGTTCAGGGTGAAACGTCAAGTTCGCCCGCAATTTTTTCGCCAAACACCCTTGTTTTTCGCCGCTTTGTGACGCAAACCAAGCACTGACATTCAAAGGGCCTGCCATGACACGTATCGACAATAAATTTGCAGAACTGAAAGCCGCGAAAAAATCCGCGTTTGTATCTTATATCATGGCAGGCGACCCGAACTATGACACATCGCTTGCGGTGATGAAGGGCCTGCCAGCGGCGGGTGTCGACATCATCGAAATGGGCCTGCCGTTCACAGACCCGATGGCCGACGGCCCCACCATTCAACTGGCCGCAAACCGCGCACTTGATGCAGGCATGACCTTGAAAAAAACGCTGGCTATGGCCGCAGAGTTTCGCAAAACCGATAACACCACCCCGATTGTGCTGATGGGCTATTACAACCCGATCTATTCCATGGGCGTAGACACATTCATCGCCAATGCGGTCAAATCGGGTATCGACGGGCTGATCATCGTAGACCTGCCCCCCGAAGAAGACGCCGAACTGTGCATTCCCGCCAATGCCGCAGGCATGAATTTCATCCGTCTGGCAACCCCCACCACCGATGACCGCCGCCTGCCGAAAGTGCTGCAAAACACCTCTGGATTTATCTATTATGTGGCAATCACCGGCATTACCGGTTCTGGCTCTGCCTCTACTGAAAAAGTCGGGGCCGAGGTGGCACGTATCAAGAAATCCACTGATCTTCCGATCTGCGTCGGCTTTGGCATTAACACACCTGCGGATGCCGAAGGTATGGCACGTGTCGCAGACGGTGCCGTTGTCGGCTCTGCGATTGTATCGAAACTGGGTGCTGGTGACAGTGTAGAGGATATCTTGGCGTTTGTTGCCGAACTGGCTGCGGGGGCGCATCGGGCTTAAAAACGACATTTTGGCTCACTGACCTTACCAATTCACGCATTTTCCATATTGTCACGCAGGGTGCGGGTTCTGTAATACAGAGCAACCGCATCCCTAAAGGACAGCCGCCATGCCCATCATCACCAATATCGCCGACTTAAAAACCATCTATAAACGGCGTACGCCGAAGATGTTTTATGAATATGCCGAAACCGGTTCTTGGACACAGCAAACCTTCCACGATAATGTCAACGATTTTGCCAAAATCCGCCTGCGCCAACGGGTGGCGGTGGATATGAGCAATCGCACAACTGCGGCACAGATGATCGGCCAGGATGTAACCATGCCCGTGGCCCTTGCCCCCATCGGCATGTGCGGGATGCAATCGGCAGATGGTGAGATCAAGGCGGCAAAGGCGGCGGAAGCCTTCGGTGTGCCGTTCACCCTGTCCACCATGTCGATCTGTTCAATCGAAGAAGTTGCCGCCCACACCACAAAACCGTTCTGGTTTCAAATCTACGCCCTGCGCGACGATGATTTCAACCAACGCCTGCTGGATCGCGCCCGCGCGGCGGGCTGTTCTGCACTGGTGATCACGGCTGACCTGCAAATACTGGGCCAACGCCACCGCGACCTGAAAAACGGCCTGTCGGCGCCACCCAAACTGACCCCGCGCTCTATCGCCAATATGATGACCAAAGTGCATTGGGGCTTGGGTATGCTGGGCACCAAACGCCGTTTCTTCGGCAATATCGTGGGCCACGCGAAGGATGTAAAAGACCCCTCATCATTGTCCTCATGGACGGCAGAACAGTTCGACCCGTCACTGGATTGGGCCAAGATCGAAAAACTGATGAAAATGTGGGGTGGCAAGGTCATTATCAAGGGCATTCTGGATGTGGAAGATGCCAAACGCGCCGCCCAAACCGGGGCCGACGCAATCATCGTGTCCAACCACGGCGGACGGCAACAAGACGGGGCTTTATCATCCATCCGTATGCTGTCCGAAATTCTGGATGCTGTCGGCGACAAGATCGAAGTGCACATGGATGGCGGCATCCGTTCAGGCCAAGACGTGCTGAAAGCCACCGCAATGGGGGCCAAAGGCACCTATATCGGGCGGGCATTTCTGTACGGCTTGGGGGCGATGGGGCAAAAAGGTGTGACCAAAACGCTGGAGATTATTCATAAAGAACTGGAAACCTCGATGGCCTTAAGTGGTCACCGCCTATTATCCGATGTCAGCCGCAAAGACTTGCTGATCCCGAAGGACTTCAAACCATCCGATGCATATGAAGCCTAAAACAGAGCATTGTTGACAGAATCGAAACAATCAACCTAAAGTAGCCATACTGTTAACTTTCTTTGAGGGAAAGTCATGCTTGCTGCCATAGGGCGCGCCGCGTCAGCCACCACCGATGCTTACTACCGCATACTGGAAGCCTATTATAGTATGTTGGAAAAAACCATTGATCTGTTTTTGAAAACCAATCGAAAATAGCATAAATTAACGGGTTTATACCTGTTTTCTCTTTCCATTTCCCGTTTTCGCGGGTATGAGGCGCATTCATGCGGCACTGCACCCTTGGAGGAGGCCGCTTTTGTACTTTTTAGGAGAATTCAAATGGCTGGAAAAATACCAGATTTCAATGCCACTGCACGCGCGGGGACAGGCAAGGGGGCCGCTCGCCAGGCACGCCGCGCAGGACTTGTGCCAGGTGTGGTTTACGGCGGGGAAAAAGACCCGCAAGCGATTACCGTCGAGTTCAAGGTGCTGCTTAAAGCCCTGAAAGCCGGTCGTTTCATGTCAACGCTGTTCAACCTGAAAGTTGAAGGCCAAGACGACGTTCGTGTGATTTGCCGTAACGTTCAGCGCGATGTTGTCAAAGACCTGCCGACACATATCGACTTTTTGCGCCTGCACCGCAACACCCGCATCAACCTGTTCATTCCTGTTGAATTTATCAACGAAGAAACTTCGGTTGGCCTGAAAAAGGGCGGCACGGTAACGACTGTGCGTAACGAGGTGGAACTGAAAGTGACCGCCGACAATATTCCGGAAAGCATCATTGTTGATCTGGCTGATCTGGATATTGGCGACATTGTTCACATCTCTGACATCGAGCTGCCAAAAGGCTCGCGTCCGATGATCACCGACCGTGATTTCGTGATTGCCAACATCACTGAGCCATCGGCGCTGAAATCAAGCGATGATGACGAAGATGAAGCAGCAGTCGTAGAAGGCGGAACAGAAGGCGGCGAAGACGAAGCTGCTGCCACTGAAGAATAACTTCACCTTACATAATTATCTTAGGGAAACGCCCGCGCTTATGCTGCGGGCGTTTTTCGTTTGTTGATAAAAACTTTATCCCGCAATAAACAGGGTGAAACTTATATGCAGGATGCTTTGGAATGAAACTATTTGTTGGCCTTGGAAATCCTGGTGCGAAATACGCAATGACCCGTCACAATATCGGGTTTATGGCGGTGGATGAAATTGCCGCTGGCCACGGGTTTAGCCCTTGGCGCAAAAAATTTCAGGGCCAGCTTTCGGAAGGAAAGCTGGGCGGGGAAAAAGTGATCCTGCTGAAACCCGAAACCTTCATGAACCTCAGCGGTCAATCCGTAGGCGAAGCCCTGCGGTTTTATAAACTTAGCGTGGCAGACGTAACCGTGTTTCACGATGAACTGGATCTGGCCCCCGGCAAATGCCGCGTTAAACAAGGCGGCGGACATGCCGGGCATAACGGCTTGCGCTCCATCCACCAGCACCTAACGCCTGAATATCAACGCGTGCGCTTGGGCATTGGTCATCCGGGGCGCAAAGAAATGGTGGCAGGTTACGTTTTACACGACTTCCCCAAAGCGGATTTGAACTGGCTTGATGATTTGCTGCGCGGCATTGGCGACGGGGCGGCACATCTGGCCATGGGGCA
>JAESRV010000095.1 GCA_016764475.1 Amylibacter sp.
GCGCTGAGCGTGTCGATAACTAGAGGCAAAACTAGGCCGCTCCAACCGCGTATAATCGGCCTTTAAAGCGTCCATAAACTGGCTGTAATCTTTGGATTTATCCATCACGCCACCTTCTTCTTGGATTTAGAGGGGCGGTCGATGCCTTTAGGCCAAGCCAAGTCTTCAGGCCAGTTTTCCGCAAACCACTTAATTACACGGTCCGCAGTCCTTGTATGACAATCACCACCGGGCTTCATTAAGTTTGCAAAGAAATTGCCTTTACCGAAAATGCGCATTGATACAGACCAGTGCGTTTTATTTTCATGCGCCGCAAAATCTTCTGCCAATTTTATAAGTGTTTGTATTTGATCCATACCACATAGGTAGACCTTACAGTCCATGTGTGTCAAGACCTTAAAGTCTACTATTGTCGCATTAGACCTTAAAGTCTAAAAGAGCTAATGAACCCGATTCTAAATGTGATAGATGATGCCCTAAAGAAAAAGGGTCTAAGCGATGCCGCAGCGTCTCGGCTCGCTGTTGGGCATGAGGTGTTGATAAAAAAACTACGCCTGCCGGCTAAAGGGGAAAAACGGTATAATTACTTAGCATTAGAAAAGCTCGCCAAGGTTCTTGATTTAGAGCTGTACTTCGGGCCGCCACGTGAACAACCAGCCAACCCAAAACATATATTAAATTTTTCAAATGCCCCTAAATTCTCACCAACGGAAAATCTACCATTGCGCGGCTTTGCATCATGCGGGTTGCAAGGTTGGGGGAAAACACAACTACAAAATCATCACCTTCCAAAACCTGTTGAATTCAACGATCCCGATGCATTCTATGTAAAGGCAAGAGGTCAGTCCATGATCCCCGAAGGCATTAAGCCAGGTAACTACTGCTTGGTTTCACCTATCAGACCGCCCGAACCTATGGACCGGGTTTGGATCAAAGATCACGAAGGTAAAACCGCCATAAAACGACTGGTGAAAATCGGTAAAACCACCCTTACATTACGGGGCTGGCTGCCAATGGAAAACGGGCAACAGAAATCATTCGACGAAGAAAGGGTGATCGCGCACATTCAGGAATTCCACCCGATTATCGGTGTATTTCGCGATATGGAAAACGAAGCGGGCCAAAAACCAACTTTAGTCACAGACCCTAAACATCCAGATATTCAATCACCTAGCATTAGCGATAGTGCGGATTATTCTCTTATCAAACTGCACAATGTTCAGGCTGCGGCAGGCGCAGGCCGTATTAACGGCCAATCTGAGCAACCTTCATCCCTTGCGTTCAACAACATCTGGCTAAATAAGCTCGGCATTAACCCAGATGCAGCATCTTTGATCTATGTTGCAGGCGACAGTATGGAGCCCACATTGCAAGATGGCTCGATTGTTCTGATCGACCATCAACAGCGGGAACCGGTCGGCAAACATATATACGCTATTCGGAACGGTGATGAACTTATGGTTAAACGTCTGGAAAAGCCCGACGTTAAAACGCTCTTACTGACCAGTGACAACCCGAAATATGCAACCAAGGTTCTGACCGGATTTGACCTGAAAGCCGTTGGCATCGTGGGTAAAGTGGTCTGGTCAGCATTCACATTGGATGATTAGGCTAATGTTTGCTTTTTGCTTTTGATAGAGCATCCTCTAATTTCTTAATATCACCAGGTAGATCAAGCCTTAATGTTTCGCTTTCACCGGCACGTCCTTCCGAAGCTTCAACCTGTCCAACCTCTTTATTATTAGGTTCTATCTTAAGTAGGTCTCTGATTTCGCAAAGCGTGGTAATCACTTTATCAAACGCAATAAAAACCACACCTGACAACGCTAAAGCAATAGATGGGGCTAACAACAATATGTCGTCTAAATTAAGGGCGGCAACCAACGTAACCACGGCCAATAAAAATGCTGCGTATCCAATATAACGTAAAATAATCATTCGAACTCCAATGCTTCAATATATACTTAAGCACGTAACATTTTCACATGTGCATTATCAAGTCACATCCATATTATCCGCAAAATCAGTTGTATGTTCGCGCAATCTGAATTCAGGCTACACTTGCAAAAACACCAATAAAACAAGGCGATTATCAAACATACAACTGGAAATCGAACTTACAACGCCAGTTGTATGTTCGGAATACCGTTCTCACATGCCATCACCCCTTAAACCACCAATAAAACAAGGCTTAAACGGCATTTTAAGGCCCCTTCACACTTGTTTGGCATATTGGGTTAAAATGGCATTTACAGTCTATTTACGGCCTTCCTGAAAGACACCAAACAATTCGGCGGTTTTTTGTCCCACCTAGCTAAAAGCCCTTATTTCATTGGTCTCAACTCAGAACAACTCACTTCAGCACAGGTCTGCTCACCACTGCAAGTATTCATGTCACACTACATTTGCAGACGCAACAAGCCCATCGAAAGAGATGACCTGAACCCCAGAACAACTTCCATACTTATTCCCGAAAGGGCACCAAACACCTAACAAACCATCAGGGGGATGGTTTGGGTCCTGTAAATTTGGCAAGATTACCCATTGTTCTGACGGGTGAAACATCCCTGATTTCGCCGTTGTTTGTTTTTGCCCCAAAGAAAATGTTTTAATGCTCAATCTGTCTTTATATGGGGGCCGAGCTTGTAAACACAACTTCAGCAGGATTGCCTGTATTCTGCTGCCCATTCCTTAAGGCTGATTTCCTAAGAATGTATTGAGCGGGGTATGTATTGAGCGGGGTATATGTATGTATAAGGATAAATTACCGAGAATTTCAAAAGACTCAGTTTTATAAAAACCTGACCAAGAGAGTGTAATTCACTTGAAATGATCCAGAATCTTTCTCTTTACACCCCATTTTTGATCCTACTGTAGAATAGTGGTGAAGGTTTCTGTTGCAGGGATGTAACGATTCACCATTCAATTTTGTCAAAAAGTACCGGATGCCTTGTTTGTGTGGTCAGAATATGTGCTTTTAGGTCAACGGGCAGAACCTTTATGGTGACGTTTGTTACCTACACTCTGGTTTTTGATGCTGGCTCAACCTGTAGTCATCGAAGATCAGGAAACTGAATATGCTAATTTACTAGCAACACGATCAAAAGGATTGGGATAATGAAGAACACATTACTAACAACAACAGCCATCGCCCTTACAGGCATCGCTGGTGCGGCAAATGCTGTAGAAATCTCTGCAGGCGCTTTGTCAATGAACATCAGTGGTTACTACACTACTGTCGTCGCTATCACTTCTGTTAGCACAGGCGCTACACTAGCTGCTTCTGACTATGACGGTCTTGACATCATAACAAACGCAGAGATCTGGTTCAAACCATCTTTGACTTTGGACAACGGCATCAAAATCGGTGTTGACGTACAGCTGGAAGGTAACACAAACGGCGACCAAATCGACGAAGTTTACATGACAGTAACAGGTGATTTTGGTAAAGTGATCATCGGTTCTGAAAACTCAGTTGGCTACAAAATGACTGTTGCTGCACCTGATGTTTCAATGGTTTATGCTGTATCCAGCTCATTGACAGCATTTGTACCTTACTCAAGTGCTACAGCCGGTGCTGACCTTTTCCGTGGTACTTTGGGTTCAACATACACAGAGAATGCCCGTAACAACGACGCACAGCGTATCAGCTACTTCTCACCACGTTTCAGCGGTCTACAATTGGGTGTTTCATATGCACGCGACGCAGGCCAAGGTAACGGCGCTGTGAACAACAACGCAGTAACAACTGATTTCATCGATATTGCTGCTAACTACAGCGGTTCATTCGGTGGCATGGATCTGAACGCATCTGCACGTTGGGGTATAGCTTCTGCGCCTGCAGCAGGCACTGATCCAGAAATCTGGGGTGTTGGTCTAAGCGTTGGCTCAAACGGCTTCACATTAGGTGGTTCATACACAGAGCAAGACGGTACTGCATTGCAAGATGGTCGCGCATATGATGTTGGTGTAAGCTACGCAAATGGCCCAACGAGCTACTCATTGACATATTTCAACGGCGAAAACATCGACAACGAAGGTGCTCTTGGTGCGAAAGAATCACTGGAAACAATCGTGTTGGCTGTGAAATACAAAGTTGCACCAAACTTCAAAGTGGGCGCATTCATTGCAAACACACAGTTTGAAGAAGTTGCAACACCTGCAGACAATGTAGAAGGTACAGTTGTTGGTGTAAGTGCATCATTCAGCTTCTAAGCTAAACTACCTTATATAAATTAAAAAAAGGGGGGGCTTCGGTTCCCCCTTTTTGCTATGTATAAGACGCAAAAGAATCACAAAGAATTGACGTTTTATGAAATCCATCGTTTGGCTTGCCTCTTATCCTAAATCCGGAAATACTTGGTTACGGGTATTTTTGGCAAATTACGTTTATAATTCAGAAAAACCCATCCCGATTAACCAGATACACCGCGTTGGTATTGGCGATTCTAATGTCAAATCATATCGCTTGGTCACTAAAGAACTGATTGATCCAACTAATCCCGTGCAAGGCACCCGCATCCGGCCCGCTGTTTTACAGGCGATCGTGAACAATAAGGCTGATATAAATCTGGTCAAAACCCATTGCGAAAACGCCATTGCTTATGGTGTGCGGTTAATTCCGCCAGAATTAACCCGGTCAGCGATCTACATCATTCGCAACCCATTGGATATGATTGTGTCTTATGCCAGCCATTACGGTAACACGATAGATGAGGCGATTGAAGGCATCGGGCGAAAAGATAACTCTCTGCTGGGGGTTTCCGACACGGTCTATCAATACTTGGGAACATGGTCGAACCATGTCATCGGTTGGTCAAAAGCTCGGAAATTTCCGGTTTTGGTCTTGCGGTATGAAGATATGCTGAATGATCCGGTTGAAGCATTTGGCCGTGCTGTTCACCATATTGGCTTGCCGTTTGATCAAGAACGCCTGGAACGCTCTGTGCGGTTTTCAGATTTCAAACTGTTGCAGGAACAAGAACAGAAAACCAGTTTTGTGGAAAATTCCGACAACCAAGAACTTTTCTTCAGAAAAGGTAAAGCCGAGCAATGGAAGACAGAACTGACAGACAAACAGGTTGCCCAAATCATACAAGATCACGGGCGGGTCATGAAAAAATTCGGGTATGAAGTATGAATGTGCCGCAAAATATCATCTGGGTCGGATCTTATCCGAAATCAGGCAACACATGGGTGCGTGCCTTTCTGGGCAATTACTTTCAACCCACCGGCAAAAACCTGTCAATCAATGAACTRTCGTCRATAACMACATCKGATRTSCGMMMMGACTGGTTCGAYAAGGCCGCGGGRAARCCCTTTMWSGSRGCGGRTTTTGATGAWTGGTTMWWGAYGCGKGTAAAGGTTYTGCGMWTGATYGCCCWWTCAAGCCAAGGYAAYMGATTTGTMAAAACSCAYTCWAAAATWGACCGWGTRGGSGATRTTGAYTTYATTATGCCYGAAGTYACSGCMGCCGCGATTTGTATYWTSCGMAATCCTTTTGATGTKGYGATYTCATTYGCSCGSCAYWMYRMSATATCCATCAATGARGCGATTGAWCGSATGTGYGAWCATAMSAAYATSKCATCSRCWGATAAYGGTATTCTGGAAGTGTTGGGCCGTTGGGATGACCACATCCAAAGTTGGACAAAGGCACCGGGTCTGCCGTGCCATATCATGCGCTATGAAGAYATGGTSGATAACCCCAARAYGGCCTTTACMNGCCNTGTTGAAATTCTTGCAGGTGCCYGTTGACTATAAAACCATGCAAAGGGCGCTCAAGGAAACCTCATTCGCAGCCTTGCAAAAACAAGAAAGCAATGAAGGTTTTCGTGAAAAACCACCTGGTATGGACAAGTTCTTTTCCACTGGAAAATACGGCGGCTGGTTGGATAAGCTAACGTCTGAGCAGGTCGGGCGTATCCATACCGAGTTTCAGAAAACAATAGAAGAATACTTCCCCGAAGTAGGGGCGCAAGCTTTGGCGTTTATTGCCAAAGGATAACAAAGGAAAACAGATGACAAAAGTAGCATTTTTAGGTTTGGGCGTCATGGGCTACCCGATGGCAGGTCACCTGCAAGGGGCAGGCCACGATGTAACCGTTTATAACCGCACAGCCAGCAAAGCCGAAGCCTGGGCGGCAAAACATGGGGGCAATGCTGCCCCAACCCCGGCCCAAGCCGCAAAAGGGGCGGCGTTTGTTCTGTGCTGCGTTGGCAATGACGATGATTTACGCGCGGTTTGTCTGGGTGATGACGGTGCTTTCGCAGGCATGGACACCGGCACAATTTTCGTTGATCACACAACGGTTTCCGCCGCTGTAACCCGCGAACTGTTTTCCAGCAGTGCCGATAAAGGCATCGCCTTTGTCGACGCCCCTGTATCAGGTGGTCAAGCTGGTGCTGAAAACGGCGCACTGTCTGTGATGTGTGGTGGCGAACAAGCCGCTTACGACAAAGCCGAACCGATCATCGCCGCCTACGCCCGTATCTGCAAACGTATCGGTGATAGCGGTGCCGGCCAATTAACCAAAATGTGCAACCAAATTGCTATTGCAGGCCTTGTGCAAGGTCTGTCGGAAGCCCTGCATTTTGCCGAAAAAGCCGGCCTTGATGGCCGCGCAGTGGTAGAGGTTATCAGCCAAGGGGCCGCAGGCAGTTGGCAGATGTCCAACCGCTACGAAACCATGCTGGACGATCACTTTGAACACGGTTTTGCCGTGGACTGGATGCGCAAAGATCTGGGCATTTGCCTGTCAACCGCCGATGAAAACGGCGCCAGCCTGCCTGTTACAGCCCTTGTGGACCAATTCTATAAAGACGTACAAAAAATGGGCGGCAACCGCTGGGATACATCAGCCTTGATCAAACGCTTGCGCGATGTGTGAATGGGTTTAGATACATAAGGGGCTATTCAAACTTCCTTGCGGGCGCTTACCTCGCAGCAATCGTCATTTGGTATTTATGAGTCTACGCCCTAGGCACGTTGCAGCTGATGCCCAATGCAGAGCTGGAGACAAAGCTACGCCGAGACTATGGTGGCATGTAGGAGATAATTATCGGCCACGCGCCAAGTTTTAATGAAGTTTTTGAGCGCATCATTAGAGCAGGAAATAAACGGTGATGTCGCAAAGTTTTCATGAGTATATCAAGGCAATGTACCTTATAAAGGTTCTGTCGTTGGGTATGTTGCAGCTCATTTGCAATATGGAAACCATAAAAGTGATTCGCCGCTTTGTGGCCTTTGCGTGTGGTGATTGTGAAGTACACAGAGTCGCTTTCGTCGGGGCATCATGGAAAACTGAACGAAACACCTCTATTAATCCGTAGTAATACTTATAAAATTGTTAAGATTTGCAAATTTAGAAAGTAAAATTTTTAATCTTGCGAATTTTAAAAAATTTGGTTAGATTTTCTTACCAAATACATTAATTAGTGAAATTTACCATCAATCTGGGAGGAAAATGATGACTGATACATTGAACCGCAGGAGGTTTCTGAAGGGAAGCGCACTTGCAGCAACGGTAACGGCTGGTACACTTGCGGCACCATCCATTGCAAACGCAGAACCCACAGTACTGAAAATGCAGGCTGCATGGGGCGGCGGTATTTTTCTGGAAAATGCACAATCCTATGTTGAGCGTGTCCATGCGATGGCTGGCAAGGATCTGAAAATTGATCTTCTACCGGTGAACTCGGTTGTGAAAACCAGCCAGATGCAAGACGCTGTTCATCGCGGAGTGCTGGACGCTTGTCACTATGTGCCGGCTTACTGGTACTCAAAATCAAAATCCGCTTCATTGTTCGGTACCGGCCCTTGTTTCGGCTGGTCTTCACAAGAGGTTCTGGGCTGGGTCAACTATGGCGGCGGCCAGGAACTGTTTGACGAATTGATGGCCTCACTTCGGTTGAACGTCGTGTCATTCTTCAACTCTCCAATGCCGGCACAACCGCTTGGTTGGTTCAAAGAAGAGATAAAAGACGTATCCCAAATGAAAGGGCTGAAATACCGTACCGTTGGTCTTGCGGCCGATGTTATGTTGGAAATGGGCATGTCAGTTGTGCAGCTTCCGGGCGGCGAAATTCAACCGGCAATGAAATCCGGCTTGATTGATGCGGCTGAATTCAACAACCCAACGTCAGATCGTGACTTTGGTATGCAGGATGTGTCAAAGTTCTACCACTTGGCATCATTCCACCAATCACAGGAATTTTTTGAAGTATCGTTCAACAAAAAGCGCTTCAATAAACTTCCCGCAGAGCAACAAGCGATCTTGAAATATGCTTCAGAAGCTGAAAACTCTGACTTCTATTGGAACAACACGAAGCGTTATGCTGATGATCTGGTAAAACTGCGTGATGAACAGGGCGTAAATATTATTCGCACGCCTGACTCGGTTATGTCAGCAGAGCTGGATGCTTGGGATGTCGTCGTTGACCGTATTTCTGCTGAAGACCCATTCTTTGCGAAAGTGATTGTATCGCAAAAAGCCTATGCGAAAAATGTGATGAACTATCTGAACTTGAACCAGCCGGATTACAAATTGGCTTACAAACACTACTTCGGATAAGTTAAATCGCTGATAAACAACTATAAACTGGGGGCTAATTTACGGCCCCCAGACGCTATGTAACCGTTTTGGGAGATACGGAATTGACCAAGTTCATCTATACAGTAGAAGGTTTAAGTATCTGGATTGGCCGTGCCTTTGGCTGGTGCATATTGATCCTGACGCTTTCGGTCTCTTATGAGGTTTTTGTACGATATGTGCTGAACTCACCCACGGTCTGGGCCTTCGATATGATGGTACAGATGTATGGTGCGCTATTTTTGATGGCAGGGCCCTATGCGCTGGCACAAGACAGTCATGTGCGCGGCGATGTGCTTTACCGCTTGTTTTCAGTGCGCTGGCAAGCCCGTGTCGACTTTACACTTTACCTGTTGTTCTTCTTCCCCGGCATGATGGCCTTGTTCTGGTACGGTTGGGAAATCGCTGCTGACAGCTGGCGCTATAAAGAGGTTAGCTGGAACAGCCCCGCACGCATTCAAATTTACTTCTTCAAGACACTGATCCCTGTCGCAGGTGGTCTGTTGATGCTGCAAGGTCTGGCCGAGCTGTTGCGTTGCATAAAAGCGATGCAAACAGGTGTCTGGATGGAGCGGCTTGATGACGTCCATGAAACCGAAGACATGCTGATGCATGAAACCGATATCCCGCAATAAGCCCACCTGCGTGCGAAACGAAAGAACAAGACGATGACAAACCCCGAAATCGCAATTTTAATGCTGTGCCTGTTTATTTTCTTGGTACTGCTTGGATTCCCGATCGCCTTTACCTTGCTCGCAATGGGTGTGGGCTTTGGCTATTACGCCTATTATCAAGGCGGATTTGAAAGCATATCCGATCTGTTTGACAACAATATCTTCTATTTGCTGAACCAAAATACCTATTCAGTGATGGAAAATGACATTCTAGTCGCCATCCCGTTGTTCCTGTTCATGGGCTATGTGGTGGAACGCGCCAATATCGTGGATAAGCTGTTTTATTCACTTTATATGGCGGCCCGCAACCTGCCCGGCTCACTGGCAATTGCGGCCCTTCTGACCTGCGCCGTGTTTTCAACTGCATCAGGTATTGTGGGCGCGGTTGTAACCTTGATGGGCTTGCTGGCTTATCCGGCAATGGCCAAGGCGAACTACGATAAAAGCTTTGCGTCCGGTGTGATCTGTGCCGGTGGTACATTGGGTATCTTGATCCCGCCATCGATCATGCTGATCGTTTATGCCGCGATTGCGGAACTGTCACCCCTGCGCCTATACGCGGCGGCTGTGTTTCCCGGTCTTATTCTGGCCGGCCTTTATATCGTCTATGTGATTACGCGGGTGTACTTTAATCCGTCATTGGCCCCAAAGCCGAACCTGGAAGATGTGCCGCCACCAAAAGAAGTTTACCTTGATTTACTGGTATCTTTTGTGCCGCTGACACTTCTGATCACGCTGGTTCTGGGGTCTATCCTAGGCGGGCTTGCAACCCCTGCAGAGGCGGCCGCAATGGGTGCATTGGGCGGCTTGGTTCTGGCGTTTCTTTACCGCTCGTTGACATGGCAAAAAGTAAAAGAAAGTGTATTTCTGACCGCCAAAGCCACCGCAATGGTTTGCTGGTTGTTCGTTGGGTCATGGACTTTTGCCTCTGTATTCTCATACCTTGGCGGGCACGAGCTGATTGCCGATTGGGTGGCAGGCATGAATCTTGAACCATGGCAGTTCCTGGTCATGGCACAGTTGATCATCTTTTTCCTTGGCTGGCCGCTGGAATGGTCGGAAATTCTGATTATCTTCGTGCCGATCTTCCTGCCTATGCTGGATACTTTCGGTGTAAACCCGTATTTCTTTGCTATGTTGGTCGCTTTGAACTTGCAAACCTCGTTCCTAACCCCGCCAATGGCGATGTCGGCGTATTACCTAAAAGGGGTGCTCAAAAACCAGATCGAGCTGATGGATATCTTCAAAGGCATCATGCCCTATCTGGGAATAGTGATATTTGCGATGGTCTTGATGTACCAGTTCCCTGGTATCGCACTTTGGTTCCCGGACTATCTGTTTGGTGAATATATTCCTTAAACGGATATAAGTAAGGATTAGACATGCCAAATGCATTATCTGCCACGGAAGCGGCACGCAAAATACGCGAAGGCAAGCTGACATCAGTTGATCTGGTGAAAGCTTGCCTGAAGCGGATCGAAGACACCGACGGCCAGTTACACGCATGGGCCTATCTGAACCCCGAACTTGCGCTGTCACATGCCGAAAAATTAGATCAGATACGCCTAAATGGCCGTCCTTTAGGCCCACTTCACGGGGTTCCAGTGGGCTTGAAGGATATTATCGACACCAAAGATATGCCAACCGAGTACGGCACAGCGATTTACCAAGGTCGCCAACCGGATGCGGATGCGGGTATTGTCGAGCGACTGCATGAGGCAGGTGCGGTTATCCTGGGCAAAACCGCCACAACCGAATTTGCTTTCGTACATCCTGCGGATACGCGCAATCCGCATAATGTCGACCACACACCGGGGGGGTCTTCCAGCGGCTCTGCGGCAGCGGTTGCGGCATTTCATGTCCCCCTTGCCATTGGCACACAAACCAATGGCTCGGTTATCCGTCCTGCCTCTTATTGTGGCACATATGGATTCAAGCCAACACGCGGCGTCATCCCACGGCGCGGTGTGCTGCAAACCTCGAATTCACTGGATCAGGTCGGCGTTTTCGCCCGCACACTGGCAGATGCAGCCCTGTTGACCGATACGATCGGCTTTTATGATCCAAGTGACGTAAAAAGCTACGCCCATGCACGACCAAAAACGGTTGAGGGCTGTGCCACAGAGGCCCCGGTTAACCCGAACTTTGTCTATCTGGACATGCCCTATCATAACATGATGGCAAGCGACACAATTGCAGGGTTTGACGAGATTATAGCACTACTTGGCGGGCAGGTTGAACGTTTTGAAGCCTCACCCAATCTTGTAGATCTGATCGCTGTGCAGCATGTGATCCACGAATACGAGATCATCCAGCATCTGGACACGGTCTTTATCGAACATTGGGATGCACTTAGCACAACGCTGCAACCCGTATTACAACGGGCGCGTAAAATTTCGGAAGCGCAATATCAAGATGCGCTGGCGGTTATGCAGTCAGCCGAAACGTTTTTTGAAACGTTTTTCCACGATTATGACGCGGTTCTGGCCCCAAGTGCGGCAGGCGTTGCCCCTAAATTCAATGACGGGGGAACCGGCGATCCAATATTCAGCACGATTTGGACTTTGGCCGGTTTGCCCTGTTTGACAATTCCGCTTATGGTGGGTGGTAACGGACTGCCTGTAGGCGTGCAGTTGATCGGGTCGGCGCAAGAAGACGACCGCCTGTTCAGAACAGCGAACTGGATGCTTAAGAAGCTTGAAAGTGCCTGATAGGCGCAAAAGGAGAATAAAAATGTTGAGTAGACAAATAAAAATCGTCGTCGGGCTGATTGCGACCATAATGATAACTGTGTTTATCGTCGGTCTTGCCAGCAGTATCTCAACCGGGTTTGCCGGCTTTTGGGGCGGCTTGCCGTTCTGGGTTATCTCGATCACGGTGTTGTCGATGGCGATTTATAATTTCTGGGAAGAATGCATCAAAAAGAAAGACTARGRTGTYTRCYAAGCCRACCTTGTGGATCACYCGCCGYYTGTCTGATGCAACCCTTGCACGGGCTGAACGTGATTATGAKGTGATCATCAATCACGCYGAYGGTACKTTTAGYGCCGAYCAGATTATTGCGATGTCCRCAMAGGTMGACGCAATYCTGCCCTGCCATTCCGAACTGTTCAACGCGGATGTCGCAGCCARGTTGGATGCCCGCGTCAARATYATCGCCAACCATTCTGTCGGKGTGGATCACTGYGACYTGCCGGCCCTGMARGCGCGCGGCATAACCGTGACCAACACCCCYGAYGTGCTGTCYGACGCYACCGCCGAAATAGCCATGCTACTGTTGCTGGGKGCKGCACGCCGTGCGGTAGAAGGTGACCGTTTGATGCGCACSGGCGCATGGGAYTTCTGGTCACCGTCCTTCATGGTTGGCAAACARGTCAGTGSYGCGCGTTTGGGGATTGTCGGCATGGGSCGWGTGGGSCARGTWATGGCACGCCGCGCACGCGGGTTCGATATGGACGTRCATTACTATAACCGYAACCGCGTTTCAGCRGAACTGGAACARGGTGCAACYTATCACGACAGCGTCGAAAGCCTGATGGGCGTRTCMGACTTTTTGTCAYTRCACTGCCCGGCAACSCCCCAAACCACAGGYYTRATGAATAAAACCATGCTGKCCCGCCTGCCMGAYGGTGCGGTTCTGGTGAATACGGCACGCGGYGCACTGGTTGATGAGTGCGCATTGCTGGATGCSATCACATCGGGCAAACTATCTGCTGCCGGGCTTGATTGCTTCCAGACAGAACCAGGCGGAAACCCGGCTTTTGCGGCCCATGAAAACATCTTCATGCTGCCCCATATAGGCAGCGCCACCACACAAACCCGTGACGCAATGGGCTTTCGCGCCCTTGATAATCTGGACGCATTTTTTGCCGGTAGCAGGCCTAAAGACCAGCTTTAAGCTGGATTTAACAATCAAAAACAATACGCAGCGTAATAGCTGCATGAGAGGGAAATAGAATGGCAAATGTAGCATTTTCAGGTTTGGGTGTCATGGGCTACCCAATGGCAGGGCATTTGCAAACTGCTGGCCATGAGGTCACAGTTTATAACCGTACTGCCGCGAAATCCATAGCATGGGCTGATGAACATGGCGGAACCGCTGCCGCAACACCTGCATTGGTGGCAATGTTGCAACCAAGTTAAAATGTCATGGATTGTGCAAAGTAGAATTGTCAGTATCATAGAGAAACAGAGCAGGGCTGGGCGGCCCGGAGACGCCAGGATCTGAGGGCGGGTCAGTACCTTAAAATTAAAGTGGGTGAAATCTCTATATAATCACCTCAAAATCTTGAAACCTACGAACTAGCTATATGCAACAAAATGCAAAACGCCAAGCTTTGCGGCTTGGCGTTATCTTTGAATTTGGTGGTATTAAGGTTCTATTCAGAACTCATATCCAGCCCCAAAGCCTTGGCAACCGTGAAAATATCCTTGTCACCTCGGCCACACATGTTCATCACCAGCAGATGGTCTTTGGGCAAGTCTGGTGCTATTTTTGTGACATGCGCCAAGGCGTGGGCTGGTTCAAGTGCCGGAATAATACCTTCTGTACTGCAAGATAGTTGAAAGGCATCCAACGCTTCTACATCCGTCACAGACACATATTCCGCACGTCCAATATCATGCAGCCATGAATGTTCAGGGCCGATACCGGGGTAATCAAGACCTGCTGAAATTGAATGGCCTTCCAGAATTTGCCCGTCATCATCTTGCAGCAA
The DNA here is from genome assembly GCA_016764475.1 of Amylibacter sp. GTDB lineage: Bacteria > Pseudomonadota > Alphaproteobacteria > Rhodobacterales > Rhodobacteraceae > Amylibacter. The sequence continues at coordinate 13,981 of JAESRV010000095.1, forward strand.
ATAAGTGCGATTACCGTGCAGAACGCCGGGGCGTCCGCCTGTCAGGCTGGCGCAATGTTCCATTTTTTCATTCACACCTTTACCGCCAGCTTCCACACCAATGATGCGCACATCCTTGTCGTCCAGAAATTCGTAAAACAGCCCCAGCGCGTTAGAGCCGCCACCGATACAGGCGACTAGACTGTCGGGCAGGCGGCCCTCTTGTTCCATGATCTGCTGTTTGGTTTCCTTGCCGATGATAGACTGGAAATCACGCACCATCGCAGGGTAGGGGTGCGGGCCTGCCACCGTGCCGATGCAATAAAACGTATCGTTCACGTTGGTCACCCAGTCGCGCATGGCGTCATTCATCGCGTCTTTCAACGTGCCACGGCCAGAGGTCACGGGTACAATCTTTGCACCCAGTAATTTCATCCGAAACACGTTGGGGGCTTGGCGTTCAACGTCAGTTGCCCCCATGAAAACGATACATTCCAGCCCGAAACGCGCACAAACCGTTGCCGTGGCAACGCCGTGCTGGCCCGCCCCTGTTTCCGCGATAATCCGGGTTTTACCCATGCGGCGTGCCAGCAAAATCTGGCCCAGTACATTGTTGATCTTATGGGCGCCTGTGTGGTTCAACTCATCGCGCTTCAGGTAAATCTTGGCCCCGCCAAAATGGTCTGTCAGACGTTCGGCAAAATACAAAGGCGATGGGCGACCTACGTAATATTTCCACAGGTAATCCATCTCGGCCCAGAACGTCGGGTCGGTTTTGGCTTTCTCATATTCCGCTTCCAGATCAAGGATCAGCGGCATCAGGGTTTCGGATACAAACCGGCCCCCGAAATCACCGAAACGGCCCTGCTCATCTGGGCCTGTCATATAAGAATTCGGTAAATCTATTGGCATCTTACTCTCCTTGCGCGGCCGCGATAAACGCCGCGATCTTTGCGTTGTCTTTTAATCCCGGCGCACTTTCCACGCCAGAGGACACATCCACTTGGGTGGCCCCCGTCAGTCGCACCGCTTCTGCCACGTTTTTATGGGTAAGACCACCCGCTAACATCCACGGACAGGCCCAGCGGCGGCCTGCGATCAGGCGCCAGTCAAAGCTTAACCCGTTGCCGCCCGGCAGCTTTGCATCTTTGGGTGGTTTTGCATCGATTAAAATCTGGTCACTGACCCGCATATATGTGTCTATGGCAGCTAAATCGCTGGCATCAGCCACGCCAACCGCTTTCATCACAGGCAGGCCGTAACGTTTCTTAATCTCAATAACGCGTTCAGGTGTCTCGTGGCCGTGCAGTTGCAGCATATCAACAGGAACCCTTGCCGTAATGGCATCCAGTTGTGCGTCCGTCGCATTCACTGTTAGCGCAACTTTGCAGACATTTACCGGCACCGATAAGGCAACTTTACGGGCTTGCACAATGCTTACATTGCGTGGTGACTTTTCAAAAAAAACCAAACCCACATAACGCGCACCTGCGCCTACAGCCACGGTCAGACTATCGGCCGTGCTAAGACCGCAAATTTTAACAGCAATCATAACGGTCAGTCCAAAAGCGCAAGGATTTCATCTTTGCCTTCGCCGCTTTTTTCGCGCAGTTTACCAACTTCGCGTTCCAGATGTTTCACTTGGCGGTTGGTTTTTGACAGATTGTTGCGAATTTTAAATTCGCGCAGGTATTCCCAGACGAAGCCAATTAATAGGCCACCCAAGATACCCGCGAAGATCACCAGAAACAAGGGGACTGTGATTTGGTTGGTGAAAGGTAAAAATGCCGCCATATCGGTAGGTAAAAGCTGCAATTCGACAGGCTGGCGGTTTGCGACCGCAATGATGATCAGCGCAAGGGCTACCGCACCTAGAAACAGATATTTGATATAACGCATGGGGCTACCTCACTCGATGTAAACGAGTATCAGCCGCCGTTCAGCCGATCCCGCAATAGTTTGCCTGTCTTGAAGAAAGGCACATGCTTTTCGTCAACAGAAACAGAATCCCCCGTTCTGGGGTTACGGCCAACCCTAGCATTTCGCTTTTTGACAGAAAAGGCCCCAAAGCCGCGCAGTTCAACCCGATTGCCATTTGCCATGGCTTCGATGATTTCGTTGAATACGGTGGAAACGATGCGTTCAACATCCCGGTGGTAAAGATGTGGATTATCTTCAGCAATCTTTTCGACCAATTCAGAACGTATCATCGGCAGCTCTCCTCCCCAGAAGGTAATGTTTTCTAGTATTATTCTTGGTGATACTGACAGAAATTTACCCTTCTGGGAATATAGATCATGGCGAAGGCATTGATTTTTTTGGGTTCTATAGGGATTTATGCGGTGTTTTAGCTGGATAGCTGTTGATAACTTTGATCCTTAGTGCCGAAATCCGGAATTCTCAAAAAAGCCTGTAATTTTAAGGGTTTGATGATTCGCATAAAAAACGGCGCCCAAGCAGGCGCCGTTTCAATCATTAATTATGCAACCAAGGTAACTTAATCGTTATCTTTGTTTTTCAAAGCCGCACCCAGGATATCACCCAATGATGCGCCTGCATCGGTAGAGCCATACTGTTCTACTGCTTCTTTTTCTTCAGCAATTTCGCGCGCTTTGATCGACAGACCCAAACGGCGGGTTTTTGCGTCGATGTTTGTCACACGTGCATCAATGCTATCACCAACACTGAAACGCTCAGGGCGTTGCTCAGAGCGATCACGTGACAGATCAGAACGACGGATGAACGCTTTCATGCCGTCATAAGACACTTCAATGCCGCCATCTTCAATGGAGGTCACTTCAACAGTTACAACCGCACCACGTTTCACGCCTGCTGTTGCATCTGCGAACGGATCACCGTCCAGTGCTTTGATGGAAAGTGAAATGCGCTCTTTGTCTGCATCCACATCGGTGACCATCGCTTGCACGATATCGCCTTTTTTGTAGTCTTGGATCGCGTCGTCACCGGAACGGTTCCAATCAAGATCAGACAAGTGAACCATGCCGTCGATGCCGCCTTCAAGACCCACGAACAAACCGAACTCGGTGATGTTCTTAACTTCACCTTCAACTTTGGTGTCGATCGGGAAGTTTTTCGCAAAACCTTCCCACGGGTTGCCCTGAGTTTGTTTCAGGCCAAGGGAAACACGACGTTTTTCTTGGTCGATGTCCAGAACCATCACTTGAACTTCTTCAGAAGTGGAAACGATTTTGCCCGGGTGGATGTTTTTCTTGGTCCATGACATTTCAGACACGTGAACCAGACCTTCAACACCAGACTCCAGTTCAACAAACGCACCGTAATCAGTGATGTTGGTCACACGGCCCGTGTGGACTGATTCTAGTGGGAAGCGATCAGCAACATTTGTCCAAGGATCTTCTTGCAGCTGTTTCATGCCCAAGGAAATACGATGGGTTTCTTTGTTGATCTTGATGATCTGAACTTTGATGGTTTCACCAATGGCCAGAATTTCAGATGGGTGGTTCACACGGCGCCATGCCATGTCTGTGACGTGCAACAAGCCGTCAACGCCGCCCAAGTCAACAAATGCACCGTATTCGGTGATGTTTTTGACGATCCCGTCAACTGCATCGCCTTCGGCCAGTTTGCCGACAATCTCTGCGCGTTGTTCAGCGCGAGACTCTTCCAGAATGGCACGACGAGATACAACGATATTGCCCCGACGACGATCCATTTTCAAAACGATGAACGGTTGTGCAAGACCCATTAACGGGCCTGCGTCACGAACGGGACGTACATCAACTTGTGAACCCGGCAGGAATGCAACTGCACCGCCAAGGTCAACTGTAAAGCCGCCTTTAACACGACCAAAGATAGCACCTTCAACGCGCTCTTCTTTTTCGTAAGCTGCTTCCAGACGATCCCAGGCTTCTTCGCGGCGGGCTTTCTCACGTGAAATAACCGCTTCACCGCGAGCGTTTTCAACGCGTTCAAGGAAAACCTCAACGCTGTCGCCAACTTCAATTTCAGGGTCTTGTCCGGGATTTGCGAATTCTTTAAGGTCAACGCGGCCTTCCATTTTGTAGCCTACGTCGATGATGGCTTGTCCTGCTTCTATTGCAATGACTTTGCCTTTGACAACACTGCCCTCATCGGGTGTGTCTACGTCGAAGCTTTCTTCAAGAAGGGCTTCGAATTCCTCCATAGTGGCTTTAGCGCACATATATATCGTTCCTTTGTTTACATTTTATCGGGCCAAACGGTTGGTTCCGCTGGTCTTTTGGGTTTCGTTCAAGTCGTNMWSRSCCAAGCAAAGCAACAAACACACNAAGGGYCGAGATWWCCCGACCCTGCTCTNSMTATYCTGACGTTATATCCGCCACTGCCTTAACGACTGACGCGCGTATAGWKGAWGTTTGGSGKGRAKGCAAGSTGATTRCGCCYATWGATAATKACTGGGCAAAGGYAAAAGCTTGGGGTANTSMAWTTTGRAAASCGTRGWTRAAAAGGAAYMYKCRGATGTCATTRGGRCARGAACTKGAAGGCGTWCTTGTRGTGTCGCTGGAACARGCGGTTGCYGCCCCCTATTGCGGGCTTTTRYTGGCMGATGCRGGTGCGCGSGTGATCAAGGTRGAACGYRCYGAGGGYGATTTCGCRCGGKMKTAYGATACWGGTGCCGATGGYAACAGCACRATWTTTGCGTGGCTTAAYCGTGGCAAGCAATCSGTGGTTCTGGATATAGGTGAKGCGTCGGATGCGGCAATGCTGACGCGRATGCTTGAAAARGCGGATGTGTTTTTGCACAACCTGTCACCGGGGGCGTTGGAACGTAAGGGCTTTGGGGTTGAGCGTTTGAAACAGCTGAACCCCAAGCTGATAAATGTGCAAATCTCTGGCTATGGTACCGAAGGGGACGCGGCTGAAATGAAGGCCTATGATTTTCTGGTACAGGCTGAAAGCGGGGTTTGTGATGTGACAGGCACGGCCGATGATCCCTGCCGTGTCGGGCTTTCGATTTGTGACATCGGCACAGGGCTGACAGCCTTTTCCGCCGTTTTACGTGCCTTGATCAAGCAGGGGCGCACGGGGGCAGGCAGTTACATCTCGATTTCGATGTTTGACGTTATGGCCGACTGGATGAACATGCCGATGATGGCAGAGCGTTATATGGCGGGTAAGCCCAAGCGCATGGGGCTTACACATGCTTTGCTGGCACCTTATGGGGCGTATAAAACAGGGGACGGGCATCAGATTTTAATCGCGGTGCAAAACAACCGTGAATGGGGCATTTTTTGCGATAAGATTTTGCTAAAGCCAGAACTTGGCACTGACCCGCGATTTTTGAATAATGCGGATAGGGTGGCACATCGGGATGCGTTGGACGTGTACGTGAATGCGGTTTTTGCAAATGTTGATAAGGCGGCATTGATGGAACAGCTTGGTGCAGCCCGCATCGCCTTTGCCCAACTCAGTAGCATAGGGGATTTGTCGGATCATAAATTTTTGCGTAATCTGGCGGTGAATTATGCGGGTGCCAAAGTCGAACTTGCCGATTTACCTGTTAGAACCAATACAAAACGGCTGACGGATGTGCCAACGCTGGGGCAGCATCAGGCGGAAATATGTGCCGAGTTTGATGGCCGTGACAGTTAGGAAACTTCTATGAAATATGAACAAAGTCACCCTGAAATACGCGATGCAGTCGCCAAACTATGCGCAGATTTTCCAGGCGAATACTGGCGCAAGCTGGATCGCGCACAGGCCTACCCAACGGAATTTGTAACCGCCCTGACCGATGCGGGTTTTTTGTCGGCACTTATTCCCGAAGAATTTGGCGGCTCTGGGTTAACCCTGTCTGCCGCTGCCGCCATATTGGAAGAAATCCATCTGAAGGGCTGTAATGCCGCCGCGTGTCATGCGCAGATGTATACGATGGGCACGCTTTTGCGGCACGGGTCGAATGTGCAAAAACAAACTTACCTGCCTGAGATCGCCAAGGGCGCGCTGCGATTGCAGGCCTTTGCTGTGACTGAACCTAGCAGCGGTACCGACACCAGCGCGTTGCGTACCACGGCGGTTTTGGATGGCGATGATTATGTGGTGAACGGCCAGAAAATCTGGATTTCACGCACCCAGCATTCCGACCTGATGATCCTTTTGTGCCGCACCACACCGCTGGATCAGGTTGCCAAGAAAACCCAAGGGCTTTCGGTTCTGTTGGTAGATATGCGCGAAGCGGATGAAAAGTCCCTGACCATCCGCCCCATTCGCACCATGATGAACCACGCTACTACGGAAGTGTTTTTTGACAACCTCAGGGTGCCTGCCAAAAACCTGATCGGGCAAGAGGGCAAAGGCTTTCGCTATATCCTGTCAGGGATGAACGCGGAACGGATATTGATCGCGTCCGAATGTATTGGGGATGCGAAATGGTTCATCAAACGCGCTTGCGATTATGGCCGCGACCGCAAGGTGTTCGGGCGACCTATTGCACAGAACCAAGGTGTGCAGTTCCCCATCGCGCAGGCCTATGCCAAAATGCGATCAGCCGAATTAATGCTGCATGAGGCGATCAGGCTGTATGAAGCAGGCGAGAACCCTGGCGAAGAAGCCAATCTGGCAAAAATGCTGGCAGCGGATGCATCATGGGCAGCGGCTGAAATGTGTGTGCAAACCCACGGCGGCTTCGGCTTTGCCGAGGAATATGATATTGAACGCAAGTTTCGCGAAACCCGGCTTTATCAGGTCGCCCCTATATCGACCAATCTGATCCTGTCATATCTGGCGGAACACGTGCTGGATTTACCGCGCTCGTATTAGCAATGTGAGATACAATTGCTAACTCCAAGCCGTCGCTTGCATGGTCACACCTGTATCTTCGCGCCCAGACCAGCATTTGATCGTCCCATCCGTCATCTTTTTCACACCCGTTGCAAAAGGTGCTGTGTTATCCAGCGCGGTCACACCCTTGTATGAAATACGTTTTATGGGTTTTTCATAAGTATTTTCAGCAAGCGTTGCCATCAATATCGCCTGCATAGGCCCGTGCACAACCAACCCGCCATAGCCCTCTGTTTTTGTGGTATACGGGTGATCGTAATGGATGCGATGGCCGTTGAAAGTTATCGCGGAAAAGCGGAATAAAAGTGTTGGGGTGGGATCGGTCAAGATCTGCGTGTCGGCTACTGGTAAGGGTTGTTTTTTCACCGCTAACTTTTTAGCTTTCGGGCTGGGGTTGCGATAAACAACATCTTGGCGTTCGCTGATCCGCAGGTCATCACCCACCAGATACTCGTGTTGTACAGTTACAAAACAAAGCGGGCCGGAGCGGCCGGATTTATGCGTGATATCGGTAATGGTTGAACGTCGCGTTACAACGTCATTGACCCACAAAGGCGCATGAAACTGTAACTCGCCCCCCGCCCACATGCGCAAATCATAAGGTACAGGCGGCAAGAAACCACCCTTGGCAGGGTGCCCGTCACGCCCCAGCTGATCCAGATCAACAGCAGAGGGTGCAATGCACCATTGCGTGCCAATCGGGGCCTGCCCCTCAACACGTTTTGCAATCGAAAGGGTCGATAGAACACGATCAGCCAATGCTTGTGTGATCACATCTGACGCGGTCTCTTGGCGGCCAATCCATTGCATTAGATGTTCTGTATCAAGTGTGTTCATTCAGAGCCTTCGAAATATTACTGAGCTTAATAGTGAAAGGGTATACGTGTGTGCCAAGTTTAACAATAGCGGCTGGTCTAACGGAACCTTATTGGCGAAAGTGCTGCAATAATATCGTCACCCAAAGCGGGCTTTTGGCCCAAGCAAAGTGCTGCCGTTAGGCAGGATAAGGCGGGGGCAGTTTGCACCCCGTAACCGCCTTGTCCTGCAAGCCAGAAAAAACTGTCTGCTTGCGGGTCAAACCCCACGACAGGGGTGCGGTCAGGGGCAAAACTGCGCAATCCCGCCCAAGAGTGGTTGAGTTTGGTCACTGAAATTGTCACTGCCTGTTCGAACCGGTCAATGCCTTCGGCCAAAACCATGTCATCCACCCATGCATCGTGGGGATCAACAGGGGTCTCATCGGCTGGCGACACCAGCAAAGCGCCTGCGTCGGGTTTGGCATACCATTTTTCAGAGGCAGAACCGAACAATGGCCAACTTGTAATGTCATGTCCTGAAGGTGCCGGTATCAATGCCGCACTGCGGCGCATCGGGGTGATGCCAATGGGGGTAACGCCAGAAATACGGGCAACCTCATCAGCCCACGCACCTGCGGCGTTGATAACGACGGGTGCCAAATATTCCTGATCTGCGGTTGTGATATGCCAGCTTGACCCCCGCCGCTCAATTGTCAACACTTGCTGTTTTACCTCAATTTTACTGCCTTGCCTACGGGCCAAGCGGATATAGCCCTGAAACAAACGGTCCACGTCAATATCCAACGCATTTTGTTCATACAGGGCCGCTGCAATGCGGTCTTTACGCAGTATAGGCACCATTTCAACGGCTTCATCGGCTGTTAATGTCTCTAACCCTTGTGATCCTTTGGCATACTCGGAAAACGCCGCTAACTCATCTTCATCTGCGACAAGCAATTCACCGCGCGGGGATAACAAGGAGAGATCGGAAACACCTTCAGGGTTTAAAAAAAACGGTTCAGCCGAGGCATTCAAGGCGCGCAATGTGGCGTTGCCGTAATTGCGGATGAACATGGCCGCCGAGCGGCTGGTGGAATGGTAGCCCAGCTGCTTTTCGCTTTCCAACACGATCACACTGGCTTGTTTTGAAAGCATGGCGGCGGCACTGATACCGGCAATTCCGCCACCGATAATGATAAAATCCGCTGTTTTCATGTATTCAATCCTCTAGAAAAATATTACGCCTAAAAACAACAGGGCGGTAAACCCGATCCACACAAAATTTATCCTCGCAACAGCGCGGCGTATATCATCAGGGTCTAATTGATGGCGGGCATCYGCATTGACATAAGGATAATCYGTTTTGCGACCTTCATAARAACGCGGGCCCGCTAGGGCAATGCCTAAAACCGATGCCATCGCSGCTTCRGGCCAGCCMGCGTTCGGGCTGCGGTGCAAAGGSGCRTCATCMAGTACGGTATCCATATGGTCGCGRGGGTCTGAGGTCAGGCAAATCATCAGGCTGGTYAGGCGGGCRGGCACCCAGTTCAGGATATCATCCAGCTTGGCRGCGGCATAGCCGAAATCGCTGTGCTTTTCGGTYTGATARCCKATCATCGAGTCTGCKGTGTTGATCACCTTRTAAATAATAATSCCCGGCARWCCRAARAACAGATASCACAGGGCRGGYGCAATCACCCCGTCSGARAARTTTTCRGCSGCACTTTCTATTGCSGCMCGCGCCACATCGCTGGGCTGCATATGGTCGGTGGTACGCCCGACAATTTGCGCAACTTCCTGCCGCCCTAAATTCAAGTCTTTGGCCAAAGCAATGGCCACGTTCATCACATGTTGGATCAGGCTTTTATGGGCCAGAAGGATGGCAACGATAATAACCTCGAACAGGCCGTAATCGGGTAGGGCGGATATGATCCAACCCAATATGCCAGAGGTAATGACAAGTATGCCAACAACGGCAAACCCTTTTAGTTTCTGTAAGGGCTTCCTGTTTAGGGTCTTGTCAAACCACCCAATACAATCGCCGACGATTTGGATGGGGTGCGGGATGCGCGACCACAGCCATTTCGGCTCCCCTAAAGCGGCGTCCAGTATTATGGCCAGTAAAAGGATTTCGATGTGGTTCATTCAAAACATCCCAAAGCATTGTTAAGTCGAGATAATTCTGCGGCATTAGCCGGTAAGCCCAGTCTGATCCATTTTGTCGAATATGGAAAGATGCGTGTCAGGATATGGTTTTTGCACAGATGTTCATGCAAGGATTTAGCGCAAGTGGTTTGGGCCAGTTGAAACAGATTAGTGCCGCCCAATGGGGTCAGATTGTTTTGGGCTAGTGTTACGCGTAATTGCGATGTCATCTCTGCAAGAGYATGGCGCGTGTTATCAATCCAWGCCTGATCCGATAGGGCTTTTTGMCCGATAAACTGGGCAGGCCCCGATATATTCCAAGGCCCAAGTTGTTGRGTGATCTTYTGCGCCAGTTCAGGCGTGGTGATAGCAAACCCCAGACGCARMCCTGCMARCCCCCAGAAYTTTCCGGTGCCTTTCARKATGATGTGGCCRGRYTTTTCAGCCAGATCAATCATCGTRTTTTCAGGGCAGACATCACAAAARCTTTCGTCRATGATGGTCAGCTGRTCATGTTGCTCTGCGATCTGGGCGCGGGTGAATATGCGCCCGTCGGGATTGTTAGGATGCACCCGTATTTGAACGGGSGCCTGATCTTGCAAMGGCCAGTTTTGCCCYGTGAATGCGGCGGCAAACTCGTTGTAGGTTGGGTTGATAATGCTGACCTGTGACTTTGYCGCTAAAGTCGGCAGCACCGCAATGATYGCCGACACGCCAGAGGCAGGYACAATTTCGGCCCCCTTTGGCACCTGCCAAAACCTGCGCGCGGTTTCCARCARKKCKKCYTGTGATGNCTTGNTCWGGYAAAACATGCCAATNANGTGCGNNGGWATATYMGGGATCGGGTARGGGTTKGGRTTRATRCCYGTAGACAGATCAACCCATGTGCCCCGCGCACCGCCATACTGGCTAATCGCTGCATCCAGCCCACCGCCATGATCCCGTTTTGGGCTCATTCGTCTGTGCTGTCCAACACGGGGATACGCGTGACAAAATGGCCTTTGATTGCCGCAGGCCATTGCTTGAACGGCACTTGCCCCAGCGCACTTTTATCGTGCATCGTGGCATATTCCACGATACCGCTTGCCGTGTCTGCGTTGGGTTCAAAACGACCCAATACATAAGTCAGCTTATCTTTTGCCTGCAAGGCCACATTGCAGCCGCCCTGACAGCCCATAAGGCAGGAATGCCTGCGCACAGATACATTGGGGTTGCCCGCAGATGCGGCTTCTATCAATGTTGCAAGTTTCGCGCCGTCGCGTTCAATGGCATCATCGGTTGGCTTTTCCGTACCCTCGGTGCGACATGTGTCGCAAACTGTAATGACCGTTGTCATTTTATGATCCTTATTTGATTTCACCTGTTACAACAGAAAATACCTGTAAAATACAATCAGAAACGACCAAATGAGTGAAAATTAACGACTTGTTAATCTATTTTGATCAAAAGTTAAGAACAGGTAATAAAAAGAATAACAGGTAACAGCGGTGAGGTGATAAAATGCAGGCGCGGGTTCTGATTGTAGAGTCTGAGGTGAGTCTTGGAATGCTTTGGCAAAGCTTTTTGCAGCGTCAGGGTTTTGAAGTCGATCTGGTCGGCAATCAACCCGATGCCATCGACAAGCTGCGTTTTAAGGCTTGGGATGCACTTGTCATAGATCTGATGCTGCCCAATTCCAGTGCTTTGGCAATATCCGACTTCGCCAGTTACAAAAACCCTGACATTTCAATTATCGTGGTTTCCGCCAGCAGTTTCTTTTCTGACGGCTCGATTTTTGAACTCCTGCCAAACGCACGCGGCTTTATGAACCAACCGATAGAACCGGATGATCTGGCCGCAGTGGTAGATCATTGCACACGCCCAACTACCCCCGCCCGTGTGGTTTAGTCCAGTCGATCACAGGGTTGATCGGAATAATCCTGTGCGGGTTAATGGTAACATGGCTATAGTGATAATGGCGCACGATGTGATCAAAATTCACTGTGCCGGCGACGCCATCCCATTGATATAATTCACGCGTATAGGCCCACAGGTTCGGGAAATCCACGATGCGGTTGCGGTTGCATTTGAAGTGCTGAACATAGACGCTGTCGAACCGCAAAAGAGTTGTGAATAAACGCCAGTCGGCCTCGGTCAGATGATCGCCGATAAGGTAGCGGTTTTTGCTTAGATGGTTTTCTAACCAGTCCAGAGTTTCAAACAAATTCTGAACCGCGTTATCGTAAGCGGATTGCGTTGTAGCAAAACCCGCTTTGTAAACGCCGTTATTTACGTTTGAATAAATGCGCGCGTTTATCGTGTCGATTTGTGTCCGCAAGTTTTCAGGATAGTAATCGTCCGTATTTCCGGTCAGGCCGTTAAAGGCATTATTGAACATGCGGATAATTTCAGACGACTCGGTGGAAACGATAGTGTCGGTTTTCCGATCCCATAAAATAGGAACTGTAACGCGGGTTGTAATATCGGGTTTGGCGCGCAGATATATATCACGTGCAAATGCTGTGTTAAACAGGCTGTCACCCTGTGCCACACCCTCTTTTTCAAAAGTCCAGCCATCATCAATCATATCGGGATGCACGAAATCGACGCTGATATGATCTTCCAACTGTTTGAGTTTGCGGAAAATCAATGTGCGATGCGCCCAGGGACATGCAGCCGATACATAAAGATGATAACGTCCGCTTTCGGGCTTATAACCCGTGCTGCCATCTGCTGTAATCCAGTCGCGGAATGCGGCCGTTGAACGCACAAATTTACCGTCTGATTTTTTGGTGTCGTACCATTCGTCCGACCATTTTCCGTCTATAAGCTGACCCATAGTGATCTCCTTTTCATATCTCAATAACGGCTTAAGGGCCGCACTGCACCTGTCATTGATGCATCACTGCGTTTGTAATTTAGCAACAATGCAAATGTCGCTCGCGCGATGCAATCAGACGGGATTTGGATTGCATGTCTTTTGCGGCAAGCCTATACAAAACTTGACGAAGCCCTCAGGGGCCGGAAAGGAGCGTTTTTGCGCGTCGACCCAAATTGGGGATGCAAGGAAACATCGTCGGGAAAATACACCCCCTTTCTGTTTTGATGAATGAGGAGCGTATTGATGACACACACACACGAAAAAATTGGCGTAATGATTTGCGGGCATGGCTCGCGCAGTGAAGATGCGGTTGCCGAATTTTCGGTTCTGGCGCAAAGACTGCCCGCCTACCTGCCGCCCGAATGGCCGGTGGAATACGGCTATCTTGAGTTTGCCAATCCGGTAATTCGTGTGGGTCTTGATAAGCTACGCGATCAGGGTTGCACTAAAATTCTGGCGGTTCCGGGCATGTTGTTTGCCGCCATGCATTCCAAGAACGACATCCCCACAGTGCTGAATAAATACGCCGCCGAAAATAATATCGAAGTGCTTTATGGCCGTGAGTTGGGTGTTGACCCCAAGATGATCGCCGCCGCAGGGGCGCGGATTCAAGAAGCCGTTGATAAAGCCAATGCAACACAAGGTGAAGTGCCGCTGGAAGAAACCGCCCTTGTTGTGATCGGGCGCGGTGCCTCTGATCCCGATGCCAACGCAAACGTCTCGAAAATTGCCCGCATGTTGTGGGAAGGTTTTGGATTTGGCTGGTGCGAAGTGGGCTATTCAGGCGTGACTTTCCCATTGGTCGAACCCTGTTTAGACCATGTCGCCAAACTGGGCTATAAACGCGTTATCGTTTTCCCTTACTTCTTGTTCTCAGGTATCCTGATCGACCGAATTTACGGCTTCACCGATAAATGCGCAGGCAAATACCCGGGTATTGAATTTATCAAAGCCGCCTATCTGAACGACCATGATAAAGTGATTGAAACCTTCGCCGAACGTATCACCGAACAGGTTGGTGAAATCCCCCCCGATAACTGTGCAGTCTGCAAATACCGCACCCAAATTCTGGGCTTTGAACATGAGGTAGGCGCACCCCAAGAAAGCCACCACCACCATGTGGAAGGCCAAGGTGCCGAAGCCCCGGGATCAAACGTAGAAGATTGCAAACGCTGTGATACCTTTTGCACCGGCGAGTGCCGTTTGTATCTGGATGATCACCACCATGACCATGCGCACAGCCATGACCATCATCACCACGATCACGTTCATGCTGAATACCCCCATGCAAAACACCCGCACGGCCCAGAAAGCACCCGCAGAAAGTGACCAAACAATCCTCATATATACCGCCGTTGAACTATGAACGTGTGCCAGCGGCGATCTACAAGCAAAGCTTTGCCACTGTGGCAAGCGAGGCAAATCTGGATCGGTTCCCGCAAAATCTGCAAGCGGTGGTTACACGGCTGATCCACGCTTGCGGCATGGTGGAAATCGCGGATCGGATAAATTTTTCTGCCGATGCAGGGCAGGCAGGGCGCACAGCATTGCAGGCGGGTGCGCCGATCCTGTGCGATTGTGAAATGGTCGGTGCTGGCATCATTCGCCGTTACCTGCCCAAGGATAATCAGGTGATCGTGTCCCTGAACAACCCATCTGTGCCCGACTTGGCTAAACAGATCGGCAATACACGATCAGCCGCAGCGGTTGAGCTGTGGAAAGATCATCTGGAAGGTGCTGTTGTCGCTATCGGCAACGCCCCTACAGCCCTGTTTCACCTGTTGGAATTGCTGGACGCAGGCTATCCCAAACCCGCCTGCATCCTGGGTTTCCCCGTCGGTTTTGTAGGTGCCGCCGAAAGCAAGGCAGAGCTTGCAAGCAATTCGCGCGGCTGTGATTTTGTCACCCTACGCGGCCGCAAAGGCGGCTCGGCAATGGCATCAGCCGCAGTTAATGCGCTGGCCGCTGGTCTGATCGAGGTGCGCCAATGATCGCTTGGTTACATATCATCGGCATCGGTGAAGACGGGCTGGACGGGCTGACCGCCGCCGCGCGGACAACCATTGCAAATGCAGATTATATTGTCGGTGGCAAACGCCATCATTCGTTGATTGGCGAATGTAGGGCCAAGCGCATCAACTGGCCGTCACCCTTTAATGCATTGCTTTCAAAGCTACAGGATTTGCGCGGTAAAAACGTCGTTGTTCTGGCCACAGGTGATCCCCTGTGGTTTTCAGTCGGCAACAGGATTGCCGCAACTTTTAAGCGCGATGAGCTGACCTTTCACCCCCATATATCCGCCTTTCAACTGGCCGCCTCAAAACTGGGCTGGGCGATGCAGGATACCGATTGCCTTAGTGTGCATGGCCGCCCGCTTGCGCGGATCAAACCGCATGTGCAAAACGGCCAAAGATTGCTGTTGCTGACCAGCAACGGTAAAGCGGTCGCCGATATTGCGGTGATGCTCACAGAGTTGGGCTTCGGCCCAAGTAAACTGATCGCCCTTGCCTGTTTGGGTGGCGCGGATGAGGCGCTGTTTAATGGGTTGGCGCAAAATTGGGCGCATCAGGTGCCTGACCTGAACACGCTGGCGGTAGAGTGTATTGCTCTGCCAAATACGCAAGCCCTGCCTGTAAGTTGCGGCCTGCCCGACGCGGCGTTCCAGCATGACGGCACCATGACCAAACAAGATGTGCGTGCGGTGACTTTGGCAAAACTTGCGCCGCACCCAAACGCTTTGCTTTGGGATGTTGGCTGCGGTTGCGGCTCGGTTGCAGTGGAATGGATGCGTGCCGCGCGAAACGCACGCGCCATCGGAATAGAAGTGCGCGATGATCGCCGCGCAATGGCGGCCGTGAACGCGGATAATCTAGGCGGGTTTGATCTGCAACTGATTGCAGGATCAGCACCCGCTGCCTTGAAAGGCTTGGAAGCCCCCGATGCGATTTTCATCGGTGGCGGGTTAAGCACCGCGGTTTTTGATCTATGCTTTGCTGCGCTTAAACCCATGGGACGGCTGGTTTGCAATGCGGTGACTTTAGGCTCTGAACAAGTGCTTTTGGAAAAATATCAGCAACATGGCGGTAACCTGACCAAACTGCAATTCGCCCAAGCCAGCCCCATAGGCGATAAAATCGGCTGGAAACCTGCCATGCCTGTCACGCAATATTCTGTGGTGAAGCGATGAACGGAAAACTGTACGGCATCGGTCTGGGGCCGGGTGACCCTGAACTGATGACCTTGAAAGCCGCACGTCTGATCGGCAGCGCATCTTGCATCGCCTACCCCATGCTGGAAACCGGTGCCAGCTTCGCGCGGTCCATTGCACAGGATCACATCGCAGACGGGATCCGCGAAATAGCGATCAAAATCCCGATGTCGGTGGCCCGCAAACCCGCACAAGATGCGTATGACAAAGGTGCCGATGAAATTCGCGCCGTGTTGGAAGCGGGGCAAGACGTTGTCGTTTTATGCGAAGGTGATCCGTTCTTCTACGGCTCTTTCATGTACCTGTTTTCGCGCCTGTCGGAAGATTTTGAGGTAGAAATCGTACCCGGCGTCAACTCGGTTTCCGCCTGCGCATCGGTGGTGGAACGCCCGCTTGTGGCCCGCAGTGAAGTGCTGACGATTGTGCCCGCAACGCTGCCCGCTGATGACCTGTCCGCAAAAATCGCCAATGCCGAAGCTATTGCCGTGATGAAGGTCGGGCGTCACTTGGGTAAAGTCAAAGCTATCCTTGCCGCGCAAGGCCTGATGGATTTCGCCCATTACGTTGAACGTGCAACCCTGCCCAATCAAAAAGCAATGCCGCTGGCTGATGCGCCTGACATTGCCCCCTACTTTTCAATGATCCTCGTTTCAAAAGGAAATGACCCTTGGCTGTAAAACCCGTTGTAATCTGCCTGTCCCGTTCGGGCCAGACGACCGCCGATAAAATCGCACAATCCTTTGGGTTTGCCATACATGGCCGCAAGACCCGCGTTGACCGCGCCGATGTGTTTTTTGACAACGCGCTGGATCATATCCGCGATCTGTTCGCCGCCAAAACCCCTGTGATCGGGGTCTGTGCATCCGGCATATTGATCCGCGCGGTGGCCCCGCTACTGAACGATAAAACCGCCGAGCCACCTGTTATCAGCGTGGCTGATAACGGCGCAACGGTAGTGCCGTTGTTAGGCGGCCATCGCGGTGCTAATCGCTTGGCCAAACAGTTGGCTGAACTTCTGTCAGGCCATGCCGCTGTCACCACCGCTGGTGATGTGGCCTTGGGCGTGGCCTTGGATGAGCCGCCCTTGGGCTGGCGTTTGGCCAACCCCGAGAATGCCAAAGGTGTAATGGCGGGGCTGCTTTCGGGTGGTGCGCCAAGCATCAAAGGCGAAAATATCTGGGGTTTGGACAGTAACCCAAATGGCACGGTCACACTTGTTGCCACACAAGAAATGATCAAAGGCAATGACACAACCCTTGTCTACCACCCACAAAAAATCACCCTTGGTGTCGGCTGTGCGCGCAACTGCGACCCGCAGGAATTGTGGGAACTGGTGGAAAAAACATTCACTGACAACAACATCGCCCTTGGCTGCATTGCCGCCATCGGATCACTTGATCTAAAAGCCGATGAACCTGCAATGAATATGCTGGCTGAACGCCTTGGCGTGCCGTTTCGGATTTTCACCGCTGACGCGTTAGAGGCTTTTGCCGGTCAACTGGAAAACCCATCCGAAGTGGTGTTTGCCGAGGTTGGCTGCCACGGCGTATCAGAGGCCGCCGCACTGGCCTTGGGCCACACAGATGCAAGCCTGAAAATCACCAAACAAAAAACAAAAAACGCCACCTGTGCGCTGGCAATTTCCGCTGAACCGATCACTGAATTCAAAGGCAGTTCGCGCGGTAAGCTCTCGATTATCGGCATCGGCCCGGGCCAAGCCTCTTGGCGCACACCCGAAGCCAGCCAACTGGTGGCCGAGGCAGAAGTGCTGGTGGGTTACGGGCTTTATATCGACCTGCTGGGGCCGCTGGCTTATGGTAAGGAACGCTCCGATTTCCATCTTGGGGCAGAAGAAGACCGTTGCCGTTACGCATTGGAACAAGCTGCCAAAGGTAAAAACGTTGCCCTGATTTGTTCGGGCGATGCTGGCATCTACGCCATGGGTGCGTTGGTGTTCGAATTGATGGATCGCAGTGCTGATGAGATGGGTGTCAGTGCCGCCGCCCATCGTGTTGAAATAAAATGCACCCCCGGTGTCAGTGCCCTGCAAGGGGCAGCCGCCCGCGCCGGTGCGCCCTTGGGCCACGATTTTTGCGCCATATCCCTGTCGGATTTATTGACCCACCGCGAAGACATCATCAAACGCCTGCAAGCTGCCGCTGTCGGCGACTTTGTCATCGCGTTCTACAACCCCGTTTCAAAACGCCGCCGCACCCTGCTGGCAGAGGCCCGCGATATTCTGCTGCAACACCGCCCCAAAGACACGCCTGTTATGTTGGCACGTTCCTTGGGCCGCCATGATGAAAGCATTCGCTACGTCGCCCTTGCCGACCTGCAAGTCGATGATGTGGATATGATGACCGTGGTTCTGGTCGGCTCAAGCAACTCGAAACTGGCACAACTGGGCGAAGGCCCGCGCATGTACACCCCGCGCGGTTATGCCCGCAAAATTGATGGAGACCTGTCATGAAAGTTTATTTTATCGGTGCCGGCCCCGGCGACCCCGATCTGATCACCGTCAAGGGCAAAGCCCTGATTGAGCGCTGCAAGGTCTGCCTGTACGCAGGCTCGCTGGTACCGGAGGCGGTCGTCGCCTTTGCCCCCAAAGATGCCATCGTCAAAGACACCGCTGTGATGACATTGGATGACACCCATGCCGAAATCGTTGCAGCCCACAAACGTGGCCAAGATGTGGCCCGCGTACATTCGGGCGACCCGTCATTATACGGCGCCATAGCCGAACAAATCCGCCGTCTGAACAAAGCAGGCGTTCCCTATGAAATCATCCCCGGCGTTTCCGCCTACGCCGCAATGGCCGCCACCATCGGGCAGGAATTGACCATCCCCGAAGTGGCGCAATCCATCGTGCTGACCCGCATGTCGATGCAATCCACATCCATGCCGCCGGGCGAAACACTGGACAACTTCGGGCGCACTGGTGCCACACTCGCTATCCATCTGGCGATCCGCAATATGCGCGAGATTGAACGCCAACTGATCCCGCATTACGGCCCCGACTGCCCCGTGGTTGTCGGCTACCGCGTAGGCTGGCCAGACCAGCTGATCATTCGCGGCACGCTTTCAGACATCCGCAAGAAAGTGCGCAAAGAAAAGATCACCCGTACTGCGTTGATATTGGTCGGCCCCGCACTGGCCACGTCGATAGACTTCAAAGACTCCGCCCTATACGACCCCAAAATGCCCCACGTATTACGCCCCGTTGTGGGGGTGGATTTGGTGGAGGATATTAATACCTGATGGGGGTGTTATTGGGCGGTGAGTGTATATTTGGTATTTCAAGACCGAAGGGCCACGTAAAATTTAAATAATTTTAAAAACAATAGCTTAACCATATGTCCCAGCTGGGACATGCCCCCAATAAAAAACCCGCTCCAATCGGAACGGGTCTAAAATTAGTATTTGCAAACCAACCTAGCGGCGGATGCCCAAGCGTTTGATCAAGTCCTGATAACGGGCCACATCTTTGCTTTTGGCGTAGTCCAGCAATTTACGACGCAGGGCTACCATTTTCAAAAGACCACGACGAGAGTGGTTGTCTTTTTTGTTGGTTTTAAAGTGCTCTGTCAGCGTTTTGATACGGGACGTTAAGATTGCAACCTGAACTTCAGGTGAACCAGTATCGCCCGGCTTGGTTGCATATTCTTTGATTAGCTGTGCTTTCAGCTCTGGTGTGATCGACATCGGGGTCTCCTTGAGAAAAGTTAATGGCACATACCGGGGTGTCGTCCAGCAAGGCCCGTGGAGTCCCGCACATTTGCACGGGATGGGGGCTTGTAGGCGTGTTTCATACGGATTGAAAGTAAAATCTGGGATGTGATCCGTTTTTGCAACAGAGTGTTCGTGATCCGGATGTTGCTTCTAAATATAGTGTGGCTAAGGTCAGGGAAAATTAAACAGAGGTTCACATGAAAATTCTAGCTTTTGCTGCCAGCGGCAGTTCCAAATCCATCAACAAACAGCTGATCAGTCACGCTGCCGATATTCTGAAAGCAGATATTATCAAAGATGCGGAAATCGAAATTCTGGACATCAATGATTATGAAATGCCGATATATAGCAGCGACCGTGAAGAGGCGGGCGGCATTCCTGATCTGGCACAGCAATTCGCCACTAAAATCGGCACAGCGGATGCTTTGCTGATATCTTATGCCGAACACAACGGCAATTACACGGCTGCCTATAAGAACCTGTTTGACTGGACATCACGCCTTGAAGGCAAAGTTTTTCAGGATAAGCCGATGGTCATTATGGCAACCTCACCAGGGCCGGGTGGTGCGTCGAATGTTTTGGCAATGGCTAAAACATCGGCACCGTTTTTCGGGGCAGAAGTGAAGGCTGATCTGTCGATTGCCAGTTTCTATGATGTATTTGATGTTGAGAATGGGCAGCTTAAGGACGCGGATATTCAGGCACAAATGCGGACGGTATTAGCGGCATTGAAATAGCGATCAACTGGGCCGTTTTCGCAAAAGCACGATCATGTTTGAGGCAAAGAGTACGCTGATGACAATCGCGCCACCGATGATGGCCCACTTGCCCGGTTCTTCGCCGATGACGAACCAGACTAAAAGCGGTGACAGGACAGACTCCAAAAGGATCAGCAATGCGACTTCGGCTGATGGGATGTAGCGGGGGCCAAGGGCTAGAAAACTTGTGCTGATCAAGATGAAAAAGCCGCCATGCAGGGCAACCAGCCCCCATTGTGACGGGAGTATATCCAACGGTGCGGTGAAGGGCAGGACGGCAAGAGCTGCCCCAATATAGGCAATCGGGATTGCGGGCACCATTGAGATGGCTTTGGCCCTGCGCGCGGCGGTCAGGCCGACAGCGAATGATGCGGCCACACCAAGTGCCATTAAATCACCTGTCCAATGCGCATTTGCGTTGGTGCTGGAACCAAAAGCGATAACTGACAGGCCAAGGGCCACCAGAATAATTGTCCAGACCATGCGTTTGCTGATGCGCTCGCCCAACCAGAACCAACTGAAAAGGGCTGCAAAAATCGGCATGGATGCTAGGATGAAAACAACATTTGCCACGCTGGTATTTGAAACTGCCATGACGAATAATATTGAACTAAACCCTGAGAATCCAGCATAGATCATCCCATTTTTACCGGTGGCCTTGATTTTAGACAGGGTTTTGCTGCGGTAAACTGCAAACAGACATACCAAAGTGACAAAACCTGTCAGGAAGTTGCGCCAGAAAGATATGGTTAGGGCATCTGCCTCTATCAGGCGCACGAACAGGGCGTCTGGAACGACGAAAAGAACGCCGATCGTGGTGATCAACAGGCCTTTGGTTTGATTATTCATCCCAAGATTGTGGCTGTACTTTATAACCAATATAAAGTGGGTGTTTGGGGTGGCCTGCGATGCTTAGACCCAGATGGGTCAGCGGTTTGGGCTGGCTGCGCAACATACGTTCAACACTTGGGCCGCGATCCATATGCGCACCGTGGGTGCCCCATGCACAGACAATGTCATTGGCCCAAAGGGCTGCATCTGCAATTGCCGTGTCATTTTCAGGGCCTACGGGATCGGTTTGAGCGCGCATTTTTTTAGGGTCAGTGGCGCGGTAGGCGAATATGTTGCACACGCAAAAAGCCCCGTACCCAAGGGTACGCGCACGGCGTTCGCAACGTTCCACGGTGGGATCGTTTTGCACTTCGGTAGCGGTGGACGGGTTCAGCATCACGAACAGCACACGCGGTGCGGTATCGTCCCAGATACGGGTCAGGCTGTAGCGGTAGTTTTCGCAACCTGAATAGATTGCGGTGGAAGGTGCATCGCCTTTGGTGTGTGTCTTAGTGATCATGGGTTTCTTTGTAGGATGACACGCTTGGGTTTGAAAGTGCCAAGTTCGATTGTGCCTATGGCTTGGGCCTTGCCGTTCAGGGATGCCCAAACCGGGGTGTCGGGGCCTGATGGATCTTGTTTCACAAGAATGCTCATGCCGTGTTGGATGTCAGCCGCGTTTTGTACGCTTATTTCGACGTGTTCGATTTCAGCCAGACCTGCCTCAAGGGGGTGCAGTAGGGCTTCACGGTCGGCCATATTTTCAAGGGCAACCAGATCATCAAGGGCAATACTTTGGATGATGTCAAAAGGGCCTGTATCTAGGCGGCGTAACCATTTTACATGGGCCAAACAGCCCAAAGATTCGCCTAAATCACGTGCAATGGAACGCACATAGCCGCCTTTGCCGCATTGCAGGACAAGTTCCACATCATCCTGTGACAGGCGTTCTATGAATTCCAGCTTGTTGACGAACAGTTCGCGAGCGGCCAGTTCAACATCGCCCCCGCGCCGAGCGATGGTATAAGCCCGCTCGCCGTTGATTTTAACGGCGGAAAATTTTGGCGGGGTTTGCGATATTACGCCGGTGAAGGCCGGCAAAGCCGCTTGAATATCCGCATCTGTTGGGCGCAACTCGTTACTGTTAATGATATCGCCTTCGGCGTCATCGGTTGTGGTGGCGGCCCCCAATGTGATGACAAACTTATAGGTTTTCAGCCCGTCTGTGATGTAGGGGATGGTTTTGGTGGCCTCGCCGAAAGCTACGGCCAGCAGGCCCGTTGCATCGGGGTCAAGCGTGCCTGCGTGGCCGGCTTTTTTGGCCTGAAACAGCCATTTGGCTTTGTTGACGACGCTGGTGGATGTGATGCCAGCAGGCTTGTCTATGATCAACCAGCCATCGACATCGCGTTTTTTAGACTTCCGGTTCATCGTCGCCCAAATCCCGTGTGACATTTTCTTGATTTAGCAAACGGCGGGTATCGTCCATTTGATCAAAAGTTGTATCCAGCATGAATTTGATTTTGGGCGAATGTTTCAGGGCGACATTCTTGGTTAGCGCATAACGCACTTCGCCGCTGCTTTTGTTCAAAGCGGCAACCATGTTTTCAGCATTCTGCCCCCCAAGCGGATAGACAAAAACCGTGGCGTTTTTTAAGTCAGGTGATGTGCGCACTTCGCCCACGGTAACAGATACATTGGCCAGATCGGGATTATATAGATCGCCGCGCACCAGAATTTCAGAAATGGCGCGGCGCAGCATTTCGCCGACACGTAATTGTCGCTGACTGGGGCCATCGGGGCTGTGCATGTTTATAATCCTGTCTATGGTTAAGGCCATTTAAGAGAATTGGGCGATAACTGCAAGCTATAGCCTTTGATCTTTTGTCGCGTTAAAGGGAATTAAGAATATGGAGAATTTGAAATGTCTGATGTGACACAAATTGCAATCGTGGGTGCTTCGGGTCGGATGGGGCAGATGCTTATCAAGGCCGTGAATGATAGTGACGGGGCGGTTTTGTCAGGTGTGACGGAACGCGCAGGGCATGCTTGGGTAGGGCAGGATTTGGGCGTTGCAATGGGGGGGGCTGAAACCGGTGTGATGGTATCGGATGATCCGTTGGAAGTTTTTGCCAAAACCCAGGCGATTATTGACTTTACATCCCCTGATGCAACGGTGGCACATGCGGCATTGGCGGCACAAGCGCGTGCAGTGCATGTGATCGGAACTACGGGGTTTGATGCGGATCATTTGGCGAAATTGTCTGCCGCATCGCGCCATTGTGCGATTGTGCGGGCGGGTAATATGAGTTTGGGTGTGAACCTGCTAGTTCAGTTGACCAAAAAAGTGGCGGCGGCTTTGGATGAGGATTTCGATATTGAAGTTGTCGAGGCGCATCACCGCCATAAGGTGGATGCGCCTTCGGGTACGGCCTTGATGCTGGGTGAGGCTGCGGCTGTTGGGCGTGGAGTTTCATTGGCAGATGTTGCAGACCGTGGGCGTGACGGGATCACCGGTGCGCGCAAACGTGGTGATATTGGGTTTACGGCAATTCGGGGTGGCGATGTTGTCGGTGAACATGATGTGATTTTTGCCGCAGATGGTGAACGCATTGTGTTGCGTCACTTGGCAACGGATCGTCAGATTTTTGCCCGTGGTGCGCTAAAAGCGGCCCTTTGGGGCCAAGGTAAAGCCCCCGGCGAATATGATATGATGGATGTGCTGGGGCTTTAGCCTTTGCGTATGTTGGCGCGTTTGTAATCGTTCAGAAACTTGTCGATGACGCGCAAAATCGCGTCCATCTCATTGCCGTTTGGAAAATCTGTAGAATACCCGCCTGATGCACCCCATGTACCAACCTTTAATTTTACCGTGTGATTGCGGGTTAAAAGCATGGTTTGGGTGAAGCTGACAAATACGCTGTATGTGCAGCCTGTTTTTGGTTTGGTATTTGAAAAATAAACATTCAACTGCGGTTTTCCGGGGGTAAGTTCCATTTGATCTTCGGTCAAAATGGGCAAGCGGGCTGAACGAAAGCGGTTTGCCATGCGTTCTTGTAATTCGGGGCCGAATGCGCCGTTGTAATTTTTCGGGCCCTTTATGGATTGCACGGAAAAATACACGCCTTGCAAATCTCTTAAGGCGGCGGATTTATCGCTCATGTCCCAATGTTCCGGATTGAAACCAAGGATTTTACCTGCTTCGGTTTGACGGCACATTTGGGGTGTTTCAGGGTGTTCAACGGGTTGCCCGCGCAATTTGGCAAGCTGATCTATCGCGCCGATTAATTCACGGGCTTTTTGTTCGGTTGGTTCTTCAACAAGACGGGTGATGTATTTGCGTTGTGCGGTGCAAACGCCTTTGGTGCGGCAAAGTTTGGCGTCAACGGCGCGTTGTTCCCATGTCATCCATGTGAAGTTTCTAGCGTTGGATTGTGCCGCTGCCGTTATCGGCAGGGCCATTAGCAAAAATACTGTGCTGGCAATAGAATATAACGGTTGCATTATTCATCCCTGATTTGGGCGAATTAAAGCAGTAAAATTGGGTTATTGAGTTAACGTGAGCAAAGTATTTCATTCGAATTTTCTAAAAATCCGATGTAATACCCTTTTTCTCCCAATCGCCAAAGCGGGTGGGTTCGGGGCCGTCTCGGCCACCTAATTCGATGGGCATGTCCGCTTTATCTTGGGCTTTTTTGCGTATTGCGGCCTCTTTTAACGCGCGTTTGGCGGCGTCTTCGATGCGCTGGGCTTTATCGGTCTGGGTCATTTGTTGAAAACCTGTTTTGTGTTCAACGCAGCTTTAACGCAGGTTTTGGGGAAGTGCAATTTTATGCACTGGTTGAATGGGAAAATTTCAGGCATAAGCACGGGTAACGTTTAGAACCTTATGTGTTAGGCACAAAAAATGGCAAAACCCGGCTTATCAGCGCGTATCGCGGCATTGAACCTGTTGAACGGGGTTTTAACCGACAAACGCCCTATGTCTGAAATGACCGATGCGGGCAGTGATATTTTAAGGAAGCTATCGGGATCAGAGCGGGCACGCGCACAAAGCCTGACGCTTTCAACGCTACGCTATCTTGAGCCGATTGATGTGCTGCTGGATTTCTATCTGAAAAAAGAACCACCTTTGCGGGTGCGCAATATCTTGCGCCTGTGTGCCGCCGAGCTGCTGGTTGACGGGATCAGCCCACATGCGGCGATAGATTCAGCTGTTAGTATCACCAAGCTTGGGCGTAAAACTGTGCATATTGCGGGGCTGGTCAATGCGGTTTGCCGCAAACTGGACGGTGAGGGGCGTGAACATTGGCAAGAACACCCGACGCAGGAATTGCCGTATTATCTGCGTTCTATCATGCTGAATGATCACGGCGCGGATGCGGTGGCTTTGATCGAAGAGGCCCATGTGCGTGCAGTGCCGTTGGATATTACGGTTAAGCGCGATGAGGATATGGCCGAATTGGCCGATCTGCTAGAGGCCGAAGTGATTGGTGACAAAGCTTTGCGCTTGCAAAGGGCAGGGCAGGTTTCTGCACTGGCCGGCTTTGAAGAAGGGGCTTGGTGGGTGCAAGATTTCGCGGCAAGCCTGCCTGCTAAATGTTTAGCGGGGATTGAAGACGCAAAGGTATTAGACCTTTGTGCAGCCCCCGGTGGCAAAACCTTGCAACTGGCTGCAATGGGCGGTCATGTGACAGCGATGGACCTGTCAAAGCACCGTCTGGTGCGTCTGCATGAAAACCTGTCACGCACGGGCCTGGCGGCAAAGGTTGTGACGGCGGATGTTCTGACTTGGAAACCTGGCGTGGAATATGATGCGATTTTGCTGGACGCACCTTGTACTGCTACTGGCACGATCAGACGGCACCCTGACTTGCCGCATCTGAAAGATAAGGCAGCGGTGATAAGTCTGGTGGCCTTGCAAAAGGAAATGCTGGAACGCGCGTTTGAATGGCTAAAGCCAGGCGGGCAAATGATTTACAGTACCTGTTCGCTTTTGAAACGCGAAGGCGAGGAACAGATTGCAGAGTTTCTTGCAGGCAATGATAAAGCGGCAATAGAGCCGATTGATGCAGATGCGCTGGGCGTGCCGCACGAATGGCTGACGCCTGAAGGGTATTTGCGGACATTACCGTCTTACTGGCCCGAAAACGGTGGTATGGACGGGTTCTTTATCGCGAAACTGGTCAAAACAAAGTGACAGTGCGGGGTTTGGGCCGTAGATAAGATGGTGAAGTAAAAGCGGGTCTTAATAAAACGTGCCGACAAGTATTTTTGAATTGTTCAATCAGCTGAAACGTGGCCGTGAAGGCCGCTCTACACAGGCTGTGGCACATCGGGTAAGGCGCGGCAGAACGGCAAAATCCATTACTTCGCAACCGATGGTCAACGGTGTTGGATCGGCGCAAAAGGGGTTGCAGCTGGCAAGCGGCAACTTTCTGATCGACGGGCGTTTGATCCGTGATCCGGATGAGCCGATTTGGGATGTGGACAGGGATAACATTGGGTTCCAGACCAAGGCGCAAGGGTTTTTCTGGCTGGATCATTTGGCGGCCAACGGTTCTGCGGACTGTATGGCCGTTGCACGTATATGGTTTGGGACATGGCTGGAGCAATTTGGCAATGGCGATAATCTGGCCTGGACGCCTGAACTGGCAGGTGCGCGTATAATTCGGCTGATCAATCATGCGATTATCTTGTTGGGCAATACAACAAAACGGAATCAAAAGGATTTCTTCACATCTGTTTCACATCATGCACGATTCCTGAAAAAACGCTGGCAATATGCGCCCGAAGGCCTGCCTAGGTTTCAAGCACTTGTGGGGTATGTGTATAGCGCGCTGGCCCTGGGGGAGTTCAAAAAAGATTTGAAACCTGCTTTGCATGCCTTGGGTAAAGAATGCGAAAATTATATTGATGCAGATGGGGGTATTCCCACACGCAACCCCGAAGAGTTGTTGGATATTCTAACGCTGCTGGTTTGGGTGGTTCAGGGCATGACATCGGCATCACTGACGCCTGACCGTGCGTTGCTGGATGCGATAGACCGTATGGCCCCCGCGATCCGCACCTTGCGGTCGGGTGATGGCAAGTTGGCCGAGTTTTATGGCGGGCGGGCTGCGACAAGGGCACGGATTGGTCAGGTGTTGATGGATAGCGGTACGCGGTCGACCTCTACCCTAGATAATGTCATGGGGTATTCGCGGATTGCCAAAGCAAAAAGCTTGTTGATTGTTGATACGGGCGACAGGCCGAATATAGCCGCCGATGGGGCAGGTTCTGAATGCGCATTGGCGTTTGAACTTTCGTCTGCCCGACATCCGATTTTTCAAAGCATGGGCACGGGACAGGATTTAAGCGATCAGCGGCGCAAAGCCAGCTATAGGGCTGATGGGTTCACAGTTGCCACTCTGCAACCGTTTTTGCCTGATGAAGCGGGGCGCACCCCTAAACTGTCAACCATGATGGCCCCTGATACTAAGGTCACGATACTTCAGTCGGCGGCTATGGGCGATGGCACGGCGATGCTTATGGCCGCGCACACAGGTTACAGGCAAGGGGCTGGCCTGACTTACAGACGCAAGCTGAAACTAACCCGAAACGGACGTGTGCTGACGGGAACGGATCGGTTTTATTGTGATCGCAAGCGGGACCGAGCGGTGCTGGATGCGGCCACAAAACACCAGAGTGAACATCGCATTTCGATAGCCGCCAAGTTTCATATAGCCCCTGATGTGAATGCGGAACTGGATTTGGGTGGTGCCGCAGTGTCTTTGCAGCTGCCTGATAACACGGTTTGGATTTTCAAAGCCTCAGGCGGTGCGATTTCACTGCAAGACAGTGCATATTACAGCTCTGAACGTTTAAAGCCACGCGCGACAAAACAGATCGTGGTAACTTTTGATGTGGTCAACTATGAAGGCGAGATAACTTGGATGCTAACCTGTCTGGACGGTTAGCGACTGCAACTGAACACGTAAGGACTTCGAAAAAATGTCTAACAGCCCTGTCACCATAAGACGCGCGTTACTTTCCGTATCTGATAAAACCGGCCTTGTTGATCTGGCCACTGCCTTGAACGCTTCTGGGGTTGAATTGCTGTCAACGGGCGGCACTGCCAAAGCTATCCGAGATGCGGGCTTGCCTGTGAAAGATGTGTCTGAAATAACCAACTTTCCAGAAATGATGGATGGTCGGGTGAAAACCCTGCACCCGATGGTGCATGGCGGTTTGCTGGCTTTGCGTAATAACGCGGATCATAAGGCTGCGATGGATGAACACGGGATTGGCGCGATTGATCTGTTGGTGGTGAACCTTTATCCGTTTGAAGCCACTGTGGCTGCGGGTGGCGCTTATGATGATTGCATCGAGAACATTGATATTGGCGGGCCTGCGATGATCCGCGCGGCCTCTAAAAACCACGGGTTTGTGGTGACTGTTGTGGATGTGGAAGATTACGCAGGTTTGCTGGAAGAGATGCAGGCGCATGATGTGGGCACGACTTTGGCATATCGTCAGAAAATGGCGCAAATTGCTTATGCGCGTACTGCCGCCTATGATGCGGCGGTATCCACATGGATGGCAGGTGCCATTGGTGAAGAACAGCCGCGCCGCAGGGCGATTGCGGGCACACATGTGCAAACTTTGCGTTACGGCGAAAACCCGCACCAGTCTGCCAGCTTTTATAGTGATGGCAGCACGCGGGCAGGCGTTTCAACGGCTGTGCAGTTGCAAGGCAAGGCTTTGTCGTACAACAATATCAACGATACTGATGCGGCTTACGAATTGGTCGCAGAATTTGATCCTGCGGATGGGCCAGCTTGTGCAATCATTAAACACGCCAACCCTTGTGGTGTGGCGCGTGGGGCTACATTGGCCGAGGCTTATAAGGCGGCGTTTGATTGCGATCGTACGTCAGCCTTTGGCGGGATTATTGCGCTGAACCAGACGCTGGACGCGGCAACGGCGGAACAGATTGTGGAGATTTTCACCGAAGTTGTGATTGCACCTTCAATCAGTGATGAGGCCAAAGCTATCTTTGCTTCGAAAAAGAACCTGCGTCTGCTGGAAACCGGTGGTTTGCCTGATATTCATACGGGCGGACAGGTATGGAAACAGGTTTCAGGCGGCTATCTGATACAGGATCGCGATAACGGGTTTATCCGCTTGGATGATTTGAAAGTTGTGACCAAACGCGCCCCAACAGACGATGAGTTGCGCGATCTGCTGTTTGCCTGGAAAGTAGCTAAGCATGTGAAGTCAAACGCGATCATCTATGTGAAGGATCAGGCAACCGTAGGTGTGGGGGCAGGCCAAATGAGCCGCGTTGACAGTACACGCATTGCAGCGCGTAAATCGCAGGATATGGCTGATGCAATGGGGTTGGCTGCGCCGCTGACCAAAGGTTCGGTTGTGGCGTCTGATGCGTTCTTCCCGTTTTCAGACGGCTTGCTGACAGCAGCGGAAGCCGGGGCCACGGCGGTTATTCAACCGGGCGGTTCTATGCGTGATGACGAGGTGATCAAAGCGGCGGATGAGGCTGGATTGGCGATGGTTTACACGGGCATGCGCCACTTCAGGCATTAAGGGGCAGGGTATGGGCAAGACACTTATCATAGCAACATTTGCGTTTTTGATTGATCAATTCACCAAATGGTATGTGGTCTTTCATCTTGATTTGAAAAACATCTATGCCATCGATGTCTTGCCGCCTTTGCTGAATTTCCGCATGGGCTGGAACACGGGCATTAACTTTGGGCTGTTTGCGGGGCAATCAGATGTCATGCGCTGGGTGCTGACCGCGATTGCTGTACTGATTTCACTGGTGGTTCTATGGTATGCGCGCAATTTCAAAGGCTGGGCGGCGGCCTTGTTGTTTGGCAGTATCATAGGCGGTGCCCTTGGAAACGCCTATGATCGCGTGGTTCATGGCGCGGTTGTGGATTTTTTGAATATGTCGTGTTGCGGCTGGGAAAACCCCAATGTGTTCAATGTGGCCGACATCTTTGTTTTCGCGGGCGCATTCGGTCTGATATTCTTTTCAGAAAAGCTGAATAAGAGGGCGTGACGCCGAGTTAATTCTAGGTTAAACAGCAATCGTAACAGTTCCTTTGGGTGTGGG
The DNA here is from genome assembly GCA_016764475.1 of Amylibacter sp. Lineage (GTDB taxonomy): Bacteria > Pseudomonadota > Alphaproteobacteria > Rhodobacterales > Rhodobacteraceae > Amylibacter. The sequence continues at coordinate 44,210 of JAESRV010000095.1, forward strand.
CAGCACATGTTTGTTCGAATACTAAAATTAATCGTACCGCTATCGCTGATCATTGTATTGGCGGGGTGTGGCGAAAACCCCGTATTCGGGAAAAATGGTAATTTCAGGCTGAAAGATGCGGGGCCTGATGAGTTTGCGGTCTTGCCGACCAAAGAATTGGTCATGCCTGAAGACTACGCATCACTTCCAGAACCGACTTTAGGGTCAAAAAACCGCGCAGACGTGGAACCGCAACGTGATGCTGTAGCAGTCTTGGGTGGCAAACCGGAACAACTGGATAGTGATTTTATCGGTGCGGGTGAGCAGCCGTTGATAGCGGCGGCATCGCGCTTTGGGGTCACTTCTGATATTCGTACAGTTTTGGCCGAAGAAGACAAAACCTATCGTAAAAAGCATAAAGCCAAGTTCTATGACCGCTGGATTTACAGTGATGATGCTTACCTAAGGCGCCTAAAAAACCAAGCTTTAGAGCCTTATGATGAATTGCCTAAATTACGCGCACAGGGTATTCG
>JAESRV010000032.1 GCA_016764475.1 Amylibacter sp.
CGAACTTCAAAGAAAAAAAGGTGCGCCTGCACTTGATGAAGCCCAGACAACAACCCAGCCGCCATTATCCAACCCCACAACGCGAGGCGCATTTTGGTCGCCATCCGTTATTCTGCCAAACAATGACAATCCCCCCCCCACTAGGGCTGTTATATATTACTGTTCTTGACCAGAGTCGTAGTCGCGTTAACACGGAACTCAGTCCCTATAAGATTAAGTTGTGACGCCAATGACATTAAATTCTCCTAATATATTAGGTAAAAATTGTAAGCGGCTATTGAAATTAGCAATCATGTATCAGTGCGAACTTATTGTATTTTGTCAAGTTCAGCTCCGCAAGCAGGGAAATCGCATGAACATCACGCGCCGAGATCAGATGCAGGGGCGGCGTCCCGCCTTGCCGTCCAGGGCGCGAAAGGGTGTCATGTGAAGGTAAGGTACACCATGCTCGAAATCGGCCAGTCGGCGCAGGAATTTCAGCTTTTCTGCCCCGTTTCGACAATATTCACGAAACTTTCACATCCAGAAAGCACCGCACAAAGGCATAAAAGAAGGGTTTCATAAGTGGGTAAAGCATCTTTTTCTGTTGTCTAGGACCTTTAATGTTAAGGTAGAGATTGAAATGATGTCTCTTTTTCCAAGATAATGCCCTCCAAACGCTTTTTCTGGTGGTATTGAATCAGGCAATAATCAATTCTACAAACCCGTTGCGCTATTCATGCGATACCCCTGTCAAATCCACCATTCCCTCTTGCTATAATGCGAATTCCGCCCTATAGACCGCATTCATCATGCACTCCACTGGAATCAGGGTGACCCTTTGGGGGGCCGACCAGTGATGTTGAAAGGAAAATGGCGATGAAAGTCACTGAATTAAAAGAAAAAACACCTGACCAGCTGCGCGAAGAGCTGGCATCCCTGAAAAAGGAATCGTTTAACCTACGGTTCCAGGGTGCCACCAATCAGTTGGAAAACACCTCACAAATCAAAACCGCACGGCGTAATGCTGCGCGCGTTAAGACAATTTTGAACCAAAAGGCCGCTGAAGCGGCTGCTGAATAAGGAAGTTTGACATGCCAAAGCGTATTCTAACCGGCACAGTAACAGGCGACCAGAACGAACAGACCATCACGGTTTCAGTTCAGCGTAGCTTTCAGCACCCGGTTCTTAAGAAAATTATCCGTAAGTCTAAGAAGTATCGTGCTCATGACGCGGAAAACAAATTCAAAATCGGCGATCAAGTTCGCATTGAAGAATGCAAGCCGATTTCGAAAACCAAACGTTGGACGGTTCTGACAGACGCCTAAGGCCAAGTCAGACAATCCAGCTTAACGAAACCCTGGGGGAAGTCCCCAAAGGTCGGAAGGAAACCAAATGATCCAGATGCAGACCAACCTGGATGTAGCTGACAACAGCGGCGCTCGCCGTGTTCAGTGCATCAAGGTTCTGGGCGGTTCCAAACGGAGATATGCCTCTGTTGGGGACGTCATCGTTGTTTCTGTGAAAGAAGCCATTCCACGCGGACGCGTGAAAAAAGGCGACGTTCGCAAAGCAGTTGTGGTACGCACCAGAAAAGAAGTCCGTCGTGAAGACGGCACTGCCATTCGCTTTGACAGCAATGCGGCAGTAATCCTGAACAACAACAACGAGCCCCTAGGTACCCGTATCTTTGGCCCGGTTGTGCGTGAATTGCGTGCGAAGAACTTCATGAAGATCATCTCGCTTGCACCGGAGGTGCTGTAAGATGGCTGCTAAGTTGAAATCAGGTGACAAGGTCATCGTGCTGACCGGTAAAGACAAAGGTAAAGAGGGCGAGATCGCCACTTTGAACCCATCTACCGGTAAAGCCATTGTAACGGGTATAAACACATCTATCCGTCACGTTAAACAATCACAAGGCTCTACGGGCGGGCGTGTTCCAACGGACATGCCAATTCAGTTGTCAAATCTGGCACTGGTTGACCCCAAAGAGGGCGGCGCAACGCGTGTTGGCTTCAAAATCGAAGACGGCAAAAAAGTGCGTTTCGCCAAGAAATCAGGAGCATTGATTGATGGCTGATTATAAACCACGCTTAAAAACGCTCTATACTGACAAAGCCCGTGCGGCGATGAAAGAAGAGTTCGCCTATAAGAACGACATGATGATCCCCAAGCTGGACAAAATCGTTTTGAACATGGGTGTTGGTGAAACGGTAAACGACACCAAGAAAATTCGCTCTGCTGTATCGGGCATGGCCACGATTGCCGGCCAACAGCCTGTGATTACCAAAGCCAAAAAATCCATCGCGGGTTTTCGGGTGCGTGAAGAGATGCCTTTGGGCTGTAAAGTCACGTTGCGCGGCGAGAAGATGTATGAATTTCTTGACCGTTTGGTAACAGTCGCTATGCCACGTATCCGTGACTTTCGCGGTGTTTCCGCCAAAAGCTTTGACGGTAACGGCAACTACGCCATGGGTCTGAAAGAACACATCGTGTTCCCGGAAATTAACTATGACGACGTAGATCAAATGTGGGGCATGGATATCATCATCTGTACGACCGCAAAAACAGATGCAGAAGCTAAAAGCTTGTTGAAGCAATTCAACATGCCTTTTAACGACTGATCGCGGATAGGGAAGAAAACATGGCAAAAGCTGCAATGGTCCAACGCGAAATTAAGCGTCAAAAGCTGGTAGCGAAATATGCTACCAAGCGCGCGGCACTTAAAGAAATCGTGAACAACCAAGAACTGCCTATGGAAGAACGCTTTAAAGCGGGTCTGGCATTGGCAAAACTACCGCGTAACTCATCGGCAACCCGTCTGCACAATCGCTGTCAGATCACGGGTCGTCCGCATGGTTATTATCGTAAACTTAAAGTGTCCAGGATTGCACTGCGCCAGTTGGCGTCAGATGGCATGATCCCGGGCATGGTTAAATCTAGCTGGTAAAGGAGAGATATAATGAACGATCCTATCGGTGATATGCTGACACGTATTCGCAACGCTCAAATGCGTGGCAAGTCTACTGTGTTGACACCAGCGTCAAAACTGCGTGGTTGGGTGCTCGATGTTCTTGCGAACGAAGGCTATATCCGTGGTTATGAAAATGCGACATCCAAAGCAGGTTTCCCGGAATTGGAGATTTCTTTGAAATACTTCGACGGTCAACCTGTGATCAAAGAGATCAAGCGCGTGTCCAAACCGGGCCGCCGGGTTTATTCCAGCGTTCAAGACATCCCGACAGTTCGTCAGGGTCTTGGTGTTGCGATTGTCTCCACGCCAAAAGGCGTGATGTCAGATGCACAAGCACGTACTGCCAATGTTGGTGGTGAAGTGCTGTGCACAATCTTCTAAGGAGTATCTGATGTCTCGTATTGGTAAAAAAGCTGTTGATCTGCCAAGTGGTGTAACCGCCACAATCTCAGGTCAAAAAGTCGAAATCAAAGGCCCGAAGGGTGTTCTATCCTTTATGGCCACTGATGACGTAACACTCACGTTGGAAGACAACGCGGTTTCTGTGAAACCACGCGGTATGTCCAAACGTGCGCGTCAACAATGGGGTATGTCCCGCACCCAGATCGCAAACTGCGTAAAAGGTGTAACGGAAGGCTTCAAGAAAGAGCTGGAGATTAACGGTGTTGGTTATCGTGCTAAAATGGTTGGCAATGTCCTGAATATGACATTGGGCTATTCACACGATGTTAACTTCGATGTTCCAGATGACGTCACAGTTACGGCCCCTAAAGTAACCCAAATCATCATTGAAGGTATTGATAGCCAACGTGTTGGCCAAATCGCGGCGCAAATTCGCGCTTGGCGTAAACCAGAGCCTTTTAAAGGCAAGGGTATCAAATACAAAGATGAATATATCTTCCGCAAAGAAGGTAAGAAAAAGTAAGGAGCGCATAATATGGCTAATAGTAAAAGAACTCTGTTTCTTAAGCGCCGCATGCGCAACCGGAACAAAATCAAGAAGATGGCCAATGGCCGTCCTCGCCTGAGCGTGCATCGCTCATCCAAGAACATCAGCGTTCAACTGATCGATGATGTAAATGGTGTAACACTGGCTGCGGCTTCCACATTGGAAAAAGAGCTGGGTGTTATCGGCACAAACAATAAAGAAGCTTCTGCCAAAGTGGGTGCTGCAATCGCAGAACGTGCTAAAAAGGCAGGCGTTGAAGAGTGTTATTTTGATCGTGGCGGCTTTTTGTTCCACGGCAAAGTCAAAGCACTTGCCGACGCGGCCCGTGAAGGCGGTCTGAAGTTTTAGAACTAAGCGCGATCCGAAAACTTGAAATCAGTTTTTGGGCTAGATTGCGTACATAAAGAACCGCAGGTGGGCATCTTGCCCACCTCGATAATCCGGGGGGTGTTCGCACCTCACTAGGGTTGGAAAATCGGGCGCAGGCCCAAAGATATTTAGGAGGCCTTCCATGGCTAGAGATAATAACCGCCGGGGTCGCGATCGCGACGAAACACCGGAATTTGCAGATCGTCTGGTTGCGATCAACCGTGTGTCCAAAACAGTAAAAGGCGGTAAACGCTTTGGCTTTGCAGCCCTTGTTGTTGTTGGCGACCAAAAAGGCCGTGTCGGTTTTGGCAAAGGTAAAGCCAAGGAAGTTCCTGAAGCGATCCGCAAAGCCACAGAGCAAGCCAAACGCCAAATCATCCGCGTTCCATTGCGCGAAGGCCGCACATTGCACCACGATGTAAACGGTCGTCACGGTGCGGGTAAAGTTGTGATGCGGACTGCACCACAAGGTACCGGCATTATTGCTGGTGGCCCGATGCGTGCTGTTTTCGAGATGCTGGGCGTGCAAGACGTTGTGTCTAAATCCATCGGTTCAGCAAACCCATACAACATGATCCGCGCAACCATGGACGGTCTGGCTAAAGAAGCCAGCCCGCGTAATGTTGCACAACGTCGTGGCAAGAAAGTTTCTGACATCCTGCCAAAAACAGATGCAGCCCCTGCTGCTACGGAGGCTTGAGTTAAATGGCTAAAACTATCGTCGTAAAACAGATCGGTTCCCCGATCCGCCGCCCCGCCAAACAACGTGCTACGTTGATCGGTCTGGGCTTGAATAAAATGCACCGCACCCGCGAGCTGGAAGATACACCTTCTGTGCGCGGCATGGTCGCCAAAATCTCGCATATGGTCGAGATTATTGAGGAGAAGGGCTGAATAGCCTGATACCTTTGTAAAGAATTAGGAACGCCTCGTAGGAAATTGCGGGGCGTTTTGTTTGTTTCTAATATAAATTGTGCTATGAACAAATCATGAACAAAAAGATTCGATTTATAAAAGGAGTAATGAACATGAAGAAAAGAAAAGTTATCGATGCCCGTGCAGATTCTGAAGGTGATATCACTCATGTTAAACTTGATGGTAATAGCCGTTTTACACCCGTAGAAAAAGCAATGGAAATGGCAGACCGAGGTGAACTGGAAAATGCGCATAGTGTTAATAGATCAAATGCAAAGCCACACCTGAGAACTAACCCTGATGGAGCAAAGCGTAATAACTTGGATGATATGGCTGGTGATACCTAGTTCGTATTTACATCGGTTGATATTCTAGCCCGTTGCAAACGGGCCGCGCCTGACCTTCCCCACGGGAAGGCGCT
>JAESRV010000001.1 GCA_016764475.1 Amylibacter sp.
TGGAACCCCTTGCCCGAAAATTTATCGGGTGTTACGCTAAACCCACCTGCACCACGGTTAATGGTGCGTTATTGATGGAGGACACGGTTCTGTCTGAACGTGTTGATGCAGCAGACGCTGCCGGTAAAAATATCCCAAGCATGTCGATGCTTGATCTGGTTCTGAACTCGCTTCAGGATGATAAAGCCGTGGATATTGTCACCATCGAACTGCAAGGTAAATCGCAAATTGCGGACTATATGGTCGTGGCCTCTGGCCGCTCGACCCGTCAGGTCAGTGCGATTGTTGAAAAGCTTGCGGATAAGCTAAAGCAAAACATGGGCGTACAAGCGCGTATGGAAGGCAAGGGTGCGGGCGATTGGGTTCTGTTGGACGCAGGCGATATCATCGTGCATGTGTTCCGCCCTGAAGTGCGCGAGTTCTATCAGCTTGAAAAAATGTGGCTGCCAATGGGCGAGCCTGAAGACGTATAGTTTATGCGCGTACAGATCAGCGTTGTTGGCCGTTTGCGCAACGGTCCCGAAAAAGACCTGATCGATGACTATCTAACCCGCTTTGAACGCACCGGCCGCGCTTTGGGCTTTACGGAAGCGTCAATCGTTGAAGTCGAAGATAAAAAAGGCAGCCGTCAGGCGGTCGAGGCCGAATTGCTTCTAAAGTCTATCCCCAAAGGTGCCACGATCGTCACGCTTGATGAGCGCGGTAAACTGCTAAGCTCACCAGAATTTTCCAAACAACTGGCAGGCTGGCGCGACAACGGCGCACCCTGTGTCTGCTTTGTCATCGGCGGGGCCGACGGGCTGATCAAAGAGCTGCGCAGCCAAGCCCATGCATCCATATCCTTTGGCAAAATGGTCTGGCCCCACATGCTGGCCCGCGTCATGCTGTGTGAACAGCTTTACCGTGCGGTGAGTATTTTGGCGGGCAGTCCGTATCATCGGGTTTGAAGATTGTTATGAACATAGAGATAAGTTTTTCAAAGAARCCAGAARACAGCGCAGYTCTTGAAAAAGGMTTRAACGATTACGGCCGTAAACTGTTYCCGAACTTRCCCGATGAAACCAAAGATAAATTTGYTGCCGCCTACATYCGCAATGAAWAYGGGGATRTTTGTGCGGGGGTAGAAGCGAACATCTATTGGGACGGTTGTGAAATAGACATCTTGTGGGTTGCAGAACATGAACGCCGAAAAGGCCATGCTACAAGGTTGATGGCTGCCATCGAACAGACGGCACGATCAGAAGGGGCGGTTATCGCATTTCTGAAAACCCTTGATGCCAAAGCATTTTATGAAAATATTGGCTATGAGGTATTCGGCGTTTTAGAAGATCGCCCAATAGGGTCAAAACTATATCACATGAAAAAGAGGTTGGATTATTAAACCACTGCCGCCCGCTCTATTTCCGCCTCTGTGAACCCATATTTCCCTGCAAAACGCAGGCGTGCGGACACAAGGCGAGGATCATCAGGGTGCAAGCCCATGGTGCGGATGAACTCCATGCGTTGTTGTGATTTCAGGGCCTCGCGGTCTATCGCTGTACCCATCGCACGGTCAATGATTTGGCCGCCAGGTGACACATGAAACCATTTGGAAAAATCACGGAAGTGGTGTTGGTTGTGCAACGTGGTGACAAGGCGCTCCACCCAAACCTTGGGCACATTCATGTGCGCGGTCATGTGGAACCATTCGTAAAACAAAAACGTGCCGACCCCGCCAACCAGAATAATAATCGCAGCGATGGGTAGGGCAAGCGTTGTAACAAAGGACAGGGCAAGCCATAGCAGGCTGAAATTCATGCACAGCATCGGCAAGGCAAACCATACGGGCACGAAAAACAGTTCTTTATTGGTTGGAAAGTCGTGGTGGCCGTAGTGTACTTGATAAAGCAGATCGAACTGCCATTGTTTGGTGGGGGCCGGCAGATGGAACACGAAACGGTGGATCGAATACTCATTCAGCATTTGGGTTAAAACGCCAAAGGGTACCAACAGCCAGACCCATGCAGGGCCGGTTGTCAGGGCGATTATTGCGCCAATAAACACGGCTGCTGCCATAAGTTTTACGGACAGGTGGCTGAACATTATTTGAAGGCGTTCCATCGTATGGGCTCCTAGTGTGAAGCCTGCATTATAGAGCAGTATTGCGCGCCGTCAAAATGCAACGTGGCGTCATCATGTGCGGTTGATCCTTTGGGGTGCTGGCATTATGTAATGACGTAAGCTTAAAGGAATGCATCAATGACCACGCCCAAACCTGTTGTTTTGTGTATCTTGGATGGCTGGGGTCTGCGTGATGCGGTTGAAAACAACGCGGTTGCTTTGGCTGATACCCCGAACTTTGATCGTATTATGACGGAGTGTCCTGCGTCTACATTAACTACGTTTGGGCTGGATGTGGGCCTGCCTGTAGGCCAGATGGGCAATTCGGAAGTTGGGCATATGAACATAGGGGCCGGGCGGGTTATTGAAAGTGATCTGTTTCGTATTCAAGGTATTATTGGACGCGGTGAGTTTGCGGCACTACCTGCGATCCAGCAATTTATCGCAACAATGAAAACTTCGGGTGGAACTGCGCATTTGGCAGGGGTTCTATCTGATGGCGGGGTGCATAGTCATATCGACCATATGATTGCCGCAGCTTCTGCTATTGTGGCAGGCGGTGTGCCTGTGGCCTTGCACCTGTTTGGTGACGGGCGTGATGTGGCRCCGCAGTCGGCMGKTGGATATTTGGACCATTTGGAAGCGGGATTGCCCAAAGGTGTGACACTGGCAAGCTTCTCGGGGCGGTATTACGCGATGGATCGTGATAACCGTTGGGAACGGGTGGAAAAGGCTTATCGCGCGATGGTTTTGGGCGAGGGGTCTAGGGCCGCGCGGGCGCAGGATGTGATTGCCGATGCTTATGCGAATAACATCATTGATGAGTTTTTTGRCCCGACTGTGGTGGGGGGTTATCAAGGCATGCAAGACGGCGACGGATTGCTGTTTTTGAACTTCCGCGCAGATCGCGCGCGTGAAATACTAGCGGCAATTGCCGATCCTGATTTTAATAGTTTTGAAACTGGCCCGCGCCCTGCGTTGGCAACCGTCACAGGCTTTGCCCAATATTCCCGCCGCCACGATACCTATATGGATTGTGTGTTTCCAGATCAAGAGATCAAGAACACATTGGGTGCTTGGGTGTCGCAACACGGGCTAAAACAGCTCCGTATTGCGGAAACAGAGAAATACCCGCATGTGACGTTCTTTTTGAACGGGGGCGTTGAAGAACCCGCCAAGGATGAAGATCGTTATTTGGCCCCTAGCCCGAAAGTGGCAACCTATGATTTGCAACCTGAAATGTCATCGGCTGAGGTGACAGAACATCTGGTTGAGGCTATTGGCTCAGGTGGTTATGATCTGATTATCGTGAACTATGCCAACCCCGATATGGTTGGCCATACGGGGGATTTTCAGGCGGCGATGGCGGCTTGTGCCTCGGTTGATGTAGGTTTGGGTCAGGTGATAGATGCGCTACATGCCATAGGTGGTGCGATGATCGTTTGTGCCGATCACGGCAATTGCGAAACTATGGTAAACCCTGAAACCGGCGCGCCACATACCGCGCATACCACAAATCCCGTGCCTGTGGTCTTGATTGGTGGGCCAAAAACGGCCAAACTGCGCGCAGGCGGGCGACTGGCGGATTTGGCACCTACATTGTTGAGGCTGATGGGGCTAGAGAAACCGAAAGAAATGACAGGCGAAACTCTGATTTGTTAAATAAATTATCGGCATTGGTTTTGGCAGTTTCCGTGTTTTGTGGCGCGGTGGGTTTTGCCGTGCAAGCGGCGGAAACGCCGATGCAACTGGCAAAAACAGCTGCTAATGAATTACAGGCTGCTGCGGTCACATTGAAAAAAGCCAAGAAATCAGAAGATCGGATTGCGGCCCTTAGCCAGACAGTGCGGGCATATGAAAACGGTCTGCTTGCTGTGCGCCAAAGCCTGCGGGCGGCGACTATTCGTGAACAGGTTTTACGCCTTGAGTTGGCAGGGCAACGTGATCAGATCAGCAGGCTTTTGGGTGTTTTACAAACCATGGAACGGGCCAGCACCCCGATGCTGATGATCCACCCTGCTGGGCCTATTGGCACTGCGCGCTCAGGCATGGTGATGTCAGAGGTRACRCCRATGTTACAGGTACGCGCCGAAGARTTRCGMYTGCAATTGGAAGAGCTGRTCGGGCTAAGCAATYTGCAAAAAAAYGCGCAAACKGAACTGGAAGYGGGYCTGRCAGGGGCGCAAGATGCCCGTGTTGCSCTKGCAACTGCAATCACTGAACGCACGGAACTGCCTTTGCACTTTACCGCTGATCCGGTACGGGTGCAAATTCTGGCGGATAACAGCAAAACGCTGAATTTATTTGCCAACGGGCTGACGGATATTCCACTGGACGAAGACCCTGATCAACAAGTCGCATTTGCCGCTTTAAAAGGGGAGCTGCCGCTGCCTACGAGTGGTGCTTTATTGCGGGGGTTTAATGAAACCGATGCTGCGGGCATTAAACGCCCCGGTATTGTTATTACAGCCCGTCCGCTTTCGCTGGTTACCAGCCCTTCCCCTGCAACCATTCGCTTTGCGGGTTCATTTTTGGATTATGGCAAAGTCGTTATTTTAGAGCCTGAACCCGGAATTTTGATGGTCATTGCCGGTATGAACCATATTTACTGTGAATTCGGGCAAATCGTGAATACAGGCGACCCGATTGGGCTTTTGGGCGGCAAACAACCCCAAGCTCAAGATTTTTTGATCGAAGCGTCAGAAGGTGGTGGCGCAATTGGGCAAGAATCGCTCTATATAGAAATAAGAAACAATGGTAAGCCTGTTGATCCAACAATCTGGTTTGCATTTAGCAACATTTAGGAAAGCAAAATGAAAAAACTATTTATAGCAGCCGTTACTGGCACAATGGCAGGATTTTTGCTGACCGCCCTGCCGGGCTGGGCGGGCACGCAAGAAATTGACAGGGGGCGGTTGGCGCTTCTGGTCCTGTTATGGTTTCTGGGCAGAATCGCGGTTTACAGCGGCGACATGATTCCGGCTTACGGGGTGATGATTCTGGACAGCAGTCTTTATTTCGCGGCCACGATTATGGTGCTGCCGGGATTGTTGGCGGCGAAAAACAAACATTATCTGGCCCTGTTGCCGATTTTGTTGATGCTGTGTATTGGCAATGTGATTTTTCATTTGAGCCTTATGGACGGAGATCTGGCGCGAGCGTCGTGGGCCATTCAGATTGGCCTGATGGGCATTGTGGTTAAATTCATTCTGGCCGGAGGCTTCCTTACCGCGACGTTCACGGGCAATGCCCTGCGTCAGAAAAATGGTCCTGAGCTTACGGTTAGCCCTCTGCTGGAATATATTTCGGCGGCGTCTTTGATATTTTTTATCTATGGGGCCTTGTCGGATATGTCCGAAACATGGGCCGCCTATTCTGCTGTGATTGCAGCAGTGGTGCAAATGGTGCGTTTCCTGCGCTGGCGCACGGGGCTGATTTTTGATGCGCCGTTGGTATTGATTATGCATCTGGCCTATCTGTGGTTTATTGCGGCCTTGCTTCTC
>JAESRV010000096.1 GCA_016764475.1 Amylibacter sp.
CCGTTTCAAGGCGGATGAAGCTTACCGCATTGGCGAGGGCATGGGGCCGGTTGCGGCGTACTTGAGCATTGAAGAGATTATTCGCGTGGCCAAAATGTCTGGTGCGGATGCGATCCATCCGGGCTACGGGCTATTGTCGGAAAATCCTGAATTTGTTGACGCTTGCGAAGCGGCAGGCATAAAATTTATCGGGCCGAAAGCGGCAACCATGCGGATGCTGGGTGACAAAGCGTCAGCCCGCCATGTGGCGATGGATGCAGGTGTGCCGGTGGTGCCCGCAACTGATATTTTACCTGACGATATGGATGAAGTACGCCGCATGGCCAACGCGGTGGGTTATCCGTTCATGCTGAAAGCCAGCTGGGGTGGCGGTGGCCGTGGCATGCGCCAGATCATGCATGAAGGTGAGCTGGAAGAACTGGTATTGGAAGGGCGGCGTGAAGCCCAAGCCGCCTTTGGCAATGGGGAAGGTTATCTGGAACGGCTAGTGCAACGTGCGCGCCACGTTGAAGTGCAAATTCTGGGTGATAGCCATGGTGAGATTTACCACCTGTTTGAACGCGATTGTTCGGTGCAAAGGCGCAACCAAAAAGTTGTAGAACGTGCCCCTGCGCCCTATTTGAATGATGAACAGCGGGCTGAAATTTGTGCGTTGGGCCGCAAAATTTGTGCGCACGTAGGCTATGAATGTGCGGGTACCGTAGAATTCTTGATGGATATGGACACGAATGAGTTTTTCTTCATCGAAGTGAACCCACGCGTGCAGGTGGAACATACTGTAACCGAAGAAGTGACTGGCATTGATATTGTGCGGGCGCAAATTCTAATCGCTGAAGGCAAAACGCTGGCCGAGGCCACGGGCAAAGACAGCCAGGACGACATCCGCCTGAATGGTCATGCGCTGCAAACGCGGATTACAACTGAAGACCCGCAAAACAACTTTATCCCGGATTATGGCCGTATCACAGCTTACCGCTCTGCCACAGGTATGGGCGTGCGACTTGATGGTGGCACAGCTTATTCCGGTGCAGTGATCACACGTTACTATGATAGTCTTTTGGTGAAAATTACCTGTTCCGGCCCGACACCGGAATTTGCCATTGCACGCATGGATCGCGCTTTGCGCGAGTTTCGTATTCGCGGGGTCAGCACCAATATTGCGTTTGTTATCAACCTGTTGAAGCATAAAACATTCCTTGATAACAGCTATACAACGAAGTTTATCGACAACTCCACTGAYCTGTTCAAKTTCAARCCACGCCGGGATCGGGCRACTAAAATMCTGAACTATATCGCGGATATTACCGTGAACGGGCAYCCYGATGTGGAAGGRCGKGCCAAGCCYGAYCYGCAYGCCAAGGCMCCYAAACCRCCTGCCAATCATGTGGAAGARCCWGCCTAYGGCACRCGYAAYCTGYTRGARGAAAAAGGCCCACAGGCTGTGGCCGATTGGATGGCKGCRCAAAAGCAGTTGYTGATCACCGAYACCACSATGCGYGACGGGCACCARTCKYTGYTGGCCACRCGGATGCGTWSMCAYGATATGATCAAAGTGGCGGATGCTTATGCGCATAATCTGCCGCAACTKTTCAGYATGGAATGCTGGGGCGGGGCSACGTTTGATGTGGCCTACCGTTTCTTGCARGAATGCCCTTGGCARCGGTTGCGYGAYTTGCGCAAAGCCATGCCGAACCTGATGTCACAAATGTTGCTGCGGGCCAGCAACGGGGTTGGTTACACGAATTATCCTGACAATGTGGTGCAGGAATTTGTGCGCCAAGCGGCTAAAACGGGCGTGGATGTGTTTCGCGTGTTTGACAGCTTGAACTGGGTTGAAAACATGCGTGTCGCAATGGATGCGGTGGTAGAAAACGGCAAGGTCTGTGAAGGTACGATTTGTTATACGGGCGATATTCTGGATCCCGCGCGTGCAAAATATGATCTGAAGTATTATGTGGCTATGGGTAAAGACCTTAAAGCGGCCGGTGCGCATGTTCTGGGTCTGAAAGATATGGCTGGATTGTTGAAACCGGCTGCGGCCTCGGTACTGGTCAAAGCGTTGAAAGAAGAGGTCGGATTGCCGATCCATTTTCACACCCATGATACATCGGGCATTGCGGCGGCAACTATTCTGGCGGCGTCAGACGCGGGCGTGGATGCGGTTGATGTGGCAATGGATGCGTTTTCAGGCGGCACATCGCAGCCTTGTCTGGGGTCTGTTGTGGAAGCATTGCGCAACACAGATCGGGATACGGGGCTGGATATTGATGCGATTCGCGAAATCTCGGATTATTGGGAAGCGGTGCGCGGTCAATACGCGGCGTTTGAAAGTGGCTTGGCCGCACCCGCTTCCGAGGTTTACCTGCATGAAATGCCGGGTGGTCAGTACACCAACCTGAAAGCGCAAGCGCGTAGTTTGGGGCTGGAAGATCGCTGGCCCTTGGTGGCAAAAACCTATGCGGATGTGAACCGGATGTTTGGGGATATTGTCAAAGTGACACCAAGTTCTAAAGTTGTGGGCGATATGGCCCTGATGATGGTGACACAGGACTTGACCCGCGAACAGGTGGAAGACCCCGACACGGATGTGGCCTTTCCCGATAGTGTGATTGACATGATGAAGGGCAATCTGGGCCAACCCCCCGGTGGTTTCCCCGAAGCGTTTGTAGCCAAAGTTCTGAAAGGTGAGGCCCCCGATACATCGCGGCCCGGCGAACATCTGGAACCGCTTGATCTGGAAGCGGCACGTGCCGAGGCCTCTAAAGAGCTGGAAGGGTTGACGGTCGATGATGAAGACTTGAACGGCTATCTGATGTATCCAAAAGTTTACATGGATTACATGGGGCGGCACCGGCTTTATGGCCCCGTGCGGGCCTTACCGACAAAGACGTTCTTTTACGGGATGAAGTCCGGCGAAGAGATCAGTGCGGAAATTGACCCCGGTAAAACGCTTGAAATTCTGATGCAGGCCGTGGGCGAAACCGATGACGCGGGTGAAGCACGGGTATTTTTCGAGTTGAACGGCCAACCACGCACAGTTCGGGTGCGCAACCGCAAAGTAACTGCGTCCACACAAAAACGGGCGCAGGTTGAAGCTGGCAATGCAGCCCATGTGGGCGCACCCATGCCCGGTGTGATTTCATCGGTTGTTGTCAGTGTCGGACAAGAAGTGAAGCAGGGTGATCTACTTTGCACCATTGAGGCGATGAAGATGGAAACCGGGATTGCGGCAGAAAATGATGGCGTTGTAAAAACCATTCATGCGCCTGCAGGCAGCCAAGTGGATGCCAAAGATCTGTTGATTGAGTTTGAAGGCTGACCGCATAAACAAGCGGTTGGTTTTGTCCCGATTTGCAAATTATAGGTGGCGCGATTACCGGCTTTGATCCGGTTGCGCACTTTGCCTTGTAATGTTGGCTGTGCAGGACACGTGAAGACGCCAAGGGTCAATAGGGCCCCAAACGCGTGATTTTTTTGACTCAGGTTTGCACAGTATTGGGCGCAAATGAAGTTAAAGCTATTCCCGTGCCTTATTATTGCCTAATTGAATAACTAACGAAAGATTACTGAATTTTAGGGGATAGATATTGTTGAAGCCATTTTTTTTACTGGTGCTGAGCAGCGCATTTGCATCTTTTTCCGGTGCATACGCACAGGAAAAACCTGTTTCAGAAACCGCGCGTGAAAAACGTGTGCAAATGTCTTCAGTATTTACCAATGACCTGCTGGGGGACGGCAAAGATCGCTGGAGAACCTTTTCGTATGATATTTCCGCAACTTTCGGCAGTGGTGATCTGAAAAATCTGCCGACAAAGGCCTGGGAACGGTTTCAGGTCAGATTGCGCACCGAAGTTATTGCGCCGGAAAGCCTAAGCGCGCCGGCTGCGGGGGATCGGAAACTTGCCGGGATCATCGGCTTGGGTGCGTTTACGCATTTTCAGGCACAGGATTACGAGGTGTTTTATGGGGGCGAGCTGGTCTTTGTGGGCGAAAGCACAGGTGTCAGCAGGGCTTTGGATGATATCCACAACAGTATTGATTTCAATATCCCGTCCGCGGCGGTATTGGCCAATCAGATACCCAATGCGATCTATCCAACTGTTCACGCGGGCATTTCCAGAAATTTTCGCCATAAAAGCCGCCTGATCCGGCCTTTTGCCGAGGCGCAAGCCGGGGCTGAAACGTTTTTGCGTGTAGGTGCCGATGCAATCTTTGGTCGCGCGATGATCAATGATTTTCTGTTGCGTGACAGTGTCAGCGGGCAACTTGTCAGCCATGCGAAAGCGGATGGCAGCAAAGGCTTCGGATTTTTGCTGGGTGCAGATGCTGCCTATGTTGTGGACAGCAACTATTTAGCAAGCTCGGGTGTGTCAAAGTTTAAGGAATTCAGACCGCGTGCCCGTGCAGGCGTGGTGTTCCAGACCAAAAGGTTTGATGCCTTTTACGGGGCAACATGGCTGGGCAAAGAGTTTGATGGCCAGCGTGATGATCAGGTTGTCGGCAGTCTTAGCTTACGTCTRMRTTTTTAARCCATATWARCGTTGACTCTGATCCGATAACCCCTATACCCCCGCTATCGCTGCAATGCAGTGACCATATTGGTGTTTGTGGCCCTAGYAATAGGTYGCCTGTCGCCCGAAGCAGTKAAGCYWAGGGAAAGGAAAGCATCTTTCTTAAWTTGAAAGGATCCAGCCGTGACTAAACGTACAGCTGCCAAATACAAACTAGATCGCCGYATGGGCGAAAAYATTTGGGGTCGCCCCAAATCCCCCGTTAATCGTCGTGAATATGGCCCKGGYGTTCATGGTCAACGYCGYAAAGCCAAATTGTCTGACTTCGGTATTCAGTTGCGCGCCAAGCAAAAGCTTAAAGGCTACTAYGGCGACCTGACCGAAAAACAATTCCGTCGTATCTATGCAGAAGCTGTTCGTGTGAACGGCGACACAGGTGAAAAYCTGATCGGCCTGYTGGAACGTCGTCTGGACGCGGTTGTGTACCGTGCGAAATTCGTACCGACTGTATTTTCTGCACGCCAATTTGTAAACCAYGGYCAYGTSACTGTGAAYGGCAAGAAGGTAAACATCCCTTCATACCGTGTGAAAGAAGGCGACGTGATTGAAGTGCGTGAAAAGTCCAAACAGATCAACATGGTGCTTGAAGCGGCTGTTTCACAAGAACGCGATTTGCCAGAGTACTTGAACGTTGACCAGAACAAGAAGTCTGCAACTTTCGTGCGCACACCTGGCCTGTCAGATGTACCCTATCCTGTGATGATGGAACCAAATCTGGTTGTGGAATATTACGCGAAGAACTAATCTTCGCCATTCCGTTAGAATTCTTAAAGGGCTGTCCATATGGGCGGCCCTTTTTCGTTATGCGGGTAATGTGGCGGGGTATTTTTGATTGATGAAATATGAAGTGGCCACCGCCCCTACCCACATGCAAAACAGGGCAAGCCATGCGGTTGCGGCAAAGATGGAACCGCCAGTGACACCGGCACCAATAGCACAACCGCCCGCCAGCATACCGCCCATGCCCATCAAGGCACCGCCTACGATGGCGCGTTTCAGGTTGTCTGTGCTTTCAAAGCCTTGAAAGCGTAATTCTTTGGCGATGAAGGCAGCCATAAATGCCCCGATGAAAACGCCTGAGATCAACCCGATGTCAAAATCCAAAACAGGGTTTGGAGAGGTCAAAAATATCAATGTGCGCGCTGAGGGGCCTGTGAAAGATGCGCTTTCGATTTGAACAGGATCAAAGCTTACGGCGGCAAGTGCGGTGGTTAATACCCAACCAAGAGCCACCGCAAAGCCAACGCCTGAGGCCATGAATAAAACCTGCATGCCCACACGGTTTTTATAGGCAAGGTAAAGTGCTAATGCCGCCGTGATCAACCCTATCCCCATGCCGCTTCCGTTGGGTAGGTGCAGCAGGTTCAACAAGTCTATATTTTGGCCGTTGGGCGTAATCCAAAGCGATGCAAGCTTGCGCCTAATAGGGGCAAGCCAACCTTGCAGGGCCATTAGGGCCACCACGGCAAAGACCAGCCCTGAAATGACAGAACGCAGGTTTCCTGTGGCGGCTAGAACCAGTAATCGACCAGAACAACCGCGTGCCAAAACCATGCCGACACCAAAGATAAGCCCACCCAATATCGCCCCTGAAAAAGACCCCGTAACCGCCATCATGCGTGAAGTACTGCTGTCGAAAAGCCCCATGTATTGCGCAAGCTGTGTCCAGACAACAGCGGTAGAGAAGGTCAATAACCAAATTGACATACGGTTACCAAGCCTGCCCGTAGCAAATTCTACCGTCGCCGCCCGCAGGCAAAACTGTGAGCGTTGGGCCGCTATACCAAAGACAATACCCACGATCAGCCCTGCAAGGGCCGATGCCTGAGCGTCGCCCAACCATTCAACAATGGGTATTATATCCATGACTAAATTCCGTAGATCAGTGCATTACAAGATGAGTAACATATCGCTATCTGTTTACATTGATATAGATCATATAAATTCGAATACATAGATTTGTATTTAAGCTTGTACCTACGGGATATTTCCCGTTAGGTCGCGCCATGACATCCAATACAGTTTCCATCCATGACGCAGGGCATTTACCCGTCTGGCGCAGGCCCTTCACTTTGCTGGCTTTAATGGCTTTTGCCATGCCGATGGCCTTTGCCACATGGCAGGCATTGCTGAACAATTTCGTGCATGTGGTGGCAGGTTTTGATGGCCGCGATCTGGGCTGGTTACAATCCGTGCGTGAAATCCCCGGCTTTTTTGCCGTGGGTGTGATCCTTGTGGTGATGTTTATCCATGAACAGCTTTTGGCGGTGGTCAGTTTGATGTTGCTGGCGGCGATTGTGGCCATAACAGCTTGGTTTCCCCACTTTTATGGCCTGCTGATGACTACGTTTTTGTCCAGCCTGGGCTTTCATTATTATGAGACAGTCAAGATGTCGCTGGAACTGCAATGGCTGGATAAGACAGAGGCCCCTAAAAAACTGGGCTGGTTGATCGCTATTGGGTCGGGGGCATCCTTGATCACGTACCTCACCATCATGCTGACCTGGAAGGTTCTGGGCTGGGATTACAACACACTTTACATGATGGGCGGCGGCATCACATTTGCCATAGCCCTATATTGCGGGCTGGCATTTCCGCGTTTTGAAGGGTCCGAAATGCAGCACAAGCATATGGTGCTGCGCAAGCGGTACTGGCTGTATTATGCGTTGCAGTTTATGGCCGGTGCCAGACGGCAGATATTTATTGTTTTCGCGGCCTTCATGATGGTAGAACGCTTTGGTTTTGAAGTGCATGAGGTCACGGCCCTTTTCCTGATCAACTTTATCGCCAACATGTTTTTCGCGCCCTTGATGGGCGGCATGGTTTCGAAATACGGCGAACGCAAAGCCCTGGCGTTTGAATATGTCGGCCTGATCATCGTGTTCTTGGCTTACACAGGCGTTTATGTTTTTGGTTGGGGTGTGGTTTTGGCGGCGGGGCTTTATGTGCTGGATCATCTATTTTTCGCCTTGGCTTTGGCACAAAAAACCTACTTGCAGAAAATCGCTGACCCCAAGGATATTGCACCCACTGCGGCGGTCGCTTTTACCATCAATCACATCGGTGCGGTCGTTTTACCTGCCTTGCTGGGCTATGTCTGGCTGGTTTCACCTGCTGCCGTGTTTGGGGTTGCAACCGCGATGGCATGCGTCTCTCTTATTCTAGCCCTTATGATCCCAAGGCATCCTGAAAAGGGCAATGAAACAATTTTCGCGGGGCGGAATTAAGCGGATGGCAGGGCAAACACAAGCCCGTTTTTTGACAGGCTCAACCATGCGCCACGTGGCGGTGATGACCTTGACGGGGATGATTGGCCTGACGTTCCTGTTCGTGGCCGATGCGGCCACGATCTTCTGGGTATCGTTTCTGGATGATGAACGGTTTATGGCCGCCCTTGGCTTTGCCTGGACAGTTCAGTTTTTTACCCTGTCCACAAGTATCGGCTTCATGATTGCCGGCACGGCGATGGTGTCAAAATCATTGGGGCAGGGGAACCGTGCCAATGCGCGCGAACAGGCGACGACCGCTTTAATGATCGGCATTGGTATTCAAACGATTACGGCCATTTTGATCGTCTATTATCGCCGTGAACTGCTGGCCTTTGCTGGGGCAAAGGGGGATGTTTTAGAGATTGCCAGCCAGTTTTTGATGATCGTGGTACCGTCTTTACTATTTATCATAACCGGGATGATTGCATCATCTGTATTACGCGCTGAGGGCGATGCAAGACGCGCCATGCTGGTAACGCTTTTGGTTGGTGTGCTGACTATGATCATTGATCCCTTCTTGATCTTATGGATGGGTCTTGGGGTGAACGGGGCCGCGTGGGGCATCGTGATTTCGCGATTTGCCTCAGCATGTCTGGGCTTGTATTTCGTGATCAAAACCCATGATTTATTGGCACCCCCAAGTGTACTGCTTATAAAACGCTGGGGCATACCATTTTTCATTATCGCGATACCGGCCTTGATGACACAGCTGTCGTCGCCTTTTGGCAATTACCTGATCACCCGCATTCTGTCAGAGTATGGTGAAAGCGCCATTGCGGGGTGGGCGGTTCTGGGCCGCATTATTGTGTTGACCTTTGGCGGTATTTTTTCCCTTTCAGGGGCTATTGGCGGCATTATCGGGCAAAATTATGGGGCGGGAAATTTTGATCGCATTCGCATGGCTTACCGCGATGCATTGCTGTTCAGCCTTGGCTATGTGCTGGTCGCATGGGCCTTGATTGCAGCGGCAACAGGGCCGATTATCAGCCTGTTTAGTTTAAGCGAAGAAGCGGCGTCAGTGGTAAAGGCTTTCACTTACGTGTCCGCAGGTGGCTTTGTGTTTGCAGGCGCACTTTACGTTTCAAACGCCTCATTCAACAATTTGGGGCGCCCGATATATTCCACCATGTTCAACTGGCTGAAAGACGGTGTTTTGATGTGGCCTTTGTGCATCGTGATGGGCGGCTATTTCGCAGCCCCTGGTGTTGTCTACGGTCAAGGAATCGCATGGGCGATCGCTGGCATTGCGGCCACTATTGTCGGATGGCGTTTTATCAGTAACGTTGAAGCGAGCGATAAAGCTAAAGCTGGACAGAGTGCCCGATTGCGCTAAGGTTTATTCATCATATTGGAGTACCCCCCATGTTTTTTAAACGCCCTGTAGAAATTCCCAGCCAATCACAAGCTTTAGAAGGTCGTGATACAGCCATTCCAACGGCTGAAACCCATTTCGTAAATGGCCGCCCGTTAAAGGGCGATCTGCCCGATGGGTTCGAGACGATTATCTTAGGCATGGGATGTTTTTGGGGTGTTGAACAGATGTTCTGGGGGCTGGATGGTGTCTGGATGACCGCTGTTGGCTATGCGGCAGGCCATACCCCGAACGCAACTTACGAAGAGGTTTGCACAGGAAAAACGGGGCATAATGAGGTTGTATTGATCTGTTATGATCCGCAGATTATTGCTATTGATGATCTGTTAAAGGTGTTTTGGGAAAATCATGATCCTACCCAAGGAATGCGTCAAGGGAATGATCGCGGCACGCAATACCGATCGGGTATTTATACGTATTCAGATGCACAAGAAAAGGCGGTAAAAGACAGCCTGGCGGCGTTTCAGGCACAGCTTTCGGCCAAAGGTTTTGGCGCGATCACAACCGAGGTTTTGCCCGCACCAGAGTTCTATTATGCAGAAGAGCCCCACCAGCAATATCTGGCGAAAAACCCGTCAGGCTATTGCGGGCTAAAAGGAACAGGTGTGAGTTGCCCAATAGGCCTGAACGCTTGACGCCGTGGGTTTGCTAGCCTATCCGCGCGGGTAAACTACATTGGAAACCCCCATGCCAACCTATACTGCCCTGACGACACTTACCGATAAACCTGCCGCTGAAACAATGGCCGCGATGTTGGAAAACATGTCGCCTGAGCCTTATGGCGTGGGCGTGTTTGAAACCGAAGACGGTTCGGGCATGTTCGAAGTAGGCGGTTTTTTTCTGGAAAAACCCGACGAGGTGGGATTAGCCCTGATTGCAGCCACTGCGAACGCCAAGCCTTTTTCCGTGTCCGAAGTACCTGATAAAGACTGGGTTGCCGAAGTGCGCCGTGAACTGGCCCCCATTCGGGCAGGGCGGTTTTTTCTATATGGCAGCCATGATGCGGATAAAATACCTGACGATTGTGTGCCAATGCTGATTGAAGCGGCAATGGCCTTTGGCACGGGCCACCACGGCACCACGCAAGGCTGTTTGACCGCCCTTGATAAGCTGGCTGTTGCAGGGTTTTCACCGAAAAATGTTGCCGATATTGGCTGTGGCACCGCCGTTCTGGCAATGGGGGCAGCCAAGTTATGGGATGTGCCGATCATTGCAGGCGATATTGATGAGGTTGCTACGGATACCGCAACGGCAAACCTTGCCTGCAATGATCTGGTTGGTCGCGTTGAAGTAGTGACCTGTGCAGGGTTTGACCATCCAAGCTTACGCAGGGAATCGCCATATGATTTGATTTTGGCAAATATCCTTAAAGGCCCACTGATTGCACTTGCCCCGGATATGGGCGGGTCATGCTGTTCCAAGGGGTACACTATCTTGTCAGGAATTTTGAATGAACAGGCAGACGAAGTCTCTGAAAAATATCAAGAAAATGAATTTATTGAAACAGACCGCTTGATCATCGGCGAATGGACAACACTGACTTTGCAAAAAAAATGACATAATTCAGTCAGGCTTATGCCATAATTTTATGCTTTAAGAACACAATTCTATAAATTTCTGTAGCAAAGAGTATTGATTATGTCAGACGTTCAAATGGATAACTTCCGATCCCGGGTGGATCGCATTACTAGTGGCCCACAAAAAGGCAGTCGCACGTTTAAGCGCGACAGGTTTGGTGTGATTATCATGCCAAAAGTGAAGCAAGAGCGCTTCAAATGGATGACGATTGTGCGGCCATTATTCCTGCTGTATATATCATTTGC
This sequence comes from Amylibacter sp., assembly GCA_016764475.1. Classification (GTDB taxonomy): domain Bacteria; phylum Pseudomonadota; class Alphaproteobacteria; order Rhodobacterales; family Rhodobacteraceae; genus Amylibacter. Next base: position 11,036 of record JAESRV010000096.1, read on the forward strand.
AGTTTTCAAAGCGGTGCTGATTTATAACTCTGATCAAAATGATTATGTGCAGGTTATTGCAAACCTAGAAGCGGGCGACAGCAAGTCGAAAATTGTAGCTTTCACAATGTCACCCGGATATTTCACAGAACCACTTGGTGTGTTTGTTTCTGGCGTTGCAAATCAAATAAATGAAGCACAAACGAAATAAGCCGCCCAGAATGGACGGCTTAATCCTGCGTTAAAATGTATATTCTTAGAAGTTGAAGAAACCGGTGTTCAGGTTTTCTACATCAGCACGTGTAATACCGATGTCGTCCAGTTCGCGCACAGACAAAGCACTTAGCTCTTTGTATGTTGCGCGTTTTGCATTCCATGCAACAAAGTTGTTTTTGATAGCTTCAAGTGCTTTGACTGCGCGGTAAGTTGTGATTGCACCAAAGGGTGCTGTTTTAGTTGTGTTTACGAAAGCCATGGGGCTAATCCTTGAAAGTGGTCTTTTGACCGAGGTGTAAAGATAAATGGTAGATTGCCGAAACAACCTACCATCATTTCATGTGTGTAAGATTTTAGTGGTAAAGACCTGTGTACAGGTTTTTAGTATCGCCATAAGCCAAACCAATGTCATCCAGACCGCGCACAGATAATGCGTTCAGTTGTTTGTTTGATTTGCGGTCTTTATTCCATGCGGAAAGGCTGTTCAGGGCAGTCTCGACTGCGCTGATTGCGCGGTAAGCTGCGATTGCGCCGAATGGAGCTGCTGTTGTTGTGTTTACGTGTGCCATGGATTTAATCCTTGAAAAATGTGGGGTCAGAAAGACCGTGATTTCAATTTTGCGTCAGAAAGACCTATGTCTTCCAGCTCATGCACTGTCAGTGCGTTTAGCTGTTTGAATGTTACGCGTTTGGCATTCCATGCTATAAGACTGGATAAAACAGTCTCCACAGCGTTGATTGCTCGGTAAGTTGCTATTGCGCCAAAAGGTGCGGTGTTTGTTAGGTTCATTGTAGACATTGCTTTATCCTTTCTTGGGGTTGGTCGAAAGCGACCGTTGTTTCATAAGCTGCATGTAGGCTTGCCGATACCACATTACAATTGCGATTTTCGCATACCTGAAATGATAGTTTTGCATGTCATATTAGCGACATATTTAAGGTCGTTTTCGTTAAGATTCCATAAAGACACTTGGCTAATGTTCTTGTTTCGTGCTAATGGTGGTTCAGGCAAGAAACAGGAACGATATGCGTGTAATAGGAATTGATCCGGGTTTGCGAAACATGGGGTGGGGTATCGTGGATGTCACGGGCACTAAATGTAGTCATGTGGCGAACGGTGTTTGTAAATCTGTTGGCACGGACTTGGCTGAAAGATTGCTAAGCCTGCATGAACAGTTAACGCAGGTTTTAGATGATTTTAAGCCCGATACTGCGGCTGTTGAAAAGGTTTTCGTCAATAAAGACGGGGCAGGAACGCTGAAATTAGGTCAGGCACGGGCAATTTCGCTATTGGTGCCAGCACAATTCGGGCTGACCGTTGGCGAATATGCTGCCAATACGGTGAAAAAAGTTGTGGTTGGCGTGGGTCATGCGGATAAGCGGCAGGTGGGCCATATGGTGCGATTGCAACTACCGGGGGTAAATATCGCAAATGCGGATGCGGCAGATGCTTTGGCGATTGCGCTTTGTCATGCCCATCACACACAATTTTCCAACCGTTTGGATGCCGCCATTGCCAAAGCGGGGGCGGCAGCATGATCGGAAAAATTACTGGCAAAGTGGATTATCGCGCCAAAGACCATGTTCTGGTCGATGTACAAGGTGTGGGCTATCTGGTCTATTGTTCGGAACGCACGCTTGTGGCTTTGCCACCTGCGGGCAGCATTATCGCCCTTTATACTGAATTACTGGTGCGCGAAGATAATCTGCAACTGTTCGGCTTTCTGACCTTGGCGGAAAAAGAATGGCACAAGCTGTTGACCACGGTGCAGGGCGTCGGTGCAAAAGCGGCATTATCCATTGCCGGGACTTTAGGCACTGATGGTGTTAGCCGCGCGATTACCTTGGGTGATATTGCAGCGATTAAAGCGGCCCAAGGGGTTGGGCCTAAACTGGCGCAACGCATTGTGACGGAATTAAAAGATAAAGCGGCAAACATTATTGCGATGGGGGCGGCTGGGTCGGAACAGGTTATCATTGATGATAGCGTGGTAATTGAAACCCCAACCGCATCGGCCCCGCGCAAAGCCATGCCTGCAACCAATAATGCAGGCGCACAGGCAGATGCACTTTCGGCTTTGGTTAATCTGGGTTATGGACAAGGCGATGCGGCAAGTGCTGTGGCAGAAGCGTCAGGGCTATTCCCTGATGCCAACTCTGGTGCGCTGATTAAAGCGGCGTTGAAACTATTAGCACCGAAAGCGTGAGCAGATGACCGAGCCTGATCCAACCCTGCGCCCAGAACAACAGCCCACCGATATAGACCGCGCCCTGCGGCCGCAAACCTTGGATGAATTTGTCGGCCAAGCACAGGCGCGGGCCAACCTGAAGGTTTTCATTGAAAGTGCCCGTAGGCGGGGCCAAGCGATGGACCACACCTTGTTCTATGGCCCGCCCGGATTGGGCAAAACCACATTAGCACAGATCATATCGAAAGAGTTGGGGGTGGGGTTCCGCATGACCTCTGGCCCAGTGTTGGCAAAAGCCGGTGATCTGGCGGCAATCCTGACCAATCTGGATGCAAACGATGTTTTGTTCATTGATGAAATACATCGCCTGAACCCAGCGGTGGAAGAGGTGTTATATCCTGCTTTAGAAGACTTCGAACTTGATCTGGTGATCGGCGAAGGCCCTGCGGCCCGCACGGTGCGGATTGATTTGCAACCGTTTACCCTTGTCGGGGCCACCACGCGGTTGGGCCTGTTGACCACGCCTTTGCGGGATCGTTTCGGCATTCCCATGCGGCTTGAGTTTTATACCGTGGATGAACTGTGCCACATCGTTGACCGCGCCGCCCGCCTGATGGGGGCCGATGCGACGGCGGAAGGGGCGTTGGAAATTGCACGGCGTTCGCGTGGCACACCGCGTATCGCGGGGCGTTTGCTGCGCCGCGTGGTGGATTTTGCGATTGTAGAAGGCGACGGTCGGGTTGATGTAGCGATTGCCGACAGTGCTTTGACGCGCCTGGGCGTGGATCATTTGGGTCTGGATAATGCGGATCGCCGCTACCTGCGCCTGCTAGCCGAAAACTATGGCGGCGGCCCTGTAGGGGTTGAAACCATTGCAGCGGCTTTATCAGAAGCACGCGATGCCATCGACGAGGTGATCGAGCCTTATCTGTTGCAACAGGGCCTGATCCAGCGTACCCCGCGCGGGCGGATGTTGGCAGCTAAGGCTTGGAAACACTTAGGCCTTGATGCGCCAAAGCCAACCGCGCAAACGGATATATTCGAAAGTCGAAAATGAGTGAAGCATTTAGTGTAGAGGCGATTGAACAGTTGTTCACGCGCAAGGACGGCAGCTATAGTTTTGCCCGTTGGGGTAGACCTATTGCACCTGTCGTGTTTGGTGTGGATGATGAAACTTTGCCACACCTGAAAGACGCCATCGCCCAAACTGTGGCGGTAACTGGCGGTACGTTGGCAGAAACCGATCCCGAATTCGGGGCTAATTTCATGTGGTTCTTTTGCACTGAATGGGATGAGGTGGCCGCAGTACCCGATCTGGAAAAACTGGTACCTGATTTGCCAAGTCTTGTGAACGGTTTGAACCAGAAGAATGTTAACGAGCATCGTATGTTCATCTTTGACAAGGACGGCTCTATCAAAATGTGTCTGTTGTTCCTGCGCATGAAGGGTGCGGTTGCCGGTATGACTGTGCAGGCATTGGGTGCGGGTGAAACCTTGCAAAGCCTGCTAACATGGGGCGAAGACGCGTTTAGCAATCAAAGCCCTATTGCCGTGCTGAAAGAAAACGGCATTTGTATTGTGAAACCGGAATTTGCAGCCTTAGTGCGCGGGGCCTATGACCCCATTATGCCGGCGGCGGCAATAGATGCCAGCCATGCGCTGCGGTTGCATGCTCGGGCTGACAGGCTTTATCGGGATATGATGCAATGAGCCACAAGTTTTCCTTGCAAGTCTATTATGAAGACACCGATTTGGCGGGTATCGTTTATTATGCCAATTACCTGAAGTTTATCGAACGCGCCCGCAGCACAATGGTGCTGGAAGCAGGTATTGATCAGCTGGAAATGCAGCAAGAAGGGCTGGTATTTGCGGTCAAAAAAGTCGAAGCGGATTATAAAGCCAGCGCAAAATTGAACGACGACCTGCGCGTTGAAACAAACTTGCAACAGTTAACAGGTGCTAAAATCGTCTTTTCACAAGATGTTTATCGCGGTGACACACTGATATTTTGCGCATTAGTAACAGTAGTTTGCATCACGAGCACAGGCAAATTAACCCGCTTTCCAGCGAAAATTCGCGCAAAACTGGAAAGTGCCGCCAAATAAGCCAGCAAAAGCTATGCTAACCGATGGTTTTTTGCTAAAAGACAGCCTAGAAGGCAATTAATAACAAGAAGTCGCCAAAAAGGCGGCTCATTAGGCAAACGAGCGGTTTTATGGAAACAGAAGCACTGGGTCTTGTGCAAGATCTTGATTTTTCGATGCTGGCACTTTTTATGCGGGCAACTTTGGTTGTTAAAGTGGTGATGGTACTTTTACTGTTTTCCTCTTTTTGGTCATGGGGCATCATCATTCAAAAGTTCATCAATTACCGCAAAGCACGTGGTAATAGTGCGCGGTTTGATCGGGCTTTCTGGTCGGGTGAACCGCTGGACGGCCTGTATCAACAGCTGGGCGATACGCCCAAAGGTGGTGCCGAACGTATTTTTGTGTCTGGCATGTCGGAATGGCGCAGATCACACCGCTCTGACGGGCAGATGATTGCGGGGGTGCAGCAACGCATTGACCGTTCAATGGATGTGGCCATCGGGCGCGAGGCTGAAAAACTGAACAACGGCCTGACGTTTCTGGCCACTGTGGGTTCTATCGCCCCGTTTGTCGGCTTGTTCGGCACGGTTTGGGGTATCAAAAACGCGTTTGAACAAATCGCCATTCATCAAAGTTCAAACCTTGCTGTTGTCGCCCCCGGTATTTCCGAGGCTTTGGCTGCAACCGCCCTTGGCCTGTTTGCCGCGATCCCTGCGGTGATTTTTTACAATAAACTATCGTCGGATGCGGATCGTATTATCGGTAATTATGACAGTTTCGCAGATGAGTTTTCAACAATTCTTTCACGCCAGCTAGACGCGTAAGGAGGCTGATATGGGCGCAGGTGTAATTGAGCGGGGCGGCGGCAAACGTCGCAGAAGCCACGCCAAACGCAGACCGATGTCTGAGATTAATGTCACCCCATTTGTGGATGTGATGCTGGTCTTGCTGATTATCTTTATGGTTGCCGCCCCGTTGCTGACGGTTGGCGTGCCCATTGAACTGCCAAAAACCGCCGCCACACCATTGGCCACGGAAGAGGAAGAACCTCTGACAATAGCGGTTTCGGCAGATGGCAAACTGATCTTGCAAAATACCGAAATTGACCGCAACACGCTGATCCCGAAATTACAGGCCATAGCGGCGGAACGCACCAGTCAGAAAGTGTTTTTGCGTGCGGATGGGGCAGTACCTTATGCGCAAGTGATGCAAATCATGGGTGCGCTGAATGCAGGTGGTTTTCGTGATATCGGGCTGGTTACAGATGCAGGTGGCCCCAATTTGAACGATCAGGGCGGGTAAAGGTGACTTTTGCAAACCGGAACCAAAATATCAGGAGCTTTGCACCTTACCGCCATCGGTGTGATCGCGTTTGGGGGCTTTTTGTTTAACACCCAATCCAGTGATGCCATTCGAATCTCTGAAGTGAGTATTATCTCTTCAGAAGATTTTGCAGCGATGCAGTCAACAGATCCCGCCCCGTCACCTGATGTGGCCTCGGCACCTGAGATTAAAACGCCAAAGCCAAACCAAGAAGCTGCTCCTGAAATTGCACAACCAGAAGAGCAGGCACTTGCAACAGAAGAAGTAGCCATTTTACAACCCATAGCAGAACCAACGCCCGCCCCGCGTATTGATACACAATCAGCCCCAAAACCTGAGGTGAATGCAACAGAGGCGCAAACACCGCAAGAAGAAGCCACACCTGATGAAACGGGCATTGAAACGGCTGAACCAACAAAAGCCCAAGCACCCAAAGAAGCGGCGACCGAAATTGTAACCGAGGCGGATAAGCCTAGTGAGTTTGCGCCAACCACATCAAATATACCCCGTGCGCGCCCGCGTGATCTGGCCGCGCGTGTAGCCAAAGCCAATGCACCGAAACCCGAAGTAGAGCCCGCGACCCAAGATAATACCGTTGATGAAATCGCGGCGGCATTGGCCGAGGCAGAAGCGGAAAACAATAGGCCCGCAGTTGCGCAAGGCCCGCCTTTGACAGGTGGCGAAAAGGAAGGGCTTGTTCTGGCGGTTCAGCAATGCTGGAACGTGCCGATTGGCCTGCAAGATGCGGATGATCTGGTTGTTATCATTGCAATAGAACTGACACAAGATGGCCAATTAAAGGGCAAGCCTAAGCTTATTGATCCCACAGGTACGCCGACACGTGCCATAACGCAGGCATTTGAAGCGGGCAGGCGGGCCTTGATGCGCTGCGCACCTTATGACTTGCCGGCAGAAAAATACGAACAATGGCGGCAAATCGAAGTCGTATTCAACCCAAAGGAAATGGTTCTGAGATGATGAAACGCATTTTGACATTTTTAACGACCGTGATGATGGCGGTTTCCCTGGTGACAACGCTTGCGCAAAGCGCACCTTTACGCATTGAAGTGACCAAAGGCGTGATCGAACCGATGCCGTTTGCGGCCCCGATGTTTGTGGCGGAAAATACTGCGGCCCAAAAATATGCGGCGGATTTGACGAAAGTCCTGTCTAATGATCTAATTGGCACGGGTGTTTTTCGTGAAATCCCCAGTGCGGCACATATCTCAAACATAACCAACTTCAACGCACCCGTTCAGTTTTCCGATTGGAAAGCGATTAACGCGCAGGCCTTGATTACGGGGGCCGTGAGCGTGTCTGGTAACAAGCTGATTGTAAAATTTCGGTTGTTCGATGTCTTCGCTCAAACCCCGCTTGGCGATGGTTTGCAGTTTGTGGCCACAACCAGTAGTTGGCGGCGCATGTCGCATAAAGTGGCTGATGCGGTTTACAGCCGTTTAACAGGTGAAACAGGTTATTTTGATAGCCGCGTGGTCTATATCGCCGAAGAAGGCCCCAAAGATAAGCGCAAAAAACGACTGGCTTTGATGGATTATGACGGGGCCAATGTGCGCTATCTGACCAATGCGAATGACATTGTTTTATCGCCACGGTTTTCGCCCAATGCGCGTGAAGTTATCTATACAAGTTATGAAACAGGTGCGCCGCGTGTGTTCTTGATGAATGTGGATACGCTGAAACGCCGTATTTTAGGGGATCAGCCCTCAATGGCTTTTGCGCCTCGCTTTTCACCTGATGGATCAAAGGTGGTGATGTCTTTGTCCCAAGGTGGCAACTCGGATATTTATGTGGTGGATGTGGATGGCAGCAACAAGCGTCGGTTGACGAACTCACCGGCGATTGACACGGCCCCCAGTTTTTCCCCGGATGGTTCACAAATTGTATTCGAGTCTGATCGCAGTGGCGGACAGCAGGTTTACATCATGAGCGCATCAGGTGGTGCTGCCAAACGGATCAGTAATGGTAGCGGGCGATATGGCACCCCTGTGTGGTCTCCGCGCGGGGATTTGATTGCATTCACTAAGTTGAACAAAGGGCGTTTTCATATTGGCATTATGCGCACTGACGGCAGCCGCGAAAAGCTATTGACGGCGTCATTTCTGGATGAAGGCCCAACATGGTCTGCCAATGGCCGTGTGTTGATGTTTTTTCGTGAAACAGCGGGCGTGAATGGCGCACCTTCTATCTATTCGGTGGATGTGACAGGTCGCGTCCTTCGTAAAGTAAACACTCCGACATTTGGCTCAGACCCAGCATGGTCTGGTCTGTTAGAGTAATCTAGAGCGGGATTCGCATTTGTGGTGGGTTCTGATATACTAAGTGAAACGATGGGGAAACCATCATGAGAGGCAAGACAAAAATGACAAATATTCTGGTTAAATTCGGTATGCTCGCAGTTTTGGCAGTGGGCCTGACCGCCTGTGGCGGCAAATTTAATGGCGGCGGAAATGGTGGAAATATTGGCGGTATTCAGTCAGGTAGCGTTAATGACCCTACTTCACTGGCATATTTTCAGCAAACCATCGGTGACCGTGTTTTATTTGCGGTTGATCAAAGCACCTTAAGCCCTGAAGCAACCGGCATATTAGACGGCCAAGCCAACTGGCTATTGCAAAACACACAGTATGTTGTGACCATTGAAGGTCATGCGGATGAGCAAGGCACACGTGAATATAACTTGGCACTTGGTGCGCGCCGTGCAAGTGCGTCACGCAACTATCTGGTGGATCGAGGTGTAGCAGACAATCGCATCAAAACACTGACATATGGTAAAGAACGGCCACTTGCGATTTGTTCATCGGAAGAATGCTGGTCACAAAACCGCCGCGCGGTTACCGTGGTTGGCGCAGGCTTGGGAAGTTAAGAGGCAGATATGACTGTTCGTGGTAAACTCGTAAAAATTGCAACGGTTTCAATTTGGGCGGCGTGTATACCGGCACTGGCTTTTGCACAATCCAAAGATGAGACCCTTGCCGATATTCGCCAAGAGCTGGTTTTTCTGAATGCGGAAATCCAGAATTTGGGCCGTGAACTGTCTACGACGACAGGGGCGTTTGCCCCCACAGGTTCAGGCACAACACTTCAGCGCGTGAATGCGCTGGAGCAAGAACTGCGCCGTATCACCGGTGTGGTTGAAAGCCTGCAATTTCGCGTAGACCGTATTGTTAAAGACGGCACCAACCGCATAGGCGATCTGGAATTTCGCCTTGTGGAACTGGAAGGCGGCGATGTGACCACATTGGGCACAACCTCTACCTTGGGCGGTGGAGATGTGCCGACAGCTGCACCAACACCTGAACAAGGTACAGGGGTTGAATTAGCCGCATCCGAACAGGGTGATTTTGACCGTGCGGTTGAGGCGTTTAATGCAGGCAACTACGCAGATTCTGTTGCTAAATTTGACCAATTTTTACTGTCATACCCCAATGGCCCGCTTTCAGGTGAAGCGCATTACTGGCGCGGCGAAGCCCTGTCAGGGCAAGGCGACTGGAGCAATGCCGCACGTGCTTTTCTGGAAAGTTTCAGCGGTACGCCGAACGGTGCGAAAGCCCCGAAATCTTTGTACCGCTTAGGGGTTAGTCTGGCACAGCTTGGGCAGGTTGAAGATGCTTGCGCAACACTGGGTGAGGTTGAATTGCGTTACCCAACAGCCTTGGCTGCCAGTGATGCCAGAAGTGAGATGACAGCTTTAAGCTGTTTGTAGATGTGTCTGATAACGACCCTCTAACCGCACAAATCAATAGCGGCTTGGCCGCTGTTCCAAAAGGTGCATTGGGCGTGGCAGTTTCAGGCGGCAGCGACTCAGTTGCTTTATTGCGGTTGCTTTGTAATTGGGGCCATGCGCAAGGGCGCAAAATCTATGCAGCAACTGTTAATCATAATCTACGCGCTGAAGCCCAAGACGAAGCTGAATTCGTGGCAAATCTTTGCCGCAAATTAGATGTACCGCACCAGATTTTAAGTTGGGATAACTGGGATGGGCGGGGAAACCTGCAAAGTGCCGCGCGTGATGCCCGTAAGGTCTTATTAACAGACTGGGCGCAAAAACTTGGATTAAAATCCGTAGCGATCGGCCATACACAAGATGATCAAGCCGAGACATTTTTGTTGCGATTGGCACGCGGTTCTGGTGTGGATGGGCTTTCTGGAATGCAGAAAATAAGCGGCAACAACCCGGTTTGGGTGCGCCCTATGCTGGGTATTACGCGCATGGATCTGCGTGACTATCTATCAGACTTAAGCCAAAGTTGGGTTGAAGACCCTTCCAATCAGGATCAAAAATATGACCGGGTAAAAATGCGAAATGCCATGCCTGTGTTGGCAGAGCTTGGCTTGACGTCTGAACGGCTGGCAAACACAGCGCATGGGCTTCAATCAGCACGGGCAGCATTAGACGAAGCCACGCAGAATGCAGCACGCAAGTGTTGCACACTTGATGCGTATGGAACCGTTGCGATTGATTTGGAAAAACTGCAACCTTGTGCGCTGGACATTCAATACCGCGTGATAAGCCACGCGATGAAATGGGTGACGGGGGCAAAATACCGGCCGCGTTTTGAGGCGCTGAAATCTGTTTACGCATTATTACGGCAAGGAAAATCACAAACTTTGGCAGGCTGTTACATCAAAACATCCAAACATGAACAAATCATTGTGATGCGTGAAATTGCCAATATGAAGCCGATTGCGTTGGAAACCGGTTGTTTTGATGGGCGGTGGCAGATTTCTGCCGATACTGCTTTGCAAAATACAGATATTCGTCCTTTGGGCGAAAAGGGTCTGCAACAGCTTAAAAACTGGCGAGAACTGGGTATTTCACGCGATATTTTGATGCAATCCCCCGCTGCGTGGCAGGATAACACCGTTATTGCAGCCCCATTAGCCGGTTTTTCAGGGCCCGTTACGATATCTTTGAAAATACATCCAGATCAGTTCTATTTCGACATTGTTTCACATTGAATAACCTTGAAAGAAGATTATGTTAGGTGAGTACCGCCAATGCGGATTCGGCACCTGCCGAAATTATTAGGAGAAAGCCCTTGGGTAACGCCAGAAATCTTATCATTTGGATCGCACTGTTTTTACTTGTGATCGGATTAGTCAACGTCTTTAATTCCAACGATCAAAGCCAGACCGGCGCAAAAATCAGTTTTTCTGAGTTTATGAAAAAGGTCGATAACGGCACGATTAGCCGGGTTGTGCTGGATGGTGAAAATGTATTCATCAAAGCTGGTGATGGCACAAACTATCAAACGGTGAAACCTGATCAGGTGGATGTCACAGGTGCTTTGCTAAACGCGAATGTTGAAATTGTTGCTGCACCACAGGAAAAAACGGCATTCATGAGTGCCGTTTCATTGATGTTGCCATTCCTGCTGCTGATCGGTGTGTGGATATTCTTCATGAACCGTATGCAAGGTGGCGGACGTGGTGGCGCGATGGGTTTTGGCAAGTCCAAAGCGAAATTGCTAAATCAAAGCGAAGACCGCAAAACCTTTGATGATGTTGCAGGTATTGATGAAGCCAAGGAAGAGCTGGAAGAAATAGTTGAGTTTTTGCGCAACCCGCAGAAATTTTCCCGTCTTGGCGGGATGATCCCGAAAGGGGCGTTGCTTGTGGGTGCTCCCGGTACTGGTAAAACACTACTGGCGCGCGCCATTGCGGGTGAGGCGGGTGTACCGTTCTTTACAATCTCCGGCTCTGATTTCGTTGAAATGTTCGTGGGCGTTGGTGCAAGCCGTGTGCGTGATATGTTTGAACAAGCCAAAAAGAATGCTCCGTGCATCGTGTTTATCGATGAAATTGATGCGGTTGGTCGCCATCGTGGTGCAGGCCATGGTGGTGGTAATGATGAGCGTGAGCAGACATTGAACCAGCTATTGGTTGAAATGGACGGGTTTGAAGCCAATGAAGGTGTGATCCTTCTGGCAGCAACAAACCGTCCTGATGTACTGGATCCTGCATTATTGCGCCCCGGTCGTTTCGATCGACAAGTTCAAGTGCCGTTGCCGGATATCAAAGGCCGCGAGAAAATTCTGTTTGTGCATTCACGTAAAACCCCCCTTGGGCCAGATGTTGATCTGCGCATTATTGCACGCGGTACGCCAGGTTTTTCAGGTGCGGATATTGCCAACCTTGTGAATGAGGCGGCCTTGATGGCCGCCCGTACAGGCAAACGTTTTTTGACGATGGAAGATTTTGAATATTCCAAAGACAAAGTGATGATGGGTGCTGAACGCCGCTCAATGGTCATGACCGAGGATGAGAAAAAACTGACCGCTTACCATGAAGCGGGGCATGCGGTTGTTGGTATCAATGTGCCACAACATGACCCGATCCATAAAGCAACGATCATTCCGCGCGGGCGTGCCCTAGGCTTGGTTTTGTCTTTGCCGGAACGTGATACATTGTCTGTAACCATGACGAAATACAAATCCAAAATCGCCATGGCGATGGGCGGTAAGGTTGCCGAAGAACTGATCTTTGGTGAAGAAAACGTAACCTCTGGTGCGTCTTCCGATATTCAACAAGTTACAAATATTGCCCGCGCGATGGTGACCCAATTCGGTATGTCTGAAAAACTGGGGAATATTAATTATTCCACCGAGCAGCAAACCTATCTGGGGCCACAAGGTAACGGCATGAGTGCCTCACCTGATATGCAGGCATTGATTGATGAAGAAGTGCGCATGTTGGTTGATGAGGGCTATGAAACGGCTAAATCCATTCTGACCAAAAAGAATGGTGATCTGAAACGTCTGGCCGAAGGGTTGTTGGAATATGAAACATTAACCGGCGACGAGATTAAAAAAGTTATTGCTGGCAAGCCGCTTAATCGTGGGCAGGATGACGACGAAGAAGACAGCGGTTCTGCACCAAGTGTTACAGCAGTTCCAAAGACGAAGAAGAAAAAACCGAAGTCAAAACCATCCGGTGATATGGAACCAGAAGCGACTTAGGCTTAGAATCGAATTATTTTAAAAGGCTCGCTGTTTAGCGGGCCTTTTTTGTAAGATTTTCCGATGCATATTCAAACGATCACGCAAAATTCACTAGACGGCGAAAAAGACATTGATAATGTCGGTTTTCTTACCATGTAGCTGTGTCATTCTGTTCCATAGTGGCGCAGAAGAAGTATCCACACTGTGGTCAAATTGAAGGTTAATTACATGTCTTACAAAACCGATATCCAAATCGCCCGCGAGGCCAAGAAACGCCCTATTCAGGAAATTGGTGCGAAGCTTGGTATTCCAACCGATCACCTGCTACCGTTCGGCCATGATAAGGCGAAAGTATCCGCCGAGTTCATCAAAGCCCAAGAGGGCAAAAAAGACGGAAAACTGATTTTGGTTACCGCGATCAACCCGACACCTGCAGGTGAGGGCAAGACAACAACAACCGTTGGTTTGGCAGACGGCCTGAATGCAATCGGTAAAAAAGCGGCGATCTGTATTCGTGAAGCATCCCTTGGCCCATGCTTTGGCATGAAGGGCGGGGCTGCGGGTGGTGGCTATGCACAAGTTGTTCCAATGGAAGATATGAACCTGCATTTCACAGGTGATTTCCACGCGATAACATCTGCCCACAACCTGCTTTCTGCAATGATCGACAACCATATTTACTGGGGAAATGATCTGAAAATTGACCAACGCCGCGTTGTCTGGCGCCGTGTGGTTGATATGAACGACCGTGCATTACGTGACATCGTAACCTCTTTGGGCGGTGTCACCAACGGCTTCCCGCGCCAATCTGGTTTTGATATTACCGTGGCCTCTGAAGTCATGGCAATCTTGTGCCTGTCAAATGATCTAGAAGACCTGCAAAACCGTCTTGGCAGTATTATTGTGGCCTACCGCCGTGATCGCACTCCAGTTTATTGCCGCGATATCAAGGCCGATGGCGCGATGACCGTTTTGCTAGAGCAAGCCATGCAACCAAACCTTGTGCAAACTCTGGAAAACAATCCAGCCTTCGTACATGGTGGCCCGTTTGCCAATATCGCACACGGCTGTAACTCTGTCGTGTCCACAAAAACTGCCCTGAAACTGGCTGACTACGTGGTCACCGAGGCAGGCTTTGGTGCTGATCTGGGTGCAGAAAAGTTTATGAACATCAAATGCCGCAAAGCGGGGTTGGCCCCTGATTGTGTGGTTCTGGTGGCCACGATCCGCGCGATGAAAATGAACGGTGGCGTGCTGCGCGCTGACCTTGGCCCGGAAAATGTGGATGCGGTTAAAGAAGGCTGTGCCAATCTTGGCCGTCACATTGGAAATCTGAAATCCTTTGGTGTGCCTGTGGTGGTTGCGATCAATCACTTCGTGACAGATACAGATGCTGAAGTGCAAGCGGTTAAAGATTATGTTGTGTCTCAAGGGTCTGAAGCGATCCTGGCGCAACACTGGGAGTTTGGTTCAAAAGGTGCAGTTGATTTGGCCACACGCGTGGCTGAAATTGCTGACAGCGGTGTCAGCCAGTTCGCCCCCCTTTACCGCGATGATATGCCATTGATGGAAAAAATTGAAACTATCGCCAAGCGTATCTACCATGCGGATGAAGTGCTTGCGGACAAGAAAATCCGTGACCAATTACGCCAATGGGAAGATCAGGGTTATGGCCACTTGCCGATCTGTATGGCCAAAACCCAATACAGTTTCAGCACTGATCCAAGCTTACGGGGTGCCCCTACGGGCCATTCTGTGCCAGTACGCGAAGTGCGCTTAAGTGCCGGTGCCGGCTTCGTCGTGGTGATCTGCGGTGAGATTATGACAATGCCGGGCTTGCCGCGTGTACCAAGTGCCGAAACCATCTTTATCAATGATGAAGGTCAAATTGACGGATTGTTCTAAAACGTACAACCTATATATAGCTTAAAGGCCGCTTTTAGGGGCGGCCTTTAAGCTGCAAACAAGACGAAAAAAGGGATTTAGAATGACTGCCAAGATCATCGACGGAAAAGAATTTGCCGCCACCGTTCGCGCTAAAGTGGCCATACATGTGGCCCGCCTAAAAGAAGAGCATGGTATCACCCCCGGCTTGGCTGTGGTTCTGGTAGGCCAAGACGCTGCAAGTGAAGTTTATGTGCGCAACAAAAACAAATCGACCGTCGAGGTTGGCATGAACAGCTATGAACATAAGCTGCCTGCAGATACATCTGAAGCAGACCTTCTGGCCCTGATTGATAATCTGAACAATGATCCTGCGGTGCACGGCATATTGTGCCAGTTGCCACTACCTGATCACTTGAATGAAGAACTGGTCATCAACTCGATTATCCCTGCAAAAGACGTTGACGGATTTCATATTTCCAACGTTGGCCTGTTGGCCACAGGGCAAAAATCAATGGTGCCCTGCACACCCCTTGGGTGCCTGATGATGCTGCGTGATCACCATGGCAGCCTGTCTGGCCTTAACGCTGTTGTTGTGGGTCGCTCAAATATCGTCGGCAAACCGATGGCGGCCTTGTTACTAAAGGACAGTTGCACTGTAACAATCGCCCATAGTCGCACCAAAAATATTGAAGCCTTATGCCGTAGTGCCGACATTCTTGTAGCCGCAGTAGGCCGCCCAGAGATGATAACAAGCGATTGGATCGGGGAAGGGGCCACTGTGATTGATGTGGGCATTAACCGCATTCCGGCACCTGAAAGGGGCGAAGGTAAGAACCGTCTTGTGGGCGATGTGCATTTTGCCAGTGCTGTGGAAAAAGCAGGTGCCATTACGCCTGTGCCAGGTGGTGTCGGGCCTATGACTATTGCTTGCCTGCTGGCTAATGCGGTAACTGCGTGTTGCCGCGCAAACGGTTTGGATGAGCCTGAGGGATTGACGGCGTAATTGATGAAGTTGATAGTCAGCGACACGTAAATCAAGAACAAAATAAACTGCAAACTATCAGCCAGGGTGGTAACACGTTCCTGCAGGAACCGTGTTACCTTATACTTGGGGTTTCTTTAGATTCTTCCAAGCACAAAACACTAACATTCAATTCGATATATGTTGAATGCAGGTGCTGATTTTTGGTAAGTTATTGTCTTTAGATAGCTCTTTTTTACGGGAGTTTTACAAATAAAACTGAAAAAATGCACCAAATATACGCATATCTCAGCTCAAATAAGTGTCTCTTTTTGACTTTCAACTGTGATCCGCAATCGGAACTATTCAGAAAAAACTCTGATTAACTTTCGATATCGCGGTCTGCAACGAACATATTTGCCCATGCTTGGTCAATTAGATCACGTGTCATGATGCGTGGCAGGCCTTGATATTCACAAGTAGCACTCATCTGATCAATGATAAACGGCGCCTGATAGGCCGCATATTTATTATTAACTTCATGGTATTTAACACCAAACAGGTAGGTAAGGGCCTCTTTATCCAAGGCAAATCTTTTGGCTTTAGCGACCAACATAAATATCTGAAGCATATCTTCGCGGCTTGGGGCCTCGATCAGGATCTTAAAGGAAATCCGACGTAAAGCGGCACCATCAAAAATTTTGTTCGGGTGAAAGTTCGTGGAAAAGATAACCAGTGTGTCAAATGGCACAGTGAATTTTTCACCCGATTGCAAGCTAAGAATATCTTCGCCACCTTCCATCGGAACAATCCAGCGGTTGATCAATGCTTGCGGTGTTTCTTTCTGACGTCCCAAATCATCTACGATAAATACACCACCGGCTGCTTTTAACTGAAGCGGGGCCTGATAGGTTTTAGAGGTTACATTATACTTCAGCTCCAACATATCCAAAGTAAGCTCACCACCTGTGATAACAGAGGGGCGATCACATTGTACGTAACGCTTGTCAAAACTGCCACCTACGCGGCGCAGGCTGTTTATGTTATCTTGCGGGTCACTTGCACTGGTGTGGATAATCGGGTCATAAACCGAGATAACTTGCCCCGCATATTCCAGCACTCTGGGGATGAATATTTTGTCGCCCATTGCTGCGCGAATACCATTTGAAATTGACGATTTACCGTTGCCCGGAGGGCCATACATCAGAATTGATTTTCCCGAATTAACAGCAGGGCCAATTTGATTTAACAAGCCATCAGGGATAACCAAATGCCCCATAGCATCTTCCAGCTTTACCTTGGTAATTCCAACATTGCGAATAGTCTGGCGTTCAACTTGTATTGCAAAATCTGCCATGGGAACAGGTAAAGCCCCAAAATACTCTGACTGCTTCAGGGCAAGCAAAGCTCTGCTTTTTCCGGTTTCAGTCATTTGGTAGCGGATCTGTGTACTTGAGCCGTCACCATTAGTGCCAAGGGTTTCAATCAGCTTTTGTGCGCGGCACATCTCGATTAATTCCATCACAATAGGAACGGTTATGCACAGTTCTTTGGCCATGTCAGTGGCAAGTTCAAGGTTTTTACGAAACATCGTTTTAATGAATATCTCTCGAGCGAAAACGATGGGTAGACCCATTTCTTCTAGTGTAGTTGGCTCAAGTGGTGCCAGCGCAATTCTGGAATGCATATTCATGTATTTTGCCCTAAATAACATACGGTCTATGCCGATAAAGGTTATTTAAAGTAAATTTTGTAAGCAGAACTAAGGCCGAAATTAGGTTTTTTTTAGAAATACCAACCGTTCAATAAAAGATAAATAACCAAACTTGCGGCTAAAACGATACCGAAAGGGAACATGCCGTGTGTATTCCAGGAATCCCAGTCTTTAATCAGATTTTTAACGCCAGGCGTGATCCCAACTAACTTATGTATAATGACGGAAATAAAAGATAATACACCGATAAGAAATACGAATGGAAATATATGCGGTAAAGCTATGAATGGTGCCATTGCTGCGGCAAATTTAGAATCTCCACCCCCTACTAGGCCAATACTGGTTGCAAAAAACCCAAGAACCAGCATTACCAGCCCCTGTGCAATTCTAAAACCGTATTCATCTAAATTATAAGTTAACGGGGCTAAGATTAAGAAACTGATAAATAGTGCAAAACATGCTACATTTGGGATGCGCATAAACTTCATATCACTCCAAGCGACCCAGATGCTTATCGGAATTGCCGGTATAAGCAAAATATATTCAGGTAAATTTAGCATGGCCGCCCCTTATCCCAAAGCTTCTAGGCTACGCACTGCAATAGCAAAATGGCGGGGATGTGTTTCAATAGCACTCTCTATCAGGCCGCGCCCTATGGCGACGTCACCTTTTTTAACGGCAGTTAGTCCTAAAGTGTATAAAAGCTGTGCGCGCTCTTCTTGCGTTAAATTAATCAGTGGCAGCTTATAATTTCTTTGTGAGCCACGGGCCAGAACCAAGTTGTTCTTCGCAGTGAATAGTTTCGAATTATATGAAATTGCTTCCATAAACAGGTCTTCGGCAGCTTCGTAATCCCCGCGTGTCAGCTTGGAATAGCCCCAGTTATTCAATACATTTGCCGGTTGTGTGGTCAGCCCCACAGCGGTTTCATAAAAACTATCTGCTTTTTTCCATTGCTTTTTAGAGTCTGCTACTATTGCTTCCAAACGATAGCGTTTAAACGTTTCCACTGTCGGCGGTATTTTATTCAATTCTGCTGCCGCTTCTTTCCAGTTGTTAGAGCGAATTAAAGCATCCGCATAATCGACGTGGTCTTCGTATGATGCATCTTCATGTTTTAGAATTTTTTTGTAGACGGGAAGGGCTTCAGTTGCACGCTTGGCGCGCAGTAAGGATCTCGCAAGACCGCGTTGTAGATCAATGCGATCAGGGGCTTTTATACTTGCATTTTTGAAGAAAATTACAGCCTCATTCGGATCCGCGATTGTTAACATGATGTCGGTTAGGTCTGTCGCATCAATAACGTTGATCGCGTTTTTCTCGGGTTGTTTTTTTGCAAATGGGTTCCCGGTGTTGCTGCATGCCGCCAATCCGACTGCACCCACCAAACAAACCACATTTCTAAGTGGAGTTCGCATTGCCTATATCCTGTTTGCTCTAGCTCGAACTAGCCGTCTTCAATAACAGATATCTGCCATTTCCGCGCCTGACCAACTCAAAGTTATTATTGTTGTTATTCTGGGCAGTATAGCTTGTTTTTTTGATCTTTGCGATAATTTTGGTAAGATTTGTGCGAATTTGTTCAGAATTTCCTCTATCTAGAGCATAAGCGAGCTGAAAAACGCGTCTAGCTTCCTGTAAATTTCCCTGGTTTGATAAAACAACGCCCAGATTGTTCCACGCAGGCACAAAACGATCATCTTTTGCCACGGCACGCCTTAGTAGTTTTTTGGCTTGATTAAGCCGCCCAAGTTTTAAGTTTGCAGAACCAAGTGCACTTAGCACATCTACATTCAACCCCTGTTCAGATGCAGCACGTGTGTAGGCGCGCAATGCAACCTCATATTCGCCGGCCGCCATCAACCTATGTCCCACAATCAAGCCGTCGACAGATTCGGAAATATGGGCAAAGTCTACGGTTGCGTCGGGGCCTTGGCTTAAAGCAGTTAAAGGATCGTTCGGGCTTTCACCACAGGCCGATAATAAAATGCTTGTTAATGCTACAAGCAATATTATGTTTCGATTTGCCTGCTTCACTGTACCAACCGATCTTATTAAAATACTTGCATGATTTGATATACAGAAGGGCCGACCAATAGTACCAAAAGCGGTGGCACGGTAAAACCCATTGTGCAAAGTGTCATCTTGGTTGGCAGCTTATTGGCTTTTTCTTCAGCGCGCATAATTCTTTTGTCACGCATTTCTGCAGCATAGATCCGCAAACTATCCCCGATAGAGGTACCGAACTGGGCCGATTGCACAAGAACGGTAACAAATGATTTAATGTCCGGTACGCCTGCGCGCTCAGAAAAATCTTTCAGCACAGTCCCTTTGTCCTTACCAGCGCGCATTTCATTGGCGATGATAGTATATTCATTGGAAAGCTGTGGATATGAATGCACAAGCTCTTTACCAACGCGTGCAATGCTTTGATCCAATGATTGACCCGCTTCAATACAGACAAGCATCAAATCTAGACTATCTGGAAAGCCGCTCTCTAGCTCTTCTTTGCGTTTGCCGACACGGCTGCTGATCCAATAAATAGGTAAGTAATAACCAATACCTGCAGGTGCCGCAGCTTTTAATAATTGGTTTGTCATTTCTGTTTCAGTAGAAAAGAATAGAACGTAGACGGCTCCAACAATTATGCCCAAAATAGCTAATGTAAATTGTATAAAGTGGTAGTTGCGAACAGCATCTCTTGAATTATAACCTGCTCTTAGAAGGTTAAGCTTTTTTTTCGAATACTCTTCTATGTCCTGTGGCTCAAGAAAAGATGCGAATTTGTCTAAGTTTGGCCCGTTCTTTTTTGTATCCCGAAGGTTTACAATAGGATTTTCAGAGTCTTTTGCATCTGCCTGCAAAAACTGGGTTGGGGATTGTATTCTGTCAAATGGGTTTTTTCTTTTAACAAGAATAAACGGCAATGTCAGCGTGATTAGGACAAGCCCGATTGCGCCCAATACTAAAATTGGCCCTGAAGGCCCCAGTAGTGATGTGATTGTTTCAATTATATCGGACATCTTTTACACCTTAATATCGACCATAGAGCGCATAACAAAAATGTTAATCAGCATCATGGTGCCAACAATAATACATGCGGGAATGAAAACGGGTGTTTCCATTACATCATCATAGTAATTTGGTTTAATCATCAAAATAGCCAGCAGGGCAACGCCCGGGAATGCAGATAGAAAATAGCCGGAAAATTTAGCTTCTGACGTTATGGCTTTTACGCGTCTGAAAAGTTTGAAACGCGATCTGATCACTTTTCCCAAGCCATCCAATACTTCTGCTAAGTTACCACCTGATTGTGCTTGAATGCCAACGGCTACGGTAAGGAAACGAAGGTCCTGAATGTCAATACGGTCGGCTAAATCTTCAAGTGCTGCCGTTAAGTCGCGCCCATATGTAGACTCGTCCGAAAGAATGCCGAATTCTGTTCCTATTGGATCAGACATTTCTTGAGCCACAACATTGATCGCACTGGAAAACGGGTGCCCGACCCGTAACGACCGCACAATAAGCTCAACCGCATCTGGTAGTTGTTCTTCAAACAATGCAAGACGGGCTTTTGCTTTATTGTTTAACCATAGAAAAACGCCACCCACACCCATACCTATAGAAATAAAGCCAATGATAAGTGGTGACATGCTGGTTGCAATAAATATAATAAGAAAGCTTGCAATAGTGACGCCTATCATGATCAATACCAATGCTTTTGGTGAGAATGCGATATTTGCCTGTGCCGCTTTGTTCCCTAAAATAGAAAATAAAGGCACTTTCTTTGATTTTGCATGTTGTGCGCGTTCTTTACGCAGGGTGTTTAGAACCTCTTCATGGCCCTTACCCTGTTCCAGCAGGGCTAATCTGCGGTTAACACGTGAGTTCAGTTTGATATTCTTGCCGAAAACAACAAGGTACAAACCCTCGATGATCATTATGACACCGATGAACAGTAATAGCAAAAGTATGGCAATCGACATGGCTTATATTCCTATTATGTTGCTATTTTTGGGGTGTAAATACTTGCAGGCAGGTCGTAGCCCCATTGTTTGAAACGCTCTGAGTAATGTGAACGCATGCCTGTAGCGGTGAAATCACCGATGACTTTGCCACCAGCTCCTGTACCGTGAACTTCGAATTTAAAGATTTCCTGCATGGATATGATCCCGCCTTCCATTCCGACAATCTCGGTGATTGACGTCATACGACGGGAACCATCTTGTAAGCGTTTAACCTGTACGATCAAGTTTACAGCAGATGCAATTTGTGCCCGAGATGCAGAAATAGGCAGATCAACACCCGTCATCGCAATCATGTTTTCCAAGCGTGAAATAGCATCGCGGGCATTATTGGCGTGAATTGTTGTCATAGAACCATCGTGGCCGGTATTCATGGCTTGAAGCATGTCCAAAACCTCGGCTCCACGGGTCTCACCCACGATAATCCGATCCGGGCGCATACGCAAAGCGTTGCGCAAACAATCTTCTTGGGTCACGGCCCCCGTGCCTTCAACGTTGGCAGGCCGACTTTCCATTCGTGCAAGATGGGTTTGTTGCAGTTGCAATTCCGCAGTATCTTCGATTGTCGCGATGCGTTCGTCATCGTCGATGAAACTAGACAAAGCATTCAAAGTTGTTGTTTTACCAGAGCCGGTACCGCCAGAAACAATGATGTTTAATCTGGTTGCGACCGCTGCGTGCAAATAGGCTGCCATTTCTTCAGTAAAAGCCCCGAATGCGGCCAACTGTTCAATGCTAAGCTTTTCTTTCTTAAACTTACGAATGGACACTAATGCGCCGTCCACAGCAATAGGGGGGACGATCGCGTTGAAACGTGAACCGTCTTTCAGACGGGCATCTACATAAGGGTTGCTTTCATCAACACGGCGCCCAACAGCGGAAACGATTTTATCAATCACCCGCAAAAGGTGCTTCTCGTTCGCAAAACGCACATTGGACAGGGTTAATTTCCCATTTTTTTCAATGAATATCTGCTTGTGTCCATTGATCAGAATATCTGCAATGTCATCATCTCGCAGCAGCGGCTCTAACGGGCCAAGGCCTGTGACTTCATCCATTAATTCCTGCACCAGGTCGTCGCGTTCGGATTTGTTTAGGACAATACCGATTTCTTGCAGGCCATCTGCCGTAACAGCGGATATTTCACGACGTAAATCTGCCTCGGAAGCATCATCAATCGCGGCAAGATTTAATGTTTCCAACAGGCGTTTGTGCATCTGCATGCGCACATCCATTAAGCGCTCTTTGCGTTTTTGGTCTTTAGAATTATCTTCGATGTTCACAGGGGGCACTACCGGAAGTTTCATCGGAATGACAACTTTTGGTTTCTCTATGGTGGCCGTTTCTGACTTCTGATCTGATGCTGTTTTCTCTGGTACAACCGCAGGTTTCGGGCTGCTTGCTTTACTGTATCGTTTAAACATATGACCTACTCTGCTGCTGCGGAAAGCTGTTCATCTTGACACAGCTGTGCAAAAGTTTCCGCGATTTTAACAATGTCTTTGCGAAGGGGGTTCTTTGCTGCCATCTCTGCCAGTGGAACACCGTGATCACCTGTGGCTGCCACCTGTTTCCCGCCGTCGGAAAGCTGCCAGCGTAATTCAATATTCAGCGACTCTGTCATGCTTTTCAGGCGTGATTTTCCGCTTAAATCTGTCATTTTTGGGGCGCGATTTAAAATGAACTGGGCTTTTTCAAACGGCAGGTCTTCGGCCTTCAAGGCACGCAAAAATCTTTGTGTGTTTTGTGCCGAGCGCATCTCAAGACCGATAAGGCACAAGTACAATTCACATTCGTTTAATAATACCTCAGACCAACTGACCAAAGTGCGTGGCACATCAATAATGACCACATCATAACAGGATCTGGCCAAATCAATAATGTGCTTTACATCTTCCGCGCTAATGAATTCCAAAGGAACGGCATCTTGCGGAGATGGTAAAACCGCCAACTTATCTTTATATTTTGAAACAACTTGTTTGAACGATTCAGCGTCTGCATTGCCGACTTCTGAGATCAATTCAAATGCGGCCTCATTTTTTGCAACGTCTAAGTATGTAGCGACGGAACCAAATTGGAAATCAAAGTCCATAATGCAAACAGTTTTACCTTGTGGCTCTAAAATAGTTTGCATTTCCCATGCAAGGTTCGTTGAAAATGTTGTGGCACCTACACCACCGGCCAACCCGTAGACGGGCAACAGAACACCTTGGCGCACTTTTTTAACTGCCGGGGCCGCCGCACTTTCAGATTGAATGAAAACTTCCTTGATGATCACTTTTTCTTCGGGAACGGTTAGAACACGATCTATCGCATCGCTCAAAGCATTTTCAGGAATAGGGTAGGGTACAAAATCATCTGCGCCAAGGCGCATCAACTGGTGTAATGAAACTGTGGAAAGGTCATGTGTCACAAGTATTATTTTAATCCCGCGTTCTTTTGAGGCTTTAATAATACTGTCAACAACGCTTAAATCATCTTCATCACTTTTATCCAGGGCGATGGTGATGAATTTCAGGGTATCTGCGTGTGAGCTGCGCAAAATATCTTCTGCGTTGTTAAAATCTAAACCGCCCCAGCTTGCGCCAAGTTTGTTTTCCAAGTCTTCGATGAGTAATCCGAAATTTTCCAGATCACGTGCAATCGCACATGCGTTAACGGTTTCGTTTTCAACTTCTTTTACTTCTTTTATATCAGTCATTTTTTTGCCCATTGTTTTTTCTCTTCGGCGTTTTCGACGTAAGAGAGAAACTTCCTCTTAAATGGTGTACTTCGGAAATGTGTCATTTTTGGGGGGGTAATGATAAAAATTTAGGTATTTTTTAGCTTAGAATCAGAATTAATGGGTTCCGAGGTAAATACGCATAAAACCAGTGTGACCCCTTTAAAAAAAGGGCCACATTAATTTACATAAGCACAGATAGATTGGATGCTGGTGATTATTATCAGCTTTGATGCTAGTTTGCTGTTGTTGTAGCCGCGATCAGACCTTGGCCACGTTCCGTCAAAATTTTCTGGTTTTCCAAGGTGATATACCTACGATAAACCTCATACGCGTAAGCGCCAGCCAATTGGCCGCTTTTCTTGGCGTTTCCAAAGCCGGAAACTTCGGTTACAGTTCGGCGATTTTGGCGATTTGGGCCTTCGGTCAACACAAGGGGTTGTGTTTCACCAAAAGAAGCAACCGCGCGTACCTTTGACCTGCTTACACCTAATGAAATCATATAGTTAACGGCTGCGCGTGCGCGCCTTTTACCGAGTGATTTATTATAGGCTGGCCCGCCCACTTTGTCGGTGTGACCAAACACGGTAAAAGTAATTTGCGGCCGCGCTTTTATCCAGGCTGCTTGTCTTTGTAGTGCTGCACGGGCTTGCCCATCAAGCTGCGAAGAATTGAACGCAAAGTTGATTGTAGCAGGTGTTTCGTTTGCAAATTTGCGTGTAAGGTTAGCCAGCATCTCGTTGGTTTGAAGGCCAGATTGAACGGCTACATTGTTTGCAACTGCGGCACCAAACGGGCCGTTGCGTACTTCTGGTTGTATTTCTTGGTCTTTGAATAAAATATAATCAGCACCGCTACACGCAGATAACAGCAATGTGCCGATGGTAAGGGATAAGGTCGAAATTTTCATCATATCACTCCATCACATAGCCATAAGAACCGCTGAAATCTTGTGCTGCTACGGTTCCGCGTTTTACAGTTCTTTTACCGCCTTCGACTTTACCACGTAAAAACAGATCATTTTCACTAGGAAGTATAACTCTGTCTGTTGGTAAAGAAAGCGTATCACCGTCAACAGGACTTACTATATGCGGTGTGACAATTACAACAAGTTCGGTTTGGCTTCTTGAATAGTCGGCACTTCTGAACAAAGCCCCCAAAATCGGTATATCCCCAAGCCAAGGCACTTGGCCGGCCAAATCCCGAAACTCGTCTTGCAAAAGTCCTGCAATTGCAATGCTTTGGCCATCTCTGATTTCAACAACAGTAGATGCCTGGCGTTTTGAGAACGCAGGTATGGATATATTATTCAAGATAAGTGAATTTCCCGTATCTATCTCACTGACAGATGTATCAATGACCAGATTGATAAGGTCGCCATCAATAACGGTCGGAATGAATTTCATTTCAATGCCGAATGGTTTGAATTCAACAGTAATACCGCCATTGTTGTCTTGTGCTACAGGTATCGGGAACTCACCACCTGCCAGAAAATTAGCTTCGGCACCTGATAAAGCAACTAAATTCGGCTCTGCTAATGTACGAATTAACCCCTTGCTTTCCAAGGCTTCCAATAACAGGTTAATTGCCAACCCGCCTGAAGTAATACCAACGTTTAATGCGCCAGTACGCGTACCATTAATACCTGTACCGGTATTCAAGCCAGCGGCAACTGTGGTGGATCCTCTAGTTTGGGTTCCAGTTAGGCCAATAGATGCGCTTAAGCTTTTGGCAACTGTACGTTTCATTTCTGCAAAGCGAACTTTTAACATTACTTGCTGTGAACCGCCTACAGAAAGTAGGTTTGTAAGCTTGTATTCTGAAATATTAGCATCAAAAGGGGCGTAACGCCTGGCCAGATCCATAGCCAAAGCTACTTTTGCGGCCCCTGATACAGTGCCGCTTAAAACGATGCCGTCATTTGCGGATCGTACTTTGATGTTTTCGCGCGGCAGCGTCTCTCTTAATAGTTCTTTAAGCTCGGCCAGATCCGGGGTGACTTTAATATCCACATTGGTAATCAATTTTCCGTCTGGCCCCAGAAGGGTTAAAACAGTCCGTCCAGGTGACTTGCCCAAGATGTAGATTGTTTTATCCGAAAGGGTCGCGATATCGGCAATACTCGGATTTGCAACTGAAAGCTCTGCGAATGCTTGTTCAGACTCCATCACAATCGCCCGGTTCAATTTCACCGAGATGGCACTGCTTGCAGAGCCTCGCATGATTTTAAGTGTGTTCTGGGCCAAAGTAATATGTGCGGGAAGTGTTGCACTAAACAACAACCCGGTTAAAACCGTGCCTAATACTTTCGTAAGCTTCATGTGATCTGCCTCTCTGACCACTGTTTTCTTTTTTTATTATTTTGTACACCATGCGATATTTCTGTTTTTATTGCAAGAATCAAAGCGTTAATAGAGTTTCTTACTGTGGATAACTCGCAACAGTAGCTGATCTATCTACATGACAGCTATCAGATACCCCTGTTAAATATACAAAAAAGGCGCATCTGAATGCGCCTTTTAAAGGTATTATGTGTGTTATTTTAGTTTGAGCAGGGAATAGGAACTTCGATTACAACCGCCCCTCTACGTGTTTTAATTGTGCATATGCGTTCAATTATTTTTACTTCTGCTTCAGCTGCTACACGTCCCAAAAGGTCATTTTGCGTAACCTCAATAATGCCTGAAACAGTTTCATCATTTACACCGCGTAAGGAAAGTAACAGTTTTCCCGTTGATTGGGCTTGTGCTAGGCTGGCAACGGTTTTCGGGGATACTGCAACGGTTACAGTTTTTGCAACTGTAGCGGTAGAACTGACTTCGCCAGAGGTTTGGTCAATCGCGATAAGCGAAATTCCATCCATAATAAGTTTTGTAACTGTACTGCCGCGCTCTACTTGACCTGTCCAATAAATATCAATCTTATCACCGGGGCGTAAGAAACCCGATACACCGGAAGCTACATCAACTTTTATTGTGAAGGCGCGCATACCTTTTTCAAGGCGTGATGCAACACCCGCATCTTCGCCCAGATTGGTGACTTTGGTTGAAAGTAAAATCTCACCGGGATCAATCACCCGGATTACAATGCGAGTATCCGTTTCACCATCATCGCCAAAAAGATCTTTAGCCTTTGTAAAGGCGGTTTCAGGTATACTTTTCAGAGGCCATTCGATTATTTTTACATCTTCTTTTGTTAATACCTGGCCATATTTCAGCTCGGAAGCTGCAACATACACTTCAACCATCTCAACATTTTTTGTGATACGGTTGGTAAGTTCGGCTATTCTTGATTGATTGGCATTAAACTGCTGTGATGCGAAATAGACCGCACCCCCTGCAAGAGAAACACCAAGTATTAATACCAATGCAAAGACAATGCGCATGATAACCCCTTAAATTAGCTAGTATTTCAGTTTCACACATCTAAGCAATCAGATTAGTGTGAAACATTAAAAGGGTAGCCACAGATGCAGCTATCCCTTGTTTTTTGGTATATGGGAAACCCATAATCGCTAAAAAATAGTGATGTGAATTTAGTGTAAGACTAAGCCTGCACCAAATGTAATCAAACAGCACTATATGTGTTTATTAGCCTATAGTATATCGATAGTACTGATAGCTGCAGTAACTTTAGCGCCTAGTGCTGAACCAACGCCAACTGCGATCAAAACAGCACCAGCTGTCAGAACTACGAAATCAACTGTTACAGCGCCTGATTCATCATTTAAAAACTTTTTCATTTGTGTACCCTCCAAGGTCTCTAAGTTAAGAAAGCTTTGTTTGTTTGGGTTTGTTCCCGTGCTTTCGAGACCTAATAAGCCCTTTAAATGCGGCAACAGTTTGGCTGGTTTAAAAAAAACTAAAAAAACCCAAATAAAGTTGTATTTATTGTTATTATATTAATTAAAAACAGCACCTTAAGGTGAAATATTCTTTTGAATCTTTATGTGTGCTTGATATATATACCCATGACTATGTCAGTAATGCCACAGTATTTGCGCAAATATGGCCGCATTCCCCCCGTTTTAAATAAAATCACGTATAAAGAATGAAAAAAAAGAGCAGGTTTCGATGGAGTATTCACAGAAGTATTCACAGAAGTATTCACAGTCATGGCGCATGAATTTATGCCAATGTTTAATATTAGCTGGTTTTGTGATGTCTAATGGAGCCGCACAAGCAGGTACTGAGTATACATTTAAACGTGTGAAGGTTGGGCAATTACCTTTGGGGTCACGCATAAACATCCAAATAGAACCAAAAGCGGCTTCAAAAAAGATACCTAATATTGCGGGCAAGCCGAATACCGCAACAAAAACTATAAATGCGGTTAATCAATATGACTGGTTCTGGTCTGATTTTAAGCATGATATAGCAGGGGCATCGTTAATGCGCCTGAACGAAGCAGAGCGGCAACTTAATAAATTACCGAAAAACGCCCAAAGCCTGGCACCCAGTTTAGCCACGATGCGTAAACTGGTGGCCACTTATGGAACAGACATATTACTGGCAACCATTGGCAAAGATATTTCACCGGCATTAGTATTGGCGGTCATGGGGGTCGAGTCTGCGGGAAAGCCTGATGCGGTCAGTTCAGCGGGTGCCGTGGGGCTGATGCAGCTTATTCCATCTACAGCAAAACGTTTTAATGTAAAAGACAGCACCGACCCGAAACAAAACATTGCAGGCGGGGTCGCTTATCTTGATTGGTTGTTTAAAGAGTTTGACCATGATGCTGTACTGGCGCTGGCAGGATATAATGCAGGTGAAAACGCCGTTAGGAAGCATAAAGGTGTACCCCCTTTCGCGGAAACACGTGGTTATGTACCTAAAGTAGTGGCTGCATGGAAGGTTGCCAAAGCCCTGTGTCTAACCCCCCCTAAATACGCGATAGACGGTTGCGTTTTTAATTTAGCCCCAAAAACCAACAAATAGTAGAAATACGCACTGGCACTTCCGTAAAAAAATTGACAGATTGCCACTATATCAATGAGGGGCGACATGTCTGATAATTTGCAACCAATGTGGGCACCATCACAAGCCCGTATCGAAGCCAGTCTGCTGGCCAAGTTTATTGCGGCCACTTCCAAACAATCGGGCAACGCGGCCCTGGATTATGATGCCATATGGAACTGGTCAGTTTCATCCCCCATACAGTTCTGGGATGCGCTATGGGATTTCTGCGGGGTTATCGGTGATAAATCCGGCCCGGTGATGGCTCAAACCAACACTCTTATAGACACGCAGTTTTTCCCAGACGCAAAAATCAATTTCGCAGAGAACCTTTTGGGGCACGCAGGCGAAGGCCCATGCATTATCTTTCGCAGCGAAGATGGCAGCCGTACTGAATGGTCATGGGATGATCTGAAACAAACCGTTTCAAAACTACAACAGGTCTTAATTGCACAAGGCATAGGGCAGGGCGACCGCGTTGCGGCTTTTGTGCCCAACCTGCCCGAAACCATCGCCGCCATGCTGGCCGTCACCAGCCTAGGTGCCGTCTGGTCATCGTGCTCACCTGATTTTGGTTTGAACGGCGTCAAAGACCGCTTTGGTCAAATCGAACCCAAAATCCTGTTCACGGCAGATGCCTATCACTACAACGGCAAAACACATTCTTCTTTAGCAGTAGCCGCCCAGCTGGCCCAAGATTTGCCATCCGTGCAAAAAGTCATTGTTATTCCTTATGTGGAAACATCTGCGGATATTTCTGTTCTGGGCGCAAAAGGCCTGCATTGGGCCGATGCCTTGGCCACATATGAAGCCAAAGAAATCGCCTATACCCGCGTTGAATTTGCCTCGCCTCTATATATAATGTTCTCATCGGGCACCACAGGCCTGCCCAAATGTATCATCCATTCCGTTGGCGGCGTGCTGTTGCAGCACTTAAAAGAACACCAGTTGCAATGCGATATTAAACCAAATGACCGCTTGTTCTATTTTACCACATGCGGCTGGATGATGTGGAACTGGCTGGTCACAGGGCTGGCATCAGGTACCACACTGGTGTTGTTTGACGGCTCACCGTTTTACCCCGACGGTAATATACTGGCCGATATCGCCGCATCCGAAGGTGTCACCCAATTTGGCACTTCCGCCAAATACATCGACGCTTGCGCCAAAGCGGGCATAAAACCCGTTGAAACCCATGATCTATCCGCCTTGCGCACAATCCTGTCCACAGGATCACCGCTGGCCCCTGAAGGCTACGACTATATATATAGCGATTGGAAATCCGACGTTTGCCTGTCTTCCGTTGCAGGTGGCACTGATATTGTCGCTTGTTTCGTCGGCGGCAGCCCGATCAGCCCGGTTTATCGCGGCCAGTGCCAGAAACGCCATCTGGGCATGAACACGCAAGTGTTCGATGAAAACGGCAATCCTTTGCAGGGCGAACCGGGAGAACTGGTTTGCACATCTGCCCACCCTTCTATGCCCGTAGGTTTCTGGAATGATCCGGATCGCAAAAAATACAGTGCCGCCTATTTCGAAAAATTCGACAATGTTTGGCACCACGGTGACTGGGTGGAATTAACTGCCCAAGGTGGCATGACCTTCTTTGGTCGCTCTGACGCGGTATTGAACCCGGGCGGTGTGCGTATCGGCACGGCTGAAATTTACCGGCAAGTCGAGCGTATCGAAGAAGTGCTGGAAGGTTTGGTGATCGGGCAGCAATGGGATAACGACGTGCGCGTTGTGTTGTTTGTGCGTTTGCGGGACGGGGCCACACTGGATGAGGCCTTGATCAAACGCATCAAAACCGAGATCCGCCAAAATGCCACACCGCGCCATGTGCCTGCCAAGGTTATTGCCGTGGCAGACATCCCGCGCACGAAATCCGGTAAAATCACCGAACTGGCCGTGCGCGATGTGGTGCATGGGCGTGCGGTCAAGAACACTGAAGCCATGGCAAACCCTGAAGCGTTAGAATTGTTCAAGGGCTTGGCAGAACTGCAAAGCTAAAAGCCAAACAGCTCTACATAGTCGTCAATAATACTGGAATAGAACGCCTGAACCCGCGCATTCGGTTGACGTATCTCAAACGTGTCAGCGAAAGGACCGTCTGCCTCTATGTCACTGCCCGACATTTGTGTTAAAATGGCATGCCCGCAAAACGGTACATATATTTCAGAATACCCACCTTCGTGCGCCATCACCAAACGCCCGTCGCACAGCTCTTCGGCGGCAGTCATAACCATGCCCGTCATGTCTTGAAACGTCTGTGCCGTGGCCATCATGCGTGACAACGGGTCGATTGCTGCGGCATCATAGCCGCAGGCGATAATAATCACATCAGGGGCGAAATTATCCAAAGCGGGTAAAACCAACCGCTGCATCGTTTCTAAATAGGTCGCGTGCCCCGCACCGGGCGGTAGCGGGATATTCATATTATACCCCACACCGTCCCCTGATCCGCAATCCACGGCAGCCCCTGTATCCAGCGGGTAATTATTTTCCTGATGGATCGAAATAGTCAGCACATCATCGCGATCATAAAACACGGCCTCGGTGCCATTGCCGTGATGCACATCCCAGTCAACAATAGCCACACGGCTGGTCAAACCTTGGGCAAAAGCCGCCTCTACCGCAATCGCGATATTAGACAGCAGGCAAAACCCGTTGGGGAAATCAGGCAGGCAGTGATGGCCAGGCGGGCGTGATAAAGCGTAAGCATTCTGGCAATCGCCTGCCAACACACTAAACAACGCCCCCTTGACCAACCCGGCTGAAAGGGCCGCAATTTCATATCCGCCTTGCCCGAAAGGTGCGCGTAAACCCAACTCGCCCCCCCCTGTATCAGACATATTTTTAAAAGCGGTTAAGTAACTGTCAGGGTGTACACGGCGTAAATCTTGCATGCTGGCAGGTTCTGCTGACTGGCAAAGCAATTCTTTTGCAAGCCCCGTCACATCAATCAGATTTTTCAATCGCCGCTTGGTTTCAGGGTCTTCTGGCAGGCCACCACTGGCATAGGGC
Source organism: Amylibacter sp. (assembly GCA_016764475.1). GTDB lineage: Bacteria > Pseudomonadota > Alphaproteobacteria > Rhodobacterales > Rhodobacteraceae > Amylibacter. The sequence continues at coordinate 43,080 of JAESRV010000096.1, forward strand.
TGCACATTACCACCAACGGGCTGGGTAAACGCATAATTGCCACCGCCATGCCAGAAACATTTCTCATCCCAGAAAAACCCTGTTTTCATCTGTTTTTTCCCCTTAGGTTGCTTTAACGAATCTATGACATGGCTTTGCCTGATCGCAAAGCCGCAATTTAGGGCAGGATTTTGAAAAGCATTGACCTTAGCTATCTGGCGCAAAAGGATAAGCCCTTTGAGGTGGTGGTGACCCCGAAAGCATCGCGCAACCAAATCAAGCTGGATAATACGGATATTAGGGTCTATGTCACAACGGTTCCTGAAAATGGCAAAGCAACGGCTGCCGTAATTAAGCTTTTATCTAAAGCGATAGGTGTGCCAAAGAGTAAGTTAAAATTGATACGCGGTGCCACATCACGGCGTAAAATGTTCCAAATAGAAGGTTAAAAAGATATGTTGAAATACCTAAAGCGCGAAACTGCGCGTATTGCAAACCGTGCTGTTCTGACTTGGGAAGGTATCAAAATCACATGGATAGATGAGCCCAGCTTTTCACAATGGGTTGCGGCCAATATCGTTTCAGCCGCCTTAACCTTTACCCTTGAAATGTCGCCAGTTGAACGGGCATTGATTATCGGCTTTGGTTTGTTGGTATTGGTGATGGAACTGATGAACACGGGCATTGAAGCTGCCATTGACCGTATTTCCGAAGACATTCACCCTTTATCGAAAAAAGCAAAAGATGTGGCATGTGCTGCCGTTACCATGACTGCGATTGCCACAGGGGTGATCTGGGCGATTATAGCCCTGCCAAAACTGTTGTAATCCGTTAAGGTTTTATAGGTCCTGACCCTAGGATTCAAGGCTTTAAGGGGAGCATTAATAAGGGAAAGTAGTAATGGTGCTGCAAGGGAGAATAGAACTCCCGACCTCGTCATTACCAATGACGCGCTCTACCACTGAGCTACTGCAGCACTTCACTGGGGCGGTTTCTATCGTAAAAAACACGAAATGCAAGGGGGTATAGTGACATAATCTATGGCGTCGGCACATAGTCAGTTTATGGGGCTTTGTAAGAGTACTAACTGAATGATCACAGCCCTATCAAGCCAATAAATCAAACACCTGCCCATCCAGCTGGATGTTAATCTGCGCCTGTGCTGCACCGTCCATCAACGCCCACATGATCTGGCCTGTGGGGCGGTAGATCACAAACGCCTCATCGCCAGAACGTTCGCCCGCCGCGTTGGCGGTATGCGTGAAGTTTACCTGCTCATTCTCCACGCACAAATACGTGGATGTTAACAAAACAACTGGGTCAATTTTGCATGCCTATTCACATATCTGG
>JAESRV010000039.1 GCA_016764475.1 Amylibacter sp.
CCTTTTGCGCCTAAATCCATGCGTTGACGCACCCCGAAACGGTGCTGCTCGTCAATGATTGCAAGTCGTAACCTGCTGAATATAACATCTTTTTGAAACACCGCGTGGGTGCCCACCAGAATATGAATGTCACCTGCCGCCAATGCCTTTAATTTGGCCGCACGTTCGCGCCCCTTATCGCGCCCGGTCAAAACTTCCAGCACAACGCCTGCATTTTCCGCCAATGGTTGCAAGCTTGCCAGATGTTGACGCGCCAGAATTTCAGTAGGCGCCATCATCACGCCCTGCCCGCCTGCTTCAACCGTTGCCAGCAAAGCCATGAACGCCACCAGCGTTTTACCTGACCCGACATCACCTTGTAAAAGCCGGTTCATCCGTTCTTCGCGGGCCATATCATCGGCAATTTCTGTAATGCAGCGGTTTTGGGCCGCAGTGGGTTTATAGGGCAAGGCTGCCAAAACTTTATTGCGCAATGCGCCTGTGCCAATGGTGGTAAAACCTTTGGCCCGCCGCGTTCTGGCCCGCGCCAAAGAAAGCGTCACTTGATGCGCCAAAAACTCATCATAAGCCAACCGCTCACGGGCTTTTGCACTGGGTGACAAATCACTTATGGTCTTTGGATGATGCGCATTTATAACCGCATCATGCCATGCAGGCCATTGATTTTTCGCTAGAACAGATGGCTCTATCCATTCCGGCAAATCCGTTATCCGACCCAAACTGGCCTGTGCCGCCTTGCTGATAACTTTCTGTGTCACCCCCGATGTCAGCGGATAAACCGCTTCCACTTCAGGGATCTGATCCACCTCATCCACCCGCAAAACATAGTCGGGGTGCACCATCTGCGCCAAACCATCAAACACTTCTAACTTGCCCGAGATCACCCGCCGTTGCCCTACAGGCAACTGTTTGCGCAGCCAATCTTCACGGGCATGAAAAAACACCAGTTGAAACGTATTTTGCGCATCTTGCACCATCACACGGTAAGGTCGGCCTTTAATGGCATTGGGCTGGTGCAAACCCACTTCAACCTCAACCGTCACAACACTTGGCAGATCAGCCTGATTAATGCTGCTGATGATTTTGCGGTCGATAATATTATGCGGCAGCGTGAACAGTAAATCACGCGGCTTTTCCACATCCATCTTGGCAAAATGTTCCACCGTGCGCGGCCCAACCCCGTCCAGACCTTTCAGATCGGCAAACAACGGAAACAGAATTTCGGGGCGGCGGCTCATAAGGTTAATATCACCCGTTTTTCCCGATCAGATCAAGCCATTGGGCCTCACTTAACAGGGTAACGCCCAGTTCCTTGGCCTTTTTAGCCTTAGAGCCAGCCCCTGGCCCCGCCACAACATAATCGGTTTTCTTGGAAACCGACCCGGAAACTTTCGCGCCCAAATCTTCAGCCCGCACCTTGGCCTCGGCCCGTGACATCAATTCCAACGTGCCTGTAAATACAACCACCTTACCCGCAACCGGGCTGCCGGAAGTATCGCGTTTGGCCATATCCTGCACGTCCAGTTCAGCAACTAGCCGATCAATTGCATCACGGGCCTCGCCTTTGTGAAATGTGTCAACAAGGGCGGTGGCCATCACCCGCCCAACCCCGTCGATGGCATTCAGCTGTTCCCAAGCCTCACCTTTATGATCAAAAGCGGCATCCATTGCAGCCTCAAATGCGGCCCATGATCCATAATTATTGGCCAAAAGCGTGCCTGTGCTATCGCCAACATGGCGCATACCCAGTGCAAAAATCAGCTTGTTCAATGGTATTTTACGTTTCTCATTGATCGCGGCAAACAGATTAGTCGCCGACCGTGCCCCCCAACCATCGCGGTTTTTCAACTTGGTAAAGTTCTGCGCATCGCGGTTTTCCAGCGTGAATATATCTGCGGGTTCTTTCACAGGTAGCTCTGCATCCTCAAAGAACATCTCAATCTGTTTCGCCCCCAGACCTTCTATATCAAAAGCCCCGCGTGCTACGAAATGTTTCAATTTTTCAACGGCTTGCGCCGGGCAAATAATGCCACCCGTACACCGCGCGACACTGTCACCTTCTTCACGGATCGCGGGGGATCCGCATTCAGGGCAAATCGTCGGGAAATCATAAGGCACACTGTCATCGGGCCGTTTTGACAGGTCAACATCGCGGATTTTCGGGATTACATCGCCGGCGCGGTACACTTCCACCCAATCGCCCACCCGAATATCGCGGCCCTCGCGGATTGCATTGCCCTTGCTATCCACCCCTTTAATATAATCTTCATTGTGCAGCGTGGCGTTCGACACCACCACACCGCCAACAGTCACAGGCAAAAGCCGCGCCACAGGTGAAAGTGCGCCGGTGCGCCCGACCTGAATTTCTATTGCCTCAATACGCGTGTGGGCAATTTCGGCGGGAAATTTATGGGCGATGGCCCAACGCGGTGTGGTTGATCGAAATCCCAGACGCGCCTGCAAAGACAGATCATCAACCTTGTAAACCACCCCGTCTATATCATAGCCAAGGGTCGCGCGTTGTTCTTCAATACGCGCATATTGTGCAATCAATGCTTTTGGGCCGTCACAGGTTTTAGTTAGCGGATTGGTTGAAAACCCCATTGCCGCGATACGTGCAATCGCCGCAGTTTGTGTTCCTGCCAACGGCTCTGACAATTCGCCCCATGCATATGCGAAAAACCGCAAAGGGCGGGCGGCGGTTATTTTGGCATCTAACTGTCGCAAAGACCCCGCAGCCGCATTACGCGGGTTGGCAAATTCCTTGGCACCTTTTTTAACTTGTGCGTCATTCAACGCATCGAAATCAGCGTGGCTCATATACACTTCGCCGCGAATTTCCATCACATCGGGGGCACCCGTGATGGTTTGGGGAATATCCGCAATGGTGCGTGCATTATTGGTTACATTCTCACCAACTTCACCGTCCCCGCGTGTCACCGCATGAATAAGGTGGCCTTTTTCAAAGCGTAAAGACAGTGACAACCCGTCAATTTTTGGCTCTGCGGTGTACAACAACTTTGTGCCCATTGCTGTTCCCAGAAACTTACGCACACGGGTATCAAAATCAACAACATCTTCATCATCAAAAGCATTACCAAGCGATAACATCCGCACCGCATGGGTGATTTTTGAGAATGTCTCAGAAACCGCAGCGCCCACCTGGTCGCTTGGGCTGTCTGCGCGTTTCAAATCCGGAAAAGCCGCTTCAATATCTGCATTACGCTGCTTTAAGCGGTCATATTGCGCATCAGATATTTCGGGTGCATCATCCGTATGATACCGTTGGTTCGCGGATGCCAAAACCTTGGCAAGACGGGCCAGTTCCGCCTTTGCCTGATCTTTTGAAAGTTTAGAAACTGCAATTTCCGGCACCACGCCACCCCGCCATTATCTTTATATTAAGATGTACGGCGAGACGGCAAAACCGTCCAGCGGTTTTTACCCTGCCACGGCCAGAACCCTTGGGGTTTCTACAACAGGATCACGTAAAACATACCCCCGCCCCCATACGGTTTCAATATGGCTGTCACCGCCCGTGGCTTCCGCCAGTTTTTTACGCAGCTTACAGATAAACACATCGATGATTTTCAATTCAGGTTCATCCATGCCGCCATAAAGGTGGTTCAGGAACATCTCTTTGGTTAAGGTTGTACCCTTGCGCAGCGATAACAGTTCAAACATCTGGTATTCCTTACCTGTCAAATGCACTTTCTCGCCGCCAACATCGACGGTTTTTTGATCAAGGTTCACACAAATTCCCCCAGTTTCAATCACCGATTCTGCATGACCCTGTGACCGACGTACAATCGCCAGAATACGCGCCACCAGTTCAGCCCGGTCAAACGGTTTTGTCAGATAATCATCGGCCCCGTAACCAAAGCCCTTAATCTTATCTTCAATGGTATCATATCCCGATAAGATCAAAATCGGCGTGGCTATTTTGGCATTGCGTAGCTGACGCAAAACCTCATGCCCGTCCATATCAGGCAGGTTCAGATCAAGAAGTATCAAATCGTAATCATATAATTTAGCCAAATCGATGCCTTCTTCGCCCATATCGGTGGCATAAACATTAAAATTGGCATTTTGCAGCATCAATTCGATGCTTTTGGAAGTGGTTGGGTCATCTTCGACCAGTAATATACGCATGTGTTTCCTCCGCGAACGGTTGGTTAATATTCCCTACACTCTGCGCAACAATGGTTAACCACTGGTTACTCCCAAGAACAAAATAGCGTTTCCACCTAAGGTTGTCTATAGTTTTGTAACTTAGTTGTCTTTAAAGCACTGATACCATGCGATTTTACCGCCGCAAGCCAGCCGTCAAATTCTTCTTCCGATAATCCGTACATTTCACACGCCTCACCCTTTACCAGCAATCCGGCTGAAACCGCCAACACCACACGGGCCTTGCGCGAAGCCACCCACCGCAAGGTATCACGCGGCGGCAAATCCGACCGTGTCAATTTGCGCCCATCCGGCAGAGTCACATAGCTGGGCCCTTTGTTTTTTTTCACATACATTGCACTACTCATACTTTGTCTACACTTGGTTTTTGCCCCAAATCCCTTAATCACATATGAAAACCCCTCTTGTGAGTGTGCAGCTTTTTAATATAAAGCGATGTATTCATAGGATCGTAACCATGTCTGCTGATACTCAAACCAAACTGAATTCCATGGGCTTTGCCAAAGCGCCCAAAGATACCCGTGTGCTTGTCGCCATGTCGGGCGGCGTCGACAGTTCTGTTGTGGCTGCTATGTTGGCAGAAGAAGGCTATGATGTGGTCGGTGTCACCCTGCAACTTTACGATCACGGGGCGGCATTGGCCAAAAAAGGTGCCTGTTGCGCAGGGCGTGACATCCATGATGCCCGTCGCGTCGCCGATGAAATGGGCTTTCCGCATTATGTGCTGGATTATGAGAACAAATTCAAAGAAAGCGTGATCGACGAATTCGCAGACGCCTATCTGGCAGGTGCCACCCCCGTGCCCTGCATCCGCTGCAACGAGCGCGTCAAATTCCGCGACCTGTTGGAAACCGCCAAAGACCTGGATGCCGATTGCATGGCCACCGGCCACTATATCCAACGCTTCCAAGGCCCGCAAAAGGCCGAGCTGCACAAAGCCGCCGACGGCGACCGCGACCAAAGCTATTTCCTGTTTTCCACCAAACAGGATCAACTGGAATACCTGCGCTTCCCACTGGGCCACCTGCCCTCCAAGGCAGAAACCCGCGCACTCGCCCGCAAGTTCGGCCTGCCTGTGGCCGATAAACCCGACAGCCAGGACATATGCTTTGTCCCCAACGGTTCCTACGCCGCCGTAATCGAAAAATTACGCCCGGGTGCCGCTGACCCCGGCGATATCGTGCATATAGATGGCGAGGTTCTGGGCCAACACAAAGGTGTGATCCACTATACCATAGGCCAACGCCGAGGCCTTGGCATCGGTGGGCGCGAACCGCTTTATGTGATCAAACTAGACCCCGAAACCAAACAAGTCATTGTCGGCCCGAAAGAGGCGCTTGGCACCACGCATATTGCGATACGAGAGATTAACTGGCTGGGCGACAAACCCTTCGATAGCCGCGAAGAATGGCACATCGAAGTGCGCGTAAGATCCACCCGCACCCCCAAACCCGCAATAATCCGCCCGCTTGGGCCGGACACCGCCACGGTTGAATTGCTAACCGCCGAAGAAGGTGTCGCCCCCGGGCAAGCTTGTGTGTTTTATCAGGCGGATGGGACACGGATATTTGGCGGCGGCTGGATTTGGCGGGGGTATTAATTCAGGGAACCTTTAAATAATACACCACTGGGTATTTTGAAAAAATACCAGCCCCTGCCCGCCCCTCGGCGGGGGCTTTTGCAACGCTGCATCTAGTTGATATGTATTATGTTCTTCGTAAAAATTCGAATTTGGAAACCATAGCGCAGGCCCCCACCCGGGCAGGGTCTGACATTTCTTCAAAGTTTTTGCTTTAATCAGAGTTTCCTAAATGAATTGTAGGGTGTGTGGTTCCCACGCACCATTTGTTGCAATGCCAGAACGGTGCGTGCAAAGTACGACACCCTACGCCCCAAGCCACGTCATACGTTCTTATAGGCTGATTGAACACGTGTTTATGGTGGTGGGGGTATTCGCTAACCTTGGAGTATAATTATATTCATTAATTTTTTTGTCTCAGTAAATAAAAACAATTCATCATCTTTGGTAATTAATCTTGAATGCGCGATGTCATGGCGAATTGGATAAAGGCGCTGAAAAGATTCACGTACAAACTCAGGCCTAGAGAAAAAAGTAGAGAAAACTATTTTCCAATTATCCTTGCGGCAAATTATACGCTCATAATCAGTAAGGTCAGCATAGTGAAGTATTGGAAGTTCTCTATCGCTTTTATCTTTACGTTTGGTTTCCACCCACTGGTCATACATATTATTTGGTAGATTTGAAATCGGCCATTTTTCTCCAAATTGCTTAGTCATATGAACATCAATAAACCTGCGCACGTGGCTTTCCAAACCATGTAACCAAGCATGAGCATTATTTGTTCTTTCAAATGCCTCCTGCTCCTGCTTATTATCAGCTTTTGGAATTGGGGAACCATAAGTATCTAATAATTCGGGCGGATCAATACTTAGCCCAGAACATTCTAGACTCTGATGAAAAGCAGGAGCCGGAAACTCCGTTATTGATGGGTTGAAGCCTAAATTCACATATTTGTTCCTACGCTCATCAAAGCTATTCAATTCATGTTTTGTCCAAGTAATCTCATCACGCCAATCACCTAAATCTTCTCTTAAAATTTTGGCAATATCTTGTGTGAACCCATGGTTCTGACTGATCAGGCTGCCAATACCTTGAAGACGAGCAAAAGCATCAATAGATGTTACCTGATCAATTGCGCTTAACCACGGGCTTTCCATTTTTTTCATAGCTTGAACGATGGAAGACTGGCTTTCATGATATGAAGCAAGCGTTTTAACAAGATCTGGTGTATTTAATTGTTTAGTTATACTTTTATATACGCTCAAATCAGGTAACCCAAAATTGGCAACAAAAGCTTCCTGCATTTTCACTGCCCCTAAAATATTCTGAGCATCTATACCAAAGCGACTGACAGCTGAGGCATTAATGGCATCAGATACCCGCCTAAATATTTCATTAGTACTACCAATTTCAGGATTAAATGTTGCCGCTAAATGATTAATTGCTGATTGACTATAAATTTTGTTTATATCAGTAGCTAAATTTAACTTTGACATAGTTCTAATTGCTGAATTGGGGCCAAGTTGTTTTGCCAAATCAGCCATGGTTCTATTCTGCGCTTCATCGTTCATTAATGTACTCTCTTGTAATGCAGATAATATTGATTAGGCATGGTAGCATAATATTTACAATCTCACCACGGCTCACCCCCAACACTGTCGGGCTGATCCAAGAGTTAAAGTAATCGTTACTGGACGGCACCATGTTATCGCTTCATCTTTGCTTCAAACAAGGTAGCGTTGATTTACCCATACGACGCATAGGGGATAGTATGTTTAGACAGATTGCAATCGCATGGATGGTGGCCGCAATAGCGACACCAACGTTCGCCACTGTCATTGATGGCAAGATCATACGCCAAAACGGCAATGGGCAGTTTGTTAAGCTTGAAACCACGCAACCCTTCGACGTGGGTAATGATACTTTTGACGATGATAATCTGTATGCTTTTGATGAAGATCAGAACATTACTCTAAGTGAACCCATCAATATTGACATAAGCGGCGATGGTAGCCGTAAAATAAGCCAAGGTCAGGTTGTTGCCAGTCACTACGTGTTTTTCGACAGTCTTGCAGGCATCCACTATGGCTATGTGGATTTTGACGCGCAAATATTAGGCGTGGCGGCATTTCAGGGCACATTGGCGGCCACCGATTTTCTGGCAAATACATCGGTGAATTATATCAGCACCGAATTGCGCGGTCTGGAAGACGGGGATATCGTTTGGGTGGATGAAAAAGACCCCCAACGTCTTTGGGTCTATTGGGCAGGGTCGTCACCGGGGGATTATATCAGAGTATTCACAAAAAAATCTGCGGGCGCCCTAAGTTGATGTTACTGGAAATACCCTTGGGATACAGAACATCGCAACAGGCATTAAAATTTATAAAACCTTTTACTATCAGCACCTTAACCCAATGTCCCAGTCGGGACATTCCACATGACGCTAGCTATTTTGCGGTTTTTTCAAGCCTCTCACTATCCAAAACAACCCCACCCCGCAGCACCTGAACCTCGACCCGGTACACCCCCACAGGCCATCCTCCAGAGGGTCGTTTTTTGCCGCCAAAATACATCTGCTGGGCCTTGGCCCGATCCACAGGATCATATACTTTAGCCACGATTTGCCCCGCAGGCCCCGTGAAAATCAGGCGGATTTGATCGCCTTTCACAAGGTTGATAGCCCGCACATAAGCCACCAAAGCAGGGGCGTTTTTGCCGGGGGTGAAACCTTGAAATTTATCCATCGCAATATCATTCATCTTGACTGCCCCATCCGCAAGCCCAAGGTTGATGATCTGTGTAGGCTGATAGACCATCCCATCTTGCCAAAGTGGATTATCAAGCGCAAAAGGATCAACCTTTTGCCCATCCTTACGCACCGCTATATGAACATGCGGAAACTGCGTGCGCCCGGACAAGCCCACCTGCCCCAGCACCGCGCCCGCCTGCACCATTTGCCCCTTCACAACCGCAATGCTACCCTGTTTCATATGGCAATACTGGGTTTCCCAGCCGCCCAGATGGGCAATCAAAACCCCGTTGCCACAATCCTTACCCTTAATCGCCACACGATCCGCATCCGTGCGCACCAAGCGATCAACCATACCGTCACGCAGCCCTTTGACCTGCCCTGCGGATGCCGCCAACACATTGACCCCATCCTGCATGGCCTTGCGGGATTTCAGCCGAATATCCGTCCCTTTATGCCCGTCATAGGTGACAGCCCCACCCATAAAATCACGCACCCCATCCGTATCATCCACATCCATATATTGCTGAATGAAACAGGTTTCATTCAAGATACACTCTATCGGCCAAGCCAAAACAATCGGATCAGAAAAAGCGGGAGACGCCATCAGGCACAGGGCCAAAATCACACGATTAACCATTATCATTCCTTTGACTTGCTCATCAAAACCGATGTCATTAAAATTATAACCAAATTTATCAATAATTGAAAACAAGGATATGGTGCGATGAACTACGGTGCAATAATTTTCCTAAGCATTTTGGTGCCAGCCACGGCTGGTTTTGCAAAAGAGACAAAAACCGGCCCCGTCACCATTGATACGATTGACAGTGACACATTGGTCAGTCAAGTCTGGAACCCGAACCCATCCCCTGTCGAAGCCATTGTATTAAAGCGCAGGCAGCGGGCCAAGAAATAGAAAGCCGCGCCCATGTCCCTAGACAAAGTCCTTGCCCATATTGATGCCGACCAAGATGCCGCCCTTGCCCGCCTGATTGAATTGTTGCGGATTGAAAGTATCTCAACCGACCCTGCTTATGCGCAGGAATGTGACAAGGCTGCCAACTGGTTGGTGGATGATTTGAAGTCTATCGGCTTTGACGCCAGTAAACGCCCCACCACGGGCCATCCAATGGTGATGGCGCACGGGGATACGCAAAGTGGCACCCATGTGTTGTTCTACGGCCATTACGATGTGCAACCGGTTGATCCGCTGGATTTGTGGGATAATCCACCGTTTGACCCGCAAATTGAGGATACACCAAGCGGCAAAGTGTTGCGCGGACGCGGATCATCTGATGACAAAGGTCAGTTGATGACATTCGTAGAGGCTTGTCGTGCATGGAAAGAAGTGACAGGGGAATTACCCACCAAAATCTCGATCTTCTTTGAAGGCGAAGAGGAAAGCGGGTCACCTTCTTTGGTGCCTTACATGAAAGCCAATAAGGAAGAGTTAAAGGCCGACGTCGCCCTGATCTGTGACACCGGCATGGTGGAACGCGACACACCCTCTATTGTGACCATGTTGCGCGGGCTTGTGGGCGAAGAGATTACCATCACCGGCCCTTCCAAAGATTTGCACAGCGGCATGTACGGCGGCCCGTCGATCAACCCTATTCGGGTACTGACCAAGGCACTGGCAAGCCTGCATGATGATCAAGGTACGGTCACATTGGACGGGTTTTATGACGGTGTGCCGGAATTGCCTGCGAATGTTGCCGCCCAATGGAAAACGCTGGCTTTTGATCCCGAAAACTTCCTGAAAGAGGTAGGTCTGTCGGTACCCGCAGGCGAACAGGGCCGTTCCGTATTAGAACAAATCTGGTCACGCCCGACGGCAGAAGTGAACGGCATTTGGGGGGGCTACACGGGCGAAGGCTTTAAAACAGTGCTGCCATCGACGGCCCATGCCAAGGTCAGTTTCCGTCTGGTTGGCCAGCAAGACCCCGTGAAAATCCGCGCCGCGTTTCGCGCCCATATCGAAAGCCATCTGCCTGCCGATTGCTCAGTTGAATTCCAAAAACACGGCGGTTCAGGTGCGTCCAACATGGCCATAGACCACCCCTCCTTTGAGGCGTCACGCAACGCGCTATCGGATGAATGGGCTAATGAGGGTGTTTTTGTCGGCTGTGGCGGTTCCATCCCTATCGCGGGGCATTTTCAGGATGTCGTTGGCATTGAAACCTTACTGATCGGCTTTGCCCAGGATGACGACAGCATCCATTCCCCGAATGAAAAATACGACATCCGCAGCTTTCACAAAGGCGTGCGCAGTTGGGCGCGGATATTGGCGGCTTTAGCTTAAACATCGCCGCATTTTAGCCACATTTATGCCATCATATTAACACACTTAAGGCGTATCTGCCATATTATTGGCTTTTGTGTGTCAATAATCTGCCGCTTGTATGGCAGGTTTTAGTTAGTATCAGGAGTATGAAATGCATAGTGGTATTCTAAGAATTAAACCCGCACAGAATAAATTTATCGACTGGCCTGTCGAGTTGCAATTATCACAAGACATCAAACTATTTAACGAAGTTCTGGCAGCACTGGACGCGAAACCTGTATTGCCTGATTAAACTTCACCACCCGTTTACCTTTGGCCCCGTTTGCGGCCACCAATGACAGGTATCTGTCTGTATTTGGTTAATACGTGTCTGAACACCCGCAGACGGTATAAAATAACTTAAAATAATATAATGCGTCTTGAAATAATCATGGCCATACATATTTAAATATCAGCCTTGGGGTAGCAGACCCGACAGTTTTAGTAAGCCTTTGGCGGTTTCGAGTAATGTTGCTTGTAGGTTATAGAGTACTGGGTCTGCTCGCTTTTATTCTTCCGAAACCCGCGCCATGCGGCCCCCGCGACGTTTACCGGCATCGGTTGCGGATTTGAACCCGGCTTTGATCACTTCCGTCATCGGATGATCCGACGGGTTTTTCGCTTCATATTCAGATAACAACTCTTGCAGGTAATTTTTCATATCCCCTTGGGGCGTATGCATTGCCCAGTCCAGAAAAATCATCCTGCATTCTTCTATTACTATGTTTTCAATACGGTATGCTTCATAGATCATACCGCGCGGATCTATTTTCAGATTGCCTTTGAATACCGCCATGATGCTATTCCCCTTCGCGTCATAGGTTTGACAGATACTTCATAATCACCGCCTCTGCACCCTTTGTTTTCGACATCATTTCAGCCTCTAACGTCACTTTATCGGTAAAACCCGTAACCGTCAAAATATGGCTAAGGCCCGCCTGCCCCAAAGTATCAACATCTATCGTACCTGCCACCAACAGGCGGCTGATATGCTGGATTTGGCTTAAAAGCGTGTGGGTTTCAACCAGTGTGTCTGCGTCACCCGCTTCAAGAAGCCCGTGTTTTGCAGCCAGTTTCAGTTGCCCTTTGGGATTATTTTCAAGAATATTACCGATCAAGGCAAAGGCTTGGGCCAGCAGCTCAATATCCAACAGTCCGCCCGACACTTCTTTCACTTCCCAGATGGTTTTATCTTTTGATTTTGACTGCGCCAGTCGGTCGCGCATTTGCGCCACCTCGGTCATTATTTTTGCCCGTTTGTGATCCGCGCAAATAACACTTTTACGAATAGCTTCCACTTGGCGGATCACATCAGGGGCACCTGCCACAACGCAAGCCCGTGAAAGCGCCAGGTGTTCCCAGACCCAAGCCTTGTTTTTCTGATAATCCTCAAAGCCCGAGATACTTGTGGCCACAGGGCCGGAACGGCCAGACGGGCGCAAGCGCATATCGACCTCATAAAGCCTGCCCTCAGCCGTCAGCGTTGACATTGCGGTCACCAAAGCCTGCGTTAGACGCGCATAATACTGCACAGTTGCTAATGGGCGTTTGCCGTTCGACCCTTCTTGCCCCGCAGGATCATAAATCACAATCACATCAAGGTCAGAGCTGGCAGTCATCTCATTAGAACCCAGCTTTCCCATAGCCAGAATAGCCAAGCCGCTGCCCTTGATTTGCCCGTGTTTGCGGGCAAATTCAGCTTCAACCACGGGTAAAAGCCCGATGATACAGGCCTGCGCCAGTTCCGAATACGCAAGGGATGCTTCAAACGCATCGGCAATGTTGCGCAGTTGCAAAACACCCAAACGGAAGTGCAGTTCTTTTTGCCAACGCCGCGTGATGTTCAGCTTTTCTTCGTAATCATTCGAACTGGATAAAGCCTGTTGCAGGTCTTTGACCAAAGCATCTTTAGCCGGCAGAGGTTGGAAAAACGCCCCCGATAACACCGCATCCAAAACAAATGCATTGCGCGACAGGTATGTCGCCAGTGAAGGGGCTGTTGCGACAATATCCAGCACCAAATCCAGTATCTGCGGATTGCTGTCAAACAATGAAAACAGCTGCACACCAGAGGGCAATCCACGGATAAAAGTTTCAAAATGGGTCAAAGCCTCATCCGGGTTTTGCGCGTTTGAAATACCCTTGGAAATCTTGGGTTTCAGACGTTGAAATATATCCAAAGCACGGCGACTGCGAAACGCAGGCAATATTTCCCATGTTCTGAAAACTTGTTCAAAGTCAGTGGCTTGATTTTGATCATCTGTATCCGGTGCAAAGAAATTTTCAATAATATCATGTACGGATTGCAAGCGATCCCTTATTTCTTCTTTCAAAACATTGGTCTTTGCATATCCACAAAGCCGCGCAAAACGATCCATTTCCTTAGCGGAATTTGGCAGGTTATGGGTTTGCAGATCACCGATCATCTGGATGCGATGCTCATGGGTGCGGTGCATCCGGTAGGCGGCAGAAAGTTGCTCTGCCGTGTCTTGATCTATCCAGCCTTTGTCAGCCAGATTATGCAAGCTGGGCAGCGTGCGCCGATCACGCAAAATGGGATCACGCCCGCCTGCAATCATTTGTCGGGTTTGGGCGAAAAATTCGATTTCCCGAATGCCGCCTCTGCCCAGTTTCATATTATGGCCCGCCAGATCAATTTTACCTGCCAGCCCTTTGTGCGCCCGAATGCGCAAGCGCATATCATGGGCTTCTTCAATGGCGGCAAAATCCAGATGCCTGCGCCACACGAACGGGGTCAGGTTTTTCAAGAACCGTTCGCCTGCGGCCACATCCCCCGCACAGCTACGCGCCTTAATAAAAGCCGCCCGTTCCCAAGTCCGCCCTTCGGTTTCATAATACCGCATCGCAGCCGTGTCCGAAATGCACACAGGTGTTACCGACGGGTTCGGGCGCAAGCGCAGGTCGGTTCGAAATACATAGCCGTCACCGGTGACATCGGACAGGATTTTGCACATCCGCTGGATGATGCGGATCAGATGCGGGCGTACATCGCTTAAATCTTCTAACTTGTAACGGCTGTCATCAAATAGGCAGATCAGGTCAATGTCAGAGGAATAATTCAGCTCATATGCCCCCATTTTACCCATCGCCAGCACAAAGATGCCAGCACAATCATCCGCATCCCCCCCCGCTTCTACAGGCAGTTTACCGCGTTCAACCTCAGCCTGAACCAGATGTTTCAAGCTGGTATGCACGGCAAAATCCGCGAAATCCGTTAAGGATTTTGTAACCTCTTCAAGCGTCCAGACCCCGCCCAGGTCACAAAGGGCTGTCAGTAGGGCCACACGGCGTTTGGCACGGCGCAGGCTGGCACTTAGATTATTAGTGGTCACATCTTTCAGAATAGCGTTGAATATAATATCAGGATTTTGCCCCCAGATACCCGCTAGCCAGTCGCTTTCTTTATGGATAAGACCGCGCAAATAGGGGCTGCACCCTGCAACACCGGCAATCAGATCATAAACCACGCCTTTATCAAAACCACAGGCAGTGGCAGTCTCAACCCCCAGTGCCAGTTCATAGGGGATCGGGGCGGTATTTATCTGATCGTTAAAGGCCATAGGCATTTGTGGGTTGTGCTGTTAGCAAGGTCAAGATGAAACAGGATGTGGATGATGAGTAAAAGTCTGAAACGGGTGATCCGCCATGCGGATGAATTGGGTTTGGGGATCAAAGTGATCCAGATGACTACCCCGACCAAAACCGCGCAACAAGCGGCCGATGCGGTGGCCTGTCATGTGGATCAAATCGCCAAGTCCATCATTTTTCTAGGCTGTGATAGTAACACACCGATCTTGTTTCTGACCGCTGGTGGTAACCGTGTTTGTGCGAATAAAGCCTCGCAAATAGCAAAAGAGCCTTTGGGCAAGGCCGATGCCAGTTTTATTCGCGCCACAACAGGTTTTGCCATTGGCGGCGTGTCCCCCATAGGCCACCTAAACCCGATCCGTTGCTTTGTTGACCCCAGATTGTTGGCGTTTGAAACCGTTTGGGCGGCCGCAGGCACACCAAACCATTTGTTTTCTATCAACGCTGAAAAGCTGTTAGCAGCAACCCAAGGTGTTACGTCTGATTTTTGTGAATAGCATCCAGCACCGATTTTGCGGCGCGCATTCCAGGGGGATCACCGCCCTCGCCCAGTTGCTGCATCGTGTCATTCAAGGCGGCAATTTGTGCATCTCTGGCTTTGTCATCGCTTAATATTGCCAGCAGTGAATTCGCCGCAATTTCTGCGGTGCATTTATCAAACAAAAACTCCGGCACCACATAGCTGTCAGTGACGATATTGATCAGATTGGCACGGTCGATTTTTGCCAGACGTTTCACGGCGCGTTCGGTCAGCCAACTGGCCTTATAGGCCACCACCATCGGGCAGCGTTGCTTGGCCAGATCAAGGGCGATGGTGCCAGAGGTCGCCAAAGCCGCACGGCTGGCGGCATAGATCGCGCGTTTGCGGTGCTCGGCCTCATGCGGACTGAACGCTGTTGGATCCAGTACGTGGATTGGCAATGTGTTGCCCTTAAGCTGTTCTTGAACCTCGGCCAGTACCGGGCGGGCTGCGGGCAGCACAAATTGGGCATTAGGCCGCTCGATTAAAACACGCGCGATGGCATTTTTATAAAGCGGCATCAGCCGCTTAATCTCGGACCGCCGCGAACCGGGCAAGACTGCGATAACCTCATCACTTGGCTTTAGCCCCAAGTCACTCAGAACGGTTTTTATCTGCGTTTTGGTGGGTGTGGCTTCGGTGGCAGCAGGGTGGCCGACAAAATCACAGGTCATGCCAACCCGTTCCATATAGGGCGGCTCAAACGGCAGCAAGGCCAGAACGTGATTAACGGTTTTAGCCATTTTTGCCGCCCGTTCAGGGCGCCATGCCCAGACAGAGGGGGCCACATAATGCACGCAAAACTGGTTGGGATATTCAGCCCGTAGTTTTTTGCCCACCCGCAGGCAAAAATCAGGGCTGTCGATGGTGATCAACACATCAGGGCGCAGTTCTATTGCGGTTTTTGCGGTTTGGTCAATGCGTCGTTTGATTTTAGGGATTGAGGGAATAACCTCAAACAGCCCCATAATAGTCAAGTCTGACATCGGAAATAATGAATTCAAACCGGCGGCTTGCATCATTTCACCACCAACGCCGGCAAAACTAATCTGGCCTTTGGTAAGTTTGTTCAAACCTGCCATCAGGTTACCGCCCAGCTTATCGCCAGAGGGTTCACCCGCGATGATAAAAACCTTCAAGGGCACCGTCATCAGCTGATGTCCTTGGGGTCAAATCCGTGAATGAATAGGCCCAGACGGTTTGCTGCATCAACAGTTTCTTTAAGCCCAAGCACCAATACCCCCCCCGCTTGTACCGCAATGCCGCTAAGCCCCGCTTTGGCAGTATTTTCAAGCGTATCGGGGCCAATGGCAGGTAGATCAATGCGCCAGTCCTGCCCCAATTTCGGGGCCTTTAGCAACACGCCTTGGCCTGCCTTTTCATCAGGGCGATAATCGGCAGATGTTGTGGCCACAAAATTCAGCATCGCGTCAGTGCCTTGTATAGACTCGATCCCCAAACACAGGCCTTGGGCCACAACCGCGCCCTGCCCCACATCGGCAATGCCCATTTGTGTGGCAATGCTGTAAGCCCGCTTCATATCGGCAAAATCATCTTGTGATGGCCCGGCTTTGGTCAAAGTGCCACTTGGCATCAGCAGGTCATGTAAAATTTCATGTGCGCCTAAAATTTTCAACCCTTCGGCTTCAAATATTTCGCGCACAGCGTTCAGGGTTGCCGTATCACCTTTCTTCAAGGTCGGTAGTAATTTTGCCGCCACAGATATTAATTTAAGATCGAATTTCAAGGGGTTGACGCGCGGTCTTATGATGTACCCGGCAAAGACCACATCGCGGCAATCAGCGGCTTGCAGGGCTTTGAACATCTTGCCAGGTTTTTCAAACCTGGCTTCGATTAGCTGTTCATCCGTCATCCAGTCAGGTCGAAAACCGTTAAAGCAGACCAGCACCACTTTGCGCCCAGCGTTGGCCGCACTTGTTGCCAGCATTTCAGGCAAACGGCCTTTGCCTGCAAGGATAGCAAGGGGGCGCGGTGCCATGAGGTTAGCGTCCTTTAGGGGTGCAAATACCACGTGAGGTTTCCGATTGCACAAAACTTGCCAACTGTGCCACAAGCCCACTGTTCGGATAATCGGCTAGGGCTTTCACAAGACGTTCCTGCAAGGTGTCCGTATCGCCATGAAATACATCCTTAAATGCACCGCGTAGGCTGTGAATATCCGATTTTTCAAAGCCACGGCGTTTCAGCCCGATCAGATTTAACCCTGTTAAATCAGCTCGATTTCCATGCACCATGCCATAAGGAATGACATCTTCAGCGACAGCGGCAAAACCTGCAAGCATTGACCCTGTACCGATACGGCAAAACTGGTGGATCGCAGAATGGCCGCCCATGATGACATTGTCTTCGACAATGACATGTCCGCCCAAGCTGACACCGTTGGCAATAACGATATTGTTGCCTAGAATACTATCGTGGCCTATATGCGCATTGACCATCAGCAGGTTATTATCGCCGATCTTAGTCAACCCGCCGCCACCCGCGGTTCCGGGGTTAAGTGTAACCCCTTCACGGATACGGTTTTTAGCACCGATTTCCAGCTTGGTACGCTCGCCTGCATATTTCAGGTCTTGCGGCGCATGGCCGACTGAGGCAAAGGGGTAAATGGTTGTTTGCACGCCAATTTCAGTCCAACCGGCCACAACCGCATGGGATTTTAAAATACAACCTGCGCCCAAGATCACATCTGCGCCCACATGGGCGAATGGGCCTATTTCACAATTAGGGCCAACGGTTGCACCGTCTTCAACCAGTGCATTGGGGTGAATATTTGCTGAGCCATCTATCGCCATTTTAGGCCTCTTCAGGTGGTATGATCATAGCGGCGAAATCTGCTTCGGTAACGACTTTGCCGTCCACAATGGCATCGCCATGGAACTTCCAGATTTTGCCACGCCCTCGGATCACTTTGACATGCAACTCCAACACATCGCCCGGGCCTACCAGGTGGCGGAATTTACATTTGTCGATGGACAGAAAATAAACCAGCGCACCACTGTCTTCCAATTCCAGAGATTTGCTGACCAAAATACCTGCGGTTTGCGCCATAGCTTCAACGATTGCCACACCGGGCATGACTGGTTGTGACGGGAAATGACCCTGAAAATGCGGTTCATTCATAGATACATTCTTAATGCCAACAGCACTGATTTTAGGGATAAAATCACGGACTTTATCTACGAACAAAAACGGATACCTGTGGGGAATTAGCCGTTTAATCTCTTGAATATCAATGTTTGTGGAAGTGGTTTCAGTCATGCGGGTTAGCCTTTAATTAAAGTGTAGTGTATGATTAGCAATCAATGGGACCAGGATCAAGGCGTCAGGTTATTCCTGTTCAGATAAGATATTCGCGCCCAAAATCTGGTCAATCCGCTCTATGGCACTGTTTGTGATGTCGCCGGAATTTCCAGCCATAAAAATAGCCTTATCATTCAGGATAAACAAAATACCAAGTTCATTCATCAAATTGACGATGATCGGCTTTGCCTTCACAAAAAACGCCAGTTGCCCCTTTATCTGTGCCGAATTCAGATTTTTCTGTTTTTGCGATTGATCCCGACGAATGGTTTCAACCTTGTCATTAAACGTCGCAGCCAACTTGCGAAATTCTTCATTCGACAGCTCTTTACGTTTTTCTGTTAAAGCGGTTTCTTCATCTGTCAGTTCTTTTGCGATGCGTGTGTTTTCTTCATCCAGTGCATTTGCGTCTTTTCTAAGCTTTTCATTGAAAGCTTTGCCAAAAAGACTGTCTGCAAATAAACGTTCCTGATCAATGGTTGCGACAGGCAAAAACTGTTCAGATGTAGGATAAGATTGTGCGTGGGCAACAAACGCCCATTGCAGGCTAAGGCAAGTTATGAATAATCCTAGACTATATCGAAGCTTACCCATGCAATGCTAGAAACGTGTGGCGATTGAAAAGCGGAAACTTTCGGTTTCATCGAAAGTTTCTTTCTGAATTGCTTTGGCAAAATCAAAGCGCAATGGCCCAAGTGGCGTGTCCCAAAACAGGGTTACACCGATAGACGTGCGCAACGATGCACTGTCATCAAACCCGCCATTGAAATCCAGACCGTAAAGCGAACCAGCATCAAAGAATACGCCCCCGTGAATGCCATACTCTTCCGGCAGACCTAGCGGGAAGCTGGCTTCAGCGCGGATAGTAAAATATTGATTACCACCTAAAGCCTGATCAACTGTAGTATCACGTGGGCCTACACCTTGTTGTTTAAATCCGCGCAAATTCGCCCCGCCAAGCATAAAGCGCTCTGTAATCAGCGTTGCCGGATCAGAGGTTATTATAAAGCCACCTTCTATCTCAGCAGAAAGGATAACCTCTTCATTGTAGAGCGCCTTGAAAAGCTTTGCTTTTGCAGTCGTTCTGGAAAAGGTTCTGTCACCGGTGAAGCCGGCAAGTTCCTGCGTGATGGAAAAATTGTAACCAGAGGTAGGTTGAATGATCGAGTTGCGCTTATCTACACTATAGGTAGCACCTAAAATGCCTGTTGTCGTGGAGCCAAAATCAGGCTGCATAACAATAGAGGCTTCACCAATATTATCATTTGGTCTTATTATGCCAACGGGTGCTGGCGTAATAACGCCTGCTGCATCCGTTAATTCTGCTCCAAGTGTCCTGAAATTAGACGAGATTTCATCGCTTGAAATCCTAGCGAATAATCTCAGACGGCTATTCTTGCTAAGAGGAAACGCTATACTTGGGGAAAATGTAAGTGAAGCAGTGTCATAAGGTGTACTATCAAGCTCTGTCTTACCAAAGCCAAAATCCAATCCCAATGCCAGATCACGGCCTAAAAACGCCGGCTCTACAAAAGTCGCGTTTAGGGCACTATCTTGGGAAGATGCCGTAACACTAAGCGAAACCGCCTGGCCGCGACCCAAGAAATTCTTTTCGGCAACGTTGGCAGTAACGCCTAAGCCACTGTCGGTACTGGCGGTTATACCAAACCCAAGTGTCCCTGTTGGTTGTTCTTCAACATTCACATCCAGAATAATCTGTTCCGGGCTAGACCCTTCACGGGTTTGAACATCAACGCTTTTAAAGAAACCCATTTTGCGGATTTTTTCTGTTGCCTGGCGCACCGAACGGCGGTTGAAGGTATCGCCCTCAACTGTTTCGAATTTACCCCGGATAACCCGATCAAGTGTTGTTGAGTTTCCTTCAATATCAATGCGTTCCACAAACCGTCTGGGCCCACGTACAATGCTAATTTCAACATCTAATGTGCGGTCTGCATCATTTCTGGTAATGCGCGGGCTGGATTGAACAAAGTTCTTACCCTCAGATGATGCCTGGTGATCAATGCGTTCCAACACATTGTCGATTTGACTGGCAATATAAGTTGATCCGGATTTGATCGTATTTAGTTTCAGATATTCTTCAGCGTCAATATCATCTTCCAGGCTGATGATTGTAATTTCGCCAAATTCATATTTTTGGCCTTCCTGGATATTCAATGTTACCTGAAATGAATTGCGCTCTTTGGCAAATTCAGCTGATGTTGATTGTACTTGAAAATCAATGTAACCGCGTTTGGCATAAAACTGGCGTAAGCGTTGTTTATCAACTTCAATACGGTCTTCGATATATGTATCGCCTTTGACGATACTGCGGAAAATACCCACCTGTTTTGTTGCCAGAACGCGGCGCAAACGGCGATCGGAATATTGGCGATTCCCCAGTATTGTCACACGGCTGATTTCAGTAATTTTACCTTCTTTTACTTCAAAAACCAAATCAACCCGGTTGTCACTACGGCGAATTATTCTAGGTTTTACAGTAGCGGCCAGACGCCCTGATGCAGCATATGCACTTGCAATAGCCTGCGCATCGGCTTCGGCAGTTACAGGTGAAAATGCGCGGCGGGATTTGGACTGGATTAAACTTTCCAGTGCTTCGTCTTTTAATTTTTTATTACCTTCAATACGAATAAGGTTAATCGTCGGATGTTCAACAACTTCAATAACCAGGCGGCCCCGTTCCGGGCGCACATCAACAGATTCGAAAAGACCAGAGTTATAAAGGTTTTGTGTTGCGGCATTCACCTCACCGGGTGTCACCCGCTGGCCAGGCGTAATGCCTGAAATAGAGCGTATGGTATCTGCCGCAATACGTTCATTGCCAGCCACGTCTACCTGTCTGTAAACCGCTGTCGCCTGCGCGTATGCAGATGTCAGATGCGGTGAAAATTCTATGGATAGAACACTGACAGCCAGTGCAACCCCTGTAGATTTCAAAATGGATTTCATATTTTGATTGGCAGTCTTAATTGTCATCAGATCGGCTCTTGTATTTACCCCAGATGGTGGCGGTATAACACGGGGTTTTCAGTTGCACCATCCCAATTTAGCACCCATTACAATAACCGTGTCAGATCATTAAATGTTGAAAACACCATAAGCGATAAAAGCAACATCAAACCCATTGTCATGGCGACCTGTACAACTTTCATACTGGGGGGGCGTCGGAACACCGCTTCGAAGCCATACATCAACAAATGTCCACCGTCCAAGACGGGGATCGGCAATAGATTTAAAAACCCGATGCTGGTTGAAATAAAGGCAATAAGTTGGATAAATGACACTAAACCGTCCGAAGCCGTATCGCCAGACATTTGCGCAATACCCAAAGGCCCTTGCAGGTTTTCGGCACCGACTTTTCCTGAAATAATAAGCGAGATGCCATTCAGTGAGCTTTCAATAACGTTGTATGTGGCTTTAGCACCATACAGGATAGTCTTAAACAACGGAATGTCAGTATATGTAGGTTCAAATGCAAAACCACTAGAAACCCCGATCATCATACGTTTTTCAAATGTATCTACGCCGATTTGAACGTCTCTATATTCAGGGGTAATCACCAAATCTATTTCGCGGCCATTGCGCCAGACCTTCATATCTACTGACGTGTTGCTTGCCGCTTTAATTGCAGCGACCAACTGTAAAAAACTACGTGTTTCAGTGCCCCCCACAGATAACAGGACATCGCCCCTTTTTAGGCCGGCCTTACTGGCCGGTGAAACGGGCATGACATACCCAACCAAAGCGGGTGTAAAAAACGGGCCGGGCACATCCAAAGTGCGCCCATCGCGTTCAACCCGGTAGACGATGTCAGACGGTGTATCTTGATCAATAGACAGTTGAACGATGTCCGAATAAGTCGCAATCTGATTACCGTTTATGGCGATGATTCTATCACCTTCGTGTAATTGCGATTGCGATTGCGGTAGTGCTGCCAGCTTGCCGATGATCGGTTCATTTGAAATCTGGCCTGAATTATAGATCAGGCCTGAGAAAACAACGATTGATAAAATAAAATTGGCGGCGGGCCCTGCCATAACGGTTAATGCACGCTTATATAGCTTGGCACCGTTTAGGGTTTTATGTTTCAACTTTTCATCAACCGCCTTACCGTCAGGTCGGCTTGATGCATCCGCATCGCCTAAAAAGCGCACATAGCCCCCCAAAGGAATTGCGGCAAGTTGCCATTTTGTGCCGTGTTTATCTAAACGGGATATCAACACCGGGCCAAAACCCAATGAAAAAACTTCGGCATGTATGCCGCACCATTTGCCGACAATGTAATGGCCGTATTCATGGATTGAGACGACAATGCTTAGCACAATGACGAATGGCACAATGACGGATAAAGAACCGCCGATAAGGGGGATGTAATTCAAGAAATCAAACATACTTGTTACTCTTTTTAGACAATTTTAACACGAACTCTCTAGACCACTTATCAGCTTTTGAGATTTTGTCCAATGAATCTGCATCACAATTCCCGAAGCTATCTAGTGCCCCCACTGTTTTATGAACTAAATCCGCCATATCCAGAAAACCAATCCTTTGATCCAGAAATAAATCCAGACATTGTTCTTTTGCAGCATTGAAAACCGCCCCCGCCAGCCCACCTTGGCGCATTACATCATGCGCTATGGCAATAGCCGGAAAACGGCCTGCATCCGCCTGTTTGAAATCCAGCTCCAGCAGTTTTGTGAAATCCAGCCGTTCCACGCCAGTATCCATCCGTTCGGGCCAATATAATGCGTAACCAATGGCAAAGCGCATATCTGTCGTTCCCATATGTGCCATAATGGAACCGTCATTAAAGCCGATCATGCTGTGAACAATGGATTGCGGATGTATAACAACTTCTATCTTGTCGCTTGGTATGTTGAATAGTTCTTTTGTTTCAATAACTTCCATTGCTTTGTTAAACATAGACGCACTGTCAATTGAAATGCGCAGCCCCATCGACCAATTTGGGTGATTTGCGGCTTGTTTTGGCGTGACCCCAGCCATTTCCTCGCGGGTGTAATGTAAAAACGGGCCGCCGGATGCGGTCAGAATGATACGTTCAACCTGCTCCAGTTTTTCACCATTCAATGCTTGAAAAATTGCGGAGTGCTCACTGTCTACGGGTAAAAGTGTAGCACCCGATTGTTTACAGGTCTCTTGCAATAACGCCCCGCCACACACCAGACTTTCCTTATTTGCTAGTGCCAAAGTATTGCCGTTTTTGGCAATCTCTAAACTCAGTGCCAGCCCCGCGTAGCCCACAACCGCAGAAATAGCCCAATCAACAGGGTCAGCGGCAGCGGATAATAGCGCATCACGCCCTGCGGCCGCAGCAATACCCGTCCCCTTAAGGCGGGTTTCCAGCTCTGCAAACCGCTCTTTTTCAGATGTCACCGCAATATCGGCATTCAAAGCAATAGCAATTTCAGCCAAATCTTTGATATTTGTGGCACCCGTTACCGCATGAACATCAAAAGCAGCGGCATTGCCCTGAATAATGGAAACTGTATTTTTCCCGACAGAGCCTGTTGCCCCGAATATGGAAACACTGCGCATGTTTTACAAATACCCTGTAATGCCGGCAAGCCACACCAAAAAACAGACACCCAAGACACCGTCAAACCGATCCAGCAAGCCGCCGTGGCCCGGAATCAGGTTGCTGCTGTCTTTGATCCCTGCCCGTCTTTTTAGTGCGGACTCGGCCAGATCACCGGATTGCGCCGCTATTGCCACCGGAACAGATGCCGCAATTAACCATATTTCCTGACCAGCAGCATATACAAATACAGTGCCAACACATGCCGCCAACACCCAGCCGCCTATGGTGCCTGACCATGTCTTTTTCGGGCTGATGCGCACCCATAACTTTGGGCCGCCAAATAATTTTCCAGCAAAATATCCACCTATATCACTGGCAACAATACATAAAAGCAGCCACAGCGTTAAGATCAGACCTTGTTCTTGTCTAAATACACCTAATGCCGTGGTGGCAAAGACGATCACCATAATTGACAGAAAAACCGTCACTTTTGAAGTGCGGTGGGTTTCTGCCATCAGCAAGGCCACAAGTATCTGCAAGCCTAATATGATCGTGAAGGGCAACCCCAAAGGAAAGAATGTTAAAAAGCTGCACAGGCCGACGATTGCGCCTGCACTGACAGCAAGGGCTTTGCGGCCATCGTGCATGCGGCTGATTTCCCACGCCATCAGGCCGGCCGCGATAATAAGCAGCACCTTGAAAACAGTATCACCCTGCCAAATGGCCCACCCTGCAACGGCGAGCATTACAATGGCTGATAACGTGCGTGTTGTCAGGTCGGAAAAGTCAGATTTTGGGTTCATTTACCTATCACAGAACCAAAGCGGCGCTCGCGCATTCTAAAATTACTGATCGCCCGTTCATAAAGCGCAACTGTAAAATCTGGCCAGGATTCATCAATGAATGCATATTCTGAATATGAGGCTTGCCAGGTTAGAAAGTTCGATGTGCGATATTCGCCGGATGTGCGGATGATTAAATCGGGGTCAGGTGTGCCTGCCGTATCAAGATAAGCGCTGATCGTGCTTTCATCGATATCTTCCGGTCGCAACGTGCCCGTTTCAACGGCCTTTGCCATCTTCTTGCTGGCACGAACCAGTTCATCACGCCCGCCGTAATTCAGTGCTATCGTCAGGTACAACGCTGTATTATCTGCGGTCAGCTCTTCGATCCAGCCTATCAGTTCGCGCAGTTTATCATCAAGCGGGGAACGTTCCCCGATAAACTTCATACGGACACCTTCCGCAAGCATGTCCGCTGACTCGGCCTTGATATAGCGCTTAAAAATACTCATAAGGCCCGACACTTCTTTTTTCGAGCGATTCCAGTTTTCTGTGGAAAATGCGTATAACGTCAAATGTTTAACACCGAAGGTTTTTGAAGCTCGTACAATTTTTTTAACCATACGCGCACCACGCATATGGCCTTCAAGACGTGCTAACCCACGGGCCTCGGCCCAACGTCCGTTGCCATCCATAATGATAGCAACATGATTTATATCTTTAATAATTGACTTTATCATAATGATATCGAAAGAGTTACCTCTTCCACCCCTGTATTACTTTTAGTCTAATCTGATTCCCCGTTCTATACCAATACTTTAATTATACCTGCATAATTTCCGCTTGCTTTGTTTCCAAAGCGCTATCAATATTTTCAATCGCCGTATTTGTCAGCGATTGAATTTCTTCTGACCAGATTTTCTGATCATCTTCGCCCATTCCATCGGCTTTGGCTTTCTTGATCTGGTCCATACCATCGCGCCGCACATTGCGCACAGCAACTTTGGCATTTTCCGCATATTGACCAGCCACTTTTGCCAGCTCAGCACGGCGTTCTTCATTTAATTCCGGGATAGGCAGGCGCAAAATAGTCCCGTCAATCACAGGATTCATACCCAACCCACTGTTGCGAATAGCTTTTTCCACAGCCCCCAACAGGCCTTTGTCCCAGACATTAACCGTAAGCATACGCGGATCAGGCACGTTCACCGTGCTACACTGATTAAGCGGCATCATGGCACCATATGCATCAACCATTATAGGTTCCAGAATTGTAGCCGATGCGCGCCCTGTACGCAGACTGGCAAATTCCACCCGAAGCGCAGTCATGGTGCCATCCATACGGCGTTCAATATCATTCACGTCAATTTCTATTTCAGACATTTCTGTCTCCTTTAACCTGTTGTTTTGGCAGCACTTACAACCGTGTATGTACCCTGACCACGTAAAATACCAGCCAGACCGCCCGGTCTATCCAAAGAAAAGACAATAAGTGGTAGATTATTGTCACGCGCAAGTGCGATGGCGGATGCATCCATAACCTTCAGGTTCTTTTGCAAAACCTCATCATATGAAACAGTATCGTAGCGCACTGCATCGGGGAACTTATTGGGATCTTTATCGTAAATTCCGTCTACTTGCGTGCCTTTAAAGATCGCTTCACAGTTCATTTCCGAGGCGCGCAAAGTTGCTGCGGTATCGGTTGTGAAATACGGGTTTCCCGTGCCTGCGGCAAAGATACATACCCGTTTCTTTTCCAAATGGCGCACTGCACGGCGTCTGATATAGGGTTCACAAACCTGATCCATCGGGATGGCTGAAATCACGCGGGTATGTACTTTCAAGGATTCTAATGCCCCTTGCATCGCAAGTGCGTTCATCACTGTGGCCAACATGCCCATATAATCGGCCGTTGTACGCTCCATACCTTGTGCCGAGCCTTGCAACCCGCGAAAAATGTTCCCGCCCCCGATAACAAGGCAAATTTCTATGTTCATGTCATGCAGGGTTTTCACTTCTGCGGCAATGCGTTCAACGGTGGGGGGGTGTAATCCAAAACCGGTATCGCCCATCAGGGCCTCACCGGAAATTTTCAAAAGAACCCGTTTATACGTTGGTTTTCCGCTTGCTGGCGACCCATCGGACATTATCTGCTACCTTTATCAATGTGCTGGATGCAAATAATCGGAAATAGTGGTTTGTTGCAATGACAAACTGGGGCGAAATGCGTTAAAACTTGCCTATCAATCAAAGCAGAGTGTGCCCGTGCCAACATTATTCACTGACAAGAAACCTATTTTAATCGCAGGCCCGACGGCTTCGGGTAAATCAGCACTGGCAATAAAGATCGCCCGTCAGTGCAATGGGGCCATAATAAACGCCGATGCGTTGCAGGTTTATGAAGGCTGGAATATTCTGACCGCCCGCCCCGGTGCTGACGATTTGGGGCAATGCCCGCATTATATGTATGGTTATGTTGCAATGGACCAATCTTATTCTGTTGGCGGTTGGTTGCGGGCGGTCAAGCAGCAGTTAACAGATTGCGAAACACGCGGTGAACGCCCTGTCGTCGTTGGCGGAACAGGATTGTTTTTTTCGGCCTTAACCAAAGGGTTGGCCGATATCCCAAAGGTGCCGCTTGAGGTACGACAAAAGGCAGATCAGATGGCTATTGATCAGGGACGCGATGTTTTTGCAGCAATACTGAAATTGAAAGACCCTGATACTTATGCACAAATAGATGTGCAAAACCCTGCACGCACGCAACGTGCATGGGAAGTGTTGGAAACAACAGGCACCGGCCTGTCAACATGGCAGAAAAACCAGCCGGCCCC
Organism: Amylibacter sp.; assembly: GCA_016764475.1. GTDB lineage: Bacteria > Pseudomonadota > Alphaproteobacteria > Rhodobacterales > Rhodobacteraceae > Amylibacter. The sequence continues at coordinate 27,478 of JAESRV010000039.1, forward strand.
GATTATCCCAGAGGCTGAAGCCCATCTTATATCCCTGACAAGCGACACAGACTGGCTGAACGCACGCATTGATCAGCGGTTTGATACGATGGTGTCACTTGGCGCCCTTGAAGAATGCCGGGCGGCTATGGGCAGTTGGTGGGATGAAACACTGCCATCGTGCAAGGCTATCGGCGCAAAAGAGCTTATTTATCACCTTAAGGGAGAGTTGGGTTTGACCGATGCTGTAGAAGCTGCAAAACTGCAAACAAGGCGGTACGCCAAACGTCAGCGCACGTGGTTTCGCAGTCATATGAAGACTTGGCATAAATTACACATATCAGATGATGAAATTGACATTCCACTGCTATAATAAGCAAATTATTGCCATAAGCGAACATTCCAGAATCAAAACCCTTTCAGGTTAATAAAGAATCAGTTATGTAATTGACACGCAAAACTGGAAGGCTCTTTTGACACATTCCCATCTTATGGAAAGCAAACAGACGGTTTGGGTGGGTGCTTTGGCATCCAGCGTTCGCAGCATGGCACCMGAACTRCGCCTTGATGGYCARAACGGGCTGSRTAAGATCATGTGGCTGTCAAAAGGCCATGCCCGYATCACCATCAATGGCATCACACGGGGAATTGGCCCRAATACATTTGTCTATGTCCCCCATAACATCCCACACAGTTTTGAGGTTGGTTTRCACACCTACGGCACCYTYATTGCCATAGAMCCRGRSGCRGRTATYAACATGCCGCGCCGTTCATTCGTTTTTCCTGTACTGAATATCATGCAACAGGCAGAAACCGCTAAATATATTGATAGCATAGTCAGCGAAGCCACATCCGAGGCCGCAGGCCGCTTTATGGTTATCGAAGCCAGTATAYTATTGTTGATCGTACATGTTTTACGCCTRACGGGCGATAAAATAGAGAATGAAAAAGAAACCGCATCACAAAAATTGATGCGTAAATTTGCACGGGTTTTGGAAAGCCAGTTTCGCGCTGGGCGATCGCTTTGTGAATATGCTGATGTTTTGGGGGTTACTACCACGCATCTGTCAAGGGTATCGCGCGCCATGAACAATAAATCGGCAGGTCAGATGATACAGGAACGCACCTTGGGTGAGGCCGCACACTTATTGCTGCATACCAATATCAAAATTCAAGAGATATCCAAACAGCTTGGCTTTAGTTCTCCTGCGTATTTCACCCGGCTGTTTAATGCCAAAATGCACCAAACCCCAAAAGATTACCGCAAATCGCAGGCCCGTGGCCCCGAAGAAATGCAGCGGATCAGATCACGCGGGCTTTAGCGCGCGGATCTGTAAGTTATAAACCTCCGCAATCCGTTTCGTGAGACATGCCTCTGAAACCGTTGAGGCAACAGAACTACTAAACTAGTTTAGTAGTTCTGTTGCCATATAATAATAGTATATAATTCATATAGTTATGGGCCTATTGTAAAGTATAATTACTCAAAAAACACTTTATGCGTGCCCTAGGGCGTAGACCTATAAAACCCAAATTAAGGGTGCATTTCTAGCAGCCTATGGTCAGGGCCTATAGTTCAAACCTGCGACACCCCTTTGCTTGCGCAATTTCACACATCGGTTTAATAGGCCCCTGAAACGCCCACAACTTGAAAAGGCCTATCCCGCATGATCCCACGTTATTCCCGCCCTGAAATGGTTGCCATATGGTCACCTGAAACCAAATTTCGCATCTGGTATGAAATTGAAGCACACGCTTGTGATGCCATGGCCGACATTGGCATGATCCCGCGTGAAAACGCCGAGGCCGTCTGGAAAGCCAAGGATGTTAAGTTTGATGTGGCCCGTATTGATGAAATAGAAGCGGTAACTAAACATGATGTGATTGCGTTCCTGACCCATCTGGCCGAACATGTGGGCAGTGATGAGGCGCGTTTTGTGCATCAGGGCATGACCTCATCAGATGTTTTGGATACTTGTTTCAACCTGCAACTGGTCAAAGCCTCTGACATTCTGATCAAGGATGTTGAAAAGCTGCTGGAAGCGTTAAAAAGCCGCGCAATGGAACATAAAATGACCATTCGCATCGGGCGCAGCCACGGTATTCATGCAGAACCCACGACTATGGGCCTGACATTTGCGCGGTTCTATGCGGAAATGGATCGTAATCTGAACCGTTTGAAAACAGCACGGGCGGAAATTGCCACGGGCGCCATTTCTGGGGCTGTCGGGACGTTTGCCAATATTGATCCGTCCGTTGAAGAACATGTTTGCAAAAAGCTTGGGCTGATACCTGAACCGATCAGCACACAAGTGATCCCGCGTGATCGTCACGCGGCGTTTTTTGCAGCCCTCGGGGTTGTGGGCTCTTCCATTGAAAACATTGCGATTGAAATTCGTCATATGCAGCGCACCGAAGTGCTGGAAGCAGAAGAGTTTTTCTCAAAGGGTCAAAAAGGGTCATCCGCGATGCCGCACAAACGCAACCCTATCTTGTCGGAAAATCTGACCGGTCTTGCGCGTCTTGTGCGCATGGCAGTTGTGCCTGCTATGGAAAATGTCGCCCTTTGGCATGAGCGCGATATTTCGCATTCATCTGTGGAACGCAACATCGGGCCAGATACCTGTATCACACTGGATTTTGCATTAAGCCGTTTGACCGGACTGGTTGAAAAGCTGGTGATTTATCCTGATAACATGCTGGCAAACATGAATAAATTCCGTGGCCTTGTGATGTCACAACGGGTTCTGTTGGCTTTGACACAAGCAGGTGTCAGCCGTGAAGACAGCTACAAATTGGTGCAGCGCAATGCGATGAAGGTTTGGGAACAGGGCAAAGATTTCAAAACCGAGTTGCTGGCGGATGAAGATGTTCTGAAAGCATTAAGTGCAAAAGAGATCGAAGATAAATTCGATCTTGGCTATCACACTAAGCATGTCGACACTATCTTTAAGCGTGTATTCGGGTAACATTTATCACAAAGCTGTTATGCATCCAAAAGAGTGACTTTTGTCACTCTTTTTTTTGTAGATTTACGTAGGTTAACCTTACCTTTTTATAAATACTTAGAGAAAGGTCGGCGTAACAAAGGATAATATTACACCTCGCGGTTTTTATGTTTTTTGTGGGTAATTTCACCCAACCGGAATGCGTGTTCTGTTTATGTCGACCCTTTTATTTAAATATATGGACCCCAGATTTATCTGGGGTTTATATTTTTTTGGATACCATATATAACGCTTAGACTTCATCAAACACTTGTGATTTAGCCAGTGCCATCAATTCGGCCATTTTAGCCCGGATAGAAGCCTCATCTGATTTATCACCCAGATCACCCGATACCTTGCGATAAACATCTTCGTCGCCAGCTTCTTCAAAATCCGATTTGATCACTTCTTTTGCGTAAGCATCGGCTTCATCACCGGATTTTCCCATTAAATCGGCGGCCCACAGACCCAGTAATTTATTGCGGCGGGCTTCTGCCTTGAACTGCATTTCCGCGTCATGGGCGTATTTATTTTCAAATGCGTCTTCGCGGTTATCAAATGTGCTCATCTGTGTTCTCCTTTAGGGATTCTGTTCTACCCTAATATGATGGTAAAAACACTTGGCTACAAGGTGTGGCATGAATGAACTTGCTGCATGATTCAGGACAGCTTATAGAGTGCATAAGAACAGGGATAATGAGTCCCTGCCCTCTACTTACGGAGACCCACATGGCCAAGGGTAAGAAGATTTACGAAGGTAAAGCGAAAACGTTGTATGAAGGGCCGGAACCCGGCACAATCGTGCAGTATTTCAAAGATGATGCAACTGCGTTTAATGCGCAGAAAAAGGATGTCATCGACGGCAAAGGCGCGTTGAACAACCGTTTTTCCGAACATTTCATGTTGGGTCTGGAAAGCATTGGTATACCGACCCATTTCATCAAACGCCTGAACATGCGTGAACAGCTGGTCAAACACGTTGAGATTATTCCACTGGAAGTGATCGTGCGCAACGTGGTTGCGGGCTCTATGTCCAAACGTCTGGGCATTGAAGAAGGCACCGTTTTGAACCGCCCTATCGTGGAGTTCAGCTACAAAGACGACAGTCTGGGCGACCCGTTGGTAGCCGAAGAACATATTCTGGCACTGGAATGGGCCACACAACGTGAACTGGACGATATCATCGCGATGGCCCTGCGGGTGAACGATTTTATGTCTGGTGTGATGTATGCTGTCGGCATCAAGCTGGTTGATTTTAAAATCGAAATCGGCCGCCTGACGGTAGACGATTATCAACAGCTTGTTGTGGCTGATGAGATCAGCCCCGACAGTTGCCGCCTGTGGGATATTAAAACCAACGAAAAACTGGACAAAGACGTGTTTCGCCGCGATCTGGGGTCGCTTACAGACGCCTATTCAGAGGTGGCCAAACGGCTGGGGTTACTGCCCAAGAACAATGTGCAATCCGCACCTAAACTTGTAAAATAAAGGCTGGAACTATGAAAGCACGCGTACATGTAACCCTGAAAAATGGTGTTTTAGACCCTCAAGGGGCGGCGGTTAAGCACTCATTAGGCACTCTTGGGTTTGACGGTGTTGAGCGCGTTCGCCAAGGCAAAACCATTGAGCTGGACCTATCTGAAACCGATGCGGCCAAAGCAGAAGCACAAGTCAAAGACATGTGCGAAAAGCTGCTGGCAAACACCGTGATCGAAGATTATTCGGTGGAAATACTATAATGCGCGCAGCCGTAATCCAATTTCCGGGTTCAAACTGCGACCGCGATATGGCGGTAGGTTTTGATCGTGCCTGCGGGCATAACAGCCGCGCCCAAATGGTGTGGCACAAAGAAAGCAGCTTGCCTGCGGGATTGGATATTATCGGCATACCGGGCGGTTTTTCCTTTGGTGATTACCTGCGCTGCGGGGCGATTGCCGCCCGTTCCCCCATCATGCGTTCTGTTGTCGATTTCGCCAACAAAGGCGGCTATGTCGTTGGCATTTGTAACGGCTTTCAAGTTCTAACCGAAAGCGGGTTGCTGCCGGGTGTTTTGATGCGCAATTCAAACTTGAAGTTTCTATGCAAAGATATTGATCTTAAAGTAGAAACATCCAATTCAGCATTTACCAATGCCCACAGATCAGGCGATATTGTCACCTACCCTATAGCACACCACGATGGTAATTATACTGCCGATACCGACACCTTAAAAGCTTTGCACGGGAACGATCGTATTGCGTATACATATGTGAATAACCCCAATGGCTCGGTTGATGATATTGCGGGCATTCTATCTGAAAATCGCCGGGTTCTTGGCATGATGCCCCACCCCGAACGATTGAACGATCCAGCACTGGGTGGTAATGATGGCGCCAAGCTGTTTGAAAGCATCGCAAGCGCGCTGGTTTCCGCTTAAAAACCCGAAAATAACGCTATTTCACTTGAGCGCACCATACAAGTGCGCCTAATGTAAACCATGGTTAGTCATACCCCAATAGATGCCGAAAACTTGCCCCGCACGAACATACTTTTGCGTATCGGGGTTCTGTTTCTGATCTTAACGGCCGTATCCGTCATGTGGTTAAGTAATCTCTACTTCACGCAGCTTTTTGATAACTCAACGCGGGCCACAGCTGTGCGCCAACTGTCGCTTTATAGCGGGCGCATTATCAGTGATTTGCAACGCAGCACCGTTGTGCCCTTGTTGCTATCACGTGATACAACACTGATTTCAGCATTGAATACCTCAGATTTTACGACCTCTTCCCAACGTCTTATCAGCTATCACGCCGATATCGGCACCAAAGATATATTCCTGCTTGATAGGGATGGCCGCACGGTTGCCTCTAGTGATCGCACGGAACTGGGGCAACTTTTAAGCGATAAACCTGTTTATGTTTCCGCAGTGCGATCAAATAAAACCGTTTTCAGTAGCTTTGAAAATGAAAGCGGCGGGCGGGGGTATTATTTCTCACGTCGCTTGCTTAGTGATAAAAAACTTGTCGGCGTTATTGTGGTTGAGGTCGATCTGGGCGGGCTTTTTGATACTTGGTCAAAAAACGATGCCACTATCATTGTAACCGATTCAGAAGGGACGATTTTGTTATCGACTGAACGGCAGTTTGAAAACCAAACTTTATCACAGGCACTTTCCAACCAGCCAGTTCTATCAACTATGGAACGCGCTTTGCGCGCTACAGACGAATGGGCAGGTTCTGTGGCCGATGCATATATTCGTGGGCAACCGCTGTTTCGCATTGACGAAAAGGTGCCGTTTCAAGGCTGGAATATTGTCTATCTGGCTTCCTATGAAAACATCCGAACCCGTGTAAACGGTATTCTGGCCTTTGAAATTATGGGCTATGCAATGCTGTTTGCCCTGATGTTTTATATCTTGTCAAAACGCGCGATCCGAAAATCATTTGTACTGGAAGCAGAATCTGTGGAATTGCGCGCGTTGAACAACCGCCTGACCGAAGAAATTTCGCAGCGTGAAGAGGCAGAACGGAATTTGCAAGTTGCCGAACAAAGCCTGGCGCAAAGTTCCAAACTGGCCGCCTTGGGCGAAATGTCCGCCGCCGTTAGCCACGAATTGAACCAACCACTTGCTGCAATGCGTACCTATCTTGCAGGGGCAAAACTGTTACTGAAACGCCGGCGCCCAGAAGAGGCCATTGGCAGTTTTCAACGTATTGACGATCTGATTGGCCGTATGGGTGCTATCACCAAACAACTGAAATCCTATGCCCGAAAAGGGGCTGATGAACTGTACCCGATTGATCTGCGCACATCCGTTCAAAGCAGCCTGTCGATGATGTCACCGCAACTTAACCAGCTGGAAATTGAAATCACTGAAACCATGCCTAAATCACCTGTGATGGTTATGGGCGATGCCGTGCGTATTGAACAGGTTATCGTGAACCTGTTGCGCAATGCCATTGATGCGATGAAAATGCAAAACACCCGCCAGCTTGATATTTTACTGGTCGCGGGGGATCTTGCCAAGTTAACCATCAAGGATAATGGCCCTGGCATAGATAATCTGGACAGCTTGTTTGAACCGTTTTACACCACGAAACAACCAGGCGAAGGTGTTGGCTTGGGGCTGGCGATATCCTCTGGCATCGCAAAAGACTTGGGTGGGCGGCTTCTTGCCAGAAATATTAAACCCTATGGTGCTGTATTTGAGTTCCAGATACCATTGATTAAAGAAGATGAAATAAAAGCGGCGGAGCAGGCAAATGGCAGAGCAGATTAAAATTGCTATTGTTGATGATGAACAAGACATGCGCGAAAGTATTTCGCAATGGTTGACCCTATCGGGGTATCAAACCGTGACATACCCCAGTGCGGTTCATGCGTTGAAAGAAATTGACGCGGATTTTCCGGGTATCATTATTTCTGACGTGCGCATGCCTGAAATAGACGGTATTCAGTTTTTGAAGAAAATCCAAAGCATGGATAACACCATCCCGATGATCATGATCACGGGACACGGTGATGTGTCGATGGCGGTGGAAGCGATGCGCATTGGGGCCTATGATTTTCTGGAAAAACCGTTTGACCCTGAACGCATGGCAGAGCTGGCTAAACGCGCGGTTCAAACCCGTCGCCTAACTTTGGACAACCGAACCTTGCGGCGTGAACTGTCTGATGGCACGGTTCTTTTACGCAAATTGGTGGGTTCCAGCCCGGTGATGGAACATCTGCGCGAAGATATTCTGGATTTGGCACAAGCCGATGGGCATATCTTGATCACGGGCGAAACCGGCACAGGCAAAAGCCTGATTGCACATGCATTGCACGCTTGTGGATCACGGCAAGGTAAGAAGTTTATTACCGTGAACTGTGCGGCCTATACGGAAGATGAGCTGTCCAAACGCCTGTTTGGCCCCAATAATGATGCGGCCCCGTTTCTGGAAGCATCTCTTGGCGGCACCTTGTGTTTGGAAGACATTGAAAGCCTGCCTGCATCGGTTCAGGCCAAGCTGTTAAACGCAATTGCGGAACATGATCGGGGCGATATTTCGCAGCTTCGGATCATCGCCATATCGAATGAACCTGACCCTGCAAATGCACTGGATGATGTGCTGCGCCAAGACTTGTATTTCCGACTGGCCGCGATGCAAATCACGCCACCACCGCTGCGCCAGCGGGGGCAAGATATTTTGACCTTGTTCACGCGCTATGCGGAAAACTTTGCGGATGAATACGGCTGTGATCAGCCCGAGGTTTCGGCGGAAGATGCCGCTAAACTTCTACAGGCCCCCTGGCCCGGCAACATCCGTCAGCTGATTAATCTGGCAGAACGAACCGTGCTGCAAAGCCGTCGGGGTAACTATTCTATATCGGGGCTTTTGATGTCTGATGGAGATCAGGAAACCCCCGATGTTATGGAAGACGGCAAGCCGTTGAAAGAGCATGTGGAGGCGTTTGAACGGATGTTGATCGACAATACAATGCGCCGTCACAAAGGATCAATCCAGTCGGTAATGGAAGAGCTGAAACTGCCGCGCCGGACTTTGAATGAGAAGATGGCCAAGTACAGCCTGACCCGTTCAGATTATGTGGGGTAAGGGTTTGGGATGTAGGATTTCCCAGATAGGGCACTAGGTTAAGTTATTGTTTTTGTGATAATAATCATAAAACTGTAAAATTAGTCAGCCTCCTCAAAAAAGACTAAATGGCAGCTTTTAACGGTGGGTTTTACTGATCGCTGCAACAAACATATTTTGGTGTTATGGGCGGGTTGCTGCCGTTCGCGCGGTCGCAAATTTTTAGGTCCAATTTTCAAAAAGCAGTCATTCGACTACCAATTGAGGAAAAATTACTGGCAACGACAGCAAAGAGCCCATGTTGTCATTTTCTATAACACTGTGAAGGGCATCTAAGAACCTTCATATGATTTTCACCTGTGAACCGACGGGCGTGATCGCAAACAGCTCAGCTATTTTTTCGTTGAAGAGACCGATACATCCGTCGGAAGATCTACGACCGATCTTTCGTGTATCGTGGGTTCCATGTATCAAATAAGCGGGCCAACCAAGATACATCGCATGTGTGCCAAGTGGGTTGTCTGGTCCTGGGGGCATGTATTTCCAATCAGGAAAACGTTTAACCATTGATGGAGTCGGCGTCCAATCTGGACCCACCCTTTTGCGTACGATCTTGGTGTATCCACGTTTGGTCAACTCGTCGGTCTTAGGCACCGAAGTCGGATATAGCCGGTAGTCGGTTCCGTCTGAGTTCCAATAGTGCAAGGCACGAGACTGGGTATCAGCCAAAATCGTTGCCTTTCCCAAGGAGTCAAAATGATCGCGCCAGTCCTGCGCCGCAAAGTTAGAAATATTATGCCTCACCCAATCCGTTTCCGTATCAGCCAACGATTGTGCGCGCACGATATTAGGCAACGCGATAACGCCCGTAGCTGCTACGCTAGTTAGTATAATTTGGCGGCGTGTTAGTTTCATTGTGTCTAAGCTCTCTTCGCGATTCAACTAATCTATTTCAGTTTTCATAACGACATTTACATTCAAGTAAAGGAATTTATGAATGTAAATTCATCATAAATGCACATATTTCGCTGGCTGTACTAGAGCGAAGGGCTGTTAAGTACCCGCACAGCCATACTTGAGCAATTTTCGGGTAGAAAACACCTGATCGAAAGTGCCAGATGACTGCTTGGAACCCATACTAACCATCTGTTACTTGCTTTGTTAGAATGCGATGATTATAGCGAAGATGACTTGAGACATGCGTTCTCAAGTTACGGAGATTTTATGTTAGAAATTCCGTGTCATTTCTAACGATCCCAAACAAAACGGCCACTTTGGCCACATCACAGTCGTTTCCCTACGCCAATGCCCCAAACCACCCAATGTTTACTTTGCACCTAATTTGGCACGTCTCAACAAAACCCGACATCAACCACCCTCAAATCACTCAAGTTCCGCCTGATATCCAAACAACGCAGGCAAGCCGCCTGTGTGCAGCATCACAACCTTTTGCCCGCGCTCAATGCGCCCCTCTTTCAGTAACCCTAAAAGCCCTGCGAAGGTTTTGGCGGTGTAGACCGGGTCTAGGAATATGCCTTCGGTGCGGGCCATCAGGGTTAAGGTTTTGCGGGTTTGGTCGCCGATTTTGCCGTAGCCGGGGGCCAGTGCGCCGTCCCATGTTTGGATGTCGTTTGTGGTTAGCGTGGGGTCTATATCCAGCATTTCGGCCAGCTTGGTCAGCACGGTTTTCATGCGGGCATTTTGTTGGCTGCGGTCGCGCCTTACACAGATACCGAACACCGGTGCGGTATGCCCCGCCAAGCGCAATCCTGTCAGGAAACCGCCATGGGTGGCACCGCTGCCCGATGCCACTACGGCGGCGTCAAAATCACCGATTTGGCAGCTTAGTTCATCGGCACATGCGACATAGCCCAATGCGCCAAGGGGGGGGTGATTTAGACCTAGGTGGATCACGTAGGGTGTGCGCCCTTTTGCGCGTAATTCATCGGCGCGTTTGTGTAAGGCGGCATCGGCACCGACCTCATCCTCGCCCAATGGGTAGCTGGTCAGTTCGGCACCGAGTATTTTTGACAAAAGCACATTACCTGACGTGTAATACTGTGCGCCCATGTCTGGCACGCGTTCTTCCAGTTGCAGCACTGATCTTAGGCCTAAACGCGCGGCAGCGGCAGCGGCGGTGCGTATAAAGTTTGATTGCACGGCACCGGTGATCAGGATTGTGTCGGCATCTTGGGCCAAGGCTTCGCCGAAATAAAACTCTAGCTGGCGAACCTTGTTGCCACCGAACCCCAGCCCTGTCAGGTCATCGCGTTTAAGCCACAGGTCAATGCCTAAGTGGTCAGACATCCTATCCAGCCGTTCCAGCGGGGTTTCGCTTGCCACGAAACGCGTGCGGGGGAAGTGTTTTAATCTGTCTTTGATCAGCATGGCTTTATCCTTTTTAAGGGGTGAAATAGGCGCGGTAAAACAGGGCTGCGCAGGCGATGACCGAGATCACGCGAATTGCGTTGGTGATGACGTTAGCGGGTAGTTTCGGGCCAATAAGGCGGCCTAATATGCTGCCGCCAAGGGCTGCCAGTGCGAATTGCGGTAAGTTGGGGGCGGTGATGAAAACCTGCCAGTCGGTCAGCCCATGCAGGGCAAAGGCCACGCCGTATGCGACCAGTGCTATGGGTTGCACCAGTTTGCGGGCCTCTTTTGCGGGGCGACCGATGGCTAACAGCCCGAACATCATCAACGGGCCTGGGGTTGCGGCCCAAACGGTGGCCAGGCCTGACAGGCCTGAAACGGCCTTGTAGCCAAGCAGGCTAATGTGGGATTTCATCGGTAGCCATGTGGTGATGACGCCGATCAGCAGTAAGGTTGCGGTTAAGGACAGCACAACCCGTTCGGACAGGTAGGGATAGACCAGTAGCCCCAAGACAATGCCGATCAGGCAGCCCAGGATTGCATTTTTGATCAGGCTGCGCTCTGTTGTCCAGACGCGTGCATCTATTGCGGCGGCTGATACCAGCGTGTTGAGCATCAACAGAACCGGCACGGCTGTGGCGGTACCGAACATGACCATCATGATCGGGGCGACAACAATGCTGAAACCCACGCCGACACCAACCTGAAGGGTGGCACCTGCTATGATTGCTATCAGTAATAGTAGGAAGTCTGCGGTCAAAGGGGTATTCCTTTTGAAGGTTATACCACCAAAATAGCACCCTTTAGTATAAAGTAAAAATCATCTTATTGTATTTAATGATACATTTATGTTATCTATATATATGCGCATTACAGCCCGACAGATCGAACTTTTCCAGATGGCTTATCGCCACCGCTCAACCCGTAAAGCCGCCGATGCGTTGCATATTTCGCAACCGGCGATCAGCCGGGTTGTAGCTGAGTTAGAGGCTGAAATCGGGGTGCAGCTGTTTGACCGCGCGGGTCGTCGGTTTGAGCCAACGGCGGCGGCCCACAGTTTGAGTGCGGCTATCAGAAGCCATTACTACGGGATTGACCGGGTTGTGGAAGCGGTAAGCATGATTGCAAGGGGTACGGGTGGTATGTTGAATGTGGTCGCCCAACCCGCCGTTGCCGATACTTTGGTCGCGCGCACTGCGGCCAACCTGATGGCGCAACATGATAAGTTGCGGATAGATATTGATATTATGGGCGAGCGGGAATGTTTGGCGATGTTGCGGTCGGGCAATGCCGATTGTGCGGTGATCTGTTCCAGCCCGCGCGATACGGGTTTGGTCAGCACGTTGATCCGTGAGATTAAGCCAGTTGCCGCCTTGCCTGCGGATGACCCACTTGTGGCCAAGGCAGAGGTAACATTGCGCGAGCTTGCGCAAGGTGATCTGGTCATGTTGCCTTCGGACAGCCCGTTTCGAAAAGCACTTGAACTGGAACTGGCCAAAGCGCGTATTCCATTCAATGTACGGGCGGAAGCGCGCACCCAATCGGCCCTGATGGAATTCATTATCAGCGGTGTTGGACGCGGTGTTATCGACCCGCAGACGGCTGCGTTGTTTTCCAAAGCGGCTTTGGTATTACGCCCGCTTAAATCCAGTTTGGTCTGGCCCGTTAACCTTGTTTCATCAGCGTCGACGATGGATCTGCCGATTACACGGCTGTTTGTTGATGCGCTAGTCAAAAGTTAACCCTAAATCGTCACCGCCCCTGTGCCCACGTCATAAAGCAGTTTCATATTCAGCGTGATCACCATAACGGCGATGATCCATGCAAGGATCGTCACCCATTTAGGGGCTGCAAGGCCGTTCATTTTGGCATTATCAGAGGTGAACAACACCAACGGGATGATGGCGAAGGGCAGCTGGAAGCTTAGCACAACTTGACTAAGCACCAGCAGTTTTGCGGTACCGCTTTCGCCGTATATCAGCGATACTATGACGGCGGGGATGATGGCGATAGACCGTGTCAGCAGGCGTCTGGCCCATGCGGGCATGCGCATCTGGATGAAGCCCTCCATCACGATCTGGCCTGACAGGGTTGCGGTAACGGTTGAATTCAGGCCGGAACACAGCAAGGCTACCGCAAACAGAACGGCGGCAAAGGTAACGCCAAGGGTCGGGTCAAGTAGTCTGAAAGCATCCTGTATTTCAGCCACATCATGCTGGCCCGTGGTATAGAAAGCAGCAACTGCCAAAATCAGAATACCCGCGTTGATGAACAGCGCGAATGTCAGGGCGATGGTCGAGTCTATCGTGCCCATCTTGATCGCAGAGCGTTTTTCGGCGTCGGTTGGGCCAACTTGGCGGGTCTGGACGATGGCCGAGTGCAGATAAAGGTTATGCGGCATCACCGTGGCCCCGATAATACCCAAGGCCAGATAAAGCATGTTGGGGTTTTTCAGGATGTCGGTTTGCGGGATAAAGCCGGACAGCACGTCGCCCCAAACTGGTTGCGCGTAGATCATTTCCACCACGAAACAGGCAGCGATAACGGCGGTCAGGGCGATCACCACCGCTTCCAGTTTGCGAAAGCCTTTGCCTTGCAGCCACAGGATCAGGAACACATCAAGAGCGGTGATCACAACGCCAATTTCAAGCGGGATGTTAAACAGCAGGTTCAGGGCAATGGCGGTGCCGATCACCTCGGCCAGATCAGTGGCGATAATGGCAAATTCGGCCATCACCCATAGGCCGCGTGCCACCCAAGGGGCATAGGCATCGCGGCAGGCCTGCGCCAGATCGCGCCGCCCTGCAATGCCCAAGCGCACGCATAGTGCTTGTAGCAGGATTGCCATGAAGTTGGATAGCAGAACCACAGATAAAAGCGTGTAGCCAAAGGCAGAGCCACCCGCCAGTGATGTGGCCCAGTTGCCGGGATCCATATAGCCCACGGCCACCAGATAGCCCGGGCCGATAAAGGCCGAGAACCGCCGGAATGCCCCGCCTGTGACCATCGGGATGCTGGAATTCACTTCCGGTAATGACAATAGGCTTGATTTGCTTAACCAGCCGCTTTTAGGGTCTTCTTCGGGTTTATGTTTAGACATTGTGCTGGCCTGTAGTTGCAAACTATTCTCATTTGCATATATGTCTAATTTCTTCACCCCGTCAAGGGATGGTTTTAAGGGCCACTTCCAAGTCCCCGTACCCCGTAAACCGCCGCTCTAACGGCAGACCCAGTTTATCGGCGCATTCTTGGGCTTTGGCGTCTAGTGCGGGGTCATTTACCTGTGCTTGATAGACCACTTTGGTATAATTGCCGAAATACATGTCACGTAATTCAGGATGGCGATCAAGGCCCATAGGTTTCATGATGAAAGCATCAAACTGTTTGACCAGAAAATCGGTCAGGTAAAACGCGGTGATTTCATCTTCTGAAGTTTTGGCAAAAAGATCATTACCTTCAAAAAAGCTGTAGCAATGCGGCCCTGCGACCATTTCCACACCCAGTTCGGCGCATTTCTTTTGTAATAACCCACCTGTGCCGCAATCAGCGTAGACCACAAAGATGGTTTCATAGGCGTCGCGGTGTTTAAGGACGGCTTGTTCCACCGCCGCAGGGATTTTATCGGGGTATAGGTGCAGCTTGGCAGGCAGGCACTGCAAATCCATGTGATCCCAGTTATTCAGGTGTTTGAGGGCCAGAATTTCATGGGCCAGCGCACCACAAGCCAAAAGCAAAACGCGCCCGACTTTATGGTCAGGCGCGTCCAATCCTTTTTCGGTTAATGTGGTATCATCAACCTCTAATGCCATCTAGGCACTCATTTGATTGTGCTTTTTAGCCATGTATTCTTTAGCGGTTTCCACGGCCACGGCGGCATCACGACAATAGGCGTCTGCACCAATAGCTTTGCCGAACTCTTCGTTCAGGGGCGCACCGCCCACAAGCACGATGTAATCATCGCGCATGCCTTTTTCGACCATGGTATCAATAACGACCTTCATATAGGGCATTGTTGTGGTCAACAGGGCTGACATGCCAAGGATATCATAGTCGCCTTCGTCCAGTTCATCCAGGTAGTTTTCAACTGGATTGTTGATGCCAAGGTCTTTGACCTCAAAGCCCGCCCCTTCCATCATCATGGTCACAAGATTTTTGCCGATGTCGTGGATGTCGCCCTTTACTGTGCCGATAACCATATTACCCAAACGCGGCGCACCGGTTTCGGCCAGAAGCGGCTTCAAGATGAACATGCCGCCTTTCATGGCGTTGGCGGCCAACAGAACTTCGGGCACAAACAGAATGCCATCGCGAAAGTCGATACCGACAACACGCATGCCTTCAACCAAAGCTTTGGTCAGAATGTCATAGGGCACCCATTTGCGTTCCAGAAGAATATTTACGGATTCTTCGATCTCTTCTTTCATACCGTCATAAAGATCGTCGTGCATTTGCAGCACCAACTCATCATCAGACAGTTCGGATAGGATGATATCATCTAGTTCTTCGGACATCGGGTGATTCCTTTGGAATTTATGTATAGGCTACTATGCAGGTAAACTCGCGGATTCAGCGGTTTTATTCTTCGCATTTTACGACGAATAAAGTGCATGCCGCGACTTTCGTATCGTTTCAGCCCCGTCTTCGATTGCGCCGGGGTTGTTTTATCGGGCCGTCGCCAGTGCCGTCATTATCCGATGAAAACGCGCCTAGAACAGATGTGATCTGGTCATGCTCAGGTTTTTCACCCTTTGGCGTGTTGTCCAGGGCCGTGCGCATGGCGGTCAGATGTTCAGGCATGGTACCACAGCAGCCGCCGATGATGGTGGCCCCTGAATTGCGGGCCAAAATGGCGTATTGGGCCATCAGGTCAGGGGTGCCGTCATAATGGATGTGGCCATCAACGTACTTGGGAATGCCTGCATTGCCTTTGGCAATAATCGGGCGGGGATCGCCRGTTTCAGYGAAACCCAGCACCGTGCGCARCARATCCGAKGCMCCKACACCGCAATTTGCGCCRTAKGCYATGGGCGGATAATCCAGCCCACTGACCATTTTGACCATATCGGTRGARGTMAGSCCCATCATGGTGCGCCCKGCKGTGTCAAAGCTCATGGTGCCGCACCAAGGGGCSCCKACATTTTGCATGGCYTCRGCGGCGGCRGCRTATTCTTCGGCGGCRGANAAANGTTTCAACCCATARMACATCWGCCCCSCCTTCCARCAGSCCGTGRGCCTGTTCTTCRAAAATCTCGACRGCAACYKMGTGGGTYAARGTGCCMACYKYMCCCATRATTTCMCCSGTWGGCCCGACAGAGCCTGCAACCACGATATCRCGGTCGCATTTGTCGGCTACTTCGCGGCCAAGTTCGGCGGCTATGCGTGACAGTTCGCGGGCGCGGTCTTGGGCGTTGTKYARKTTCMGSMRYKRWRCGYWGCYSMCRAARYTSTKSSTSMKKWWRWGRTMSGMWCMTGCWKYCACCGCACCTTGGTAAAGTTTGGTAATGCGGTCAGGATGTTCAACATTCCACATTTCAGGCGCGTCACCTGCCATTAGCCCCATGTTGAACAGGTTGGTGCCGGTGGCCCCGTCTGCAAGGATAAATCCTTGTTTATCTATAATTTTTTGTAGTATTTCTGACATTTTTTTTGCATCCTGATCAGGCGCGGATTTTGCGCTTATCACTGCCTGTGACACGTTTCTGCGCATGAAACAAATGCATATTTAGCATAACAATTATGATTTTAAT
>JAESRV010000082.1 GCA_016764475.1 Amylibacter sp.
AAATGCTATCTTTTTGATACCCGTTATCCATAACTTGTTGTTATCCTTTAGAATGTATAGCTTATTTGTGCGCCTCTACTGGAACTTCTTTGGGAATGTTCTTGACCAATTTATCGATAGATGCTTTGCTGCTTCCGGATTTTTGTCTCATCTTCACTTCTTAAAGGTTACGATGAACCAGAAATCCTCCCTTATTTAAATCCTCAAACTTGTCCAATAGGCGCTGACCTCAGACAGGATATAGTATTTAGAACGAAACTTTACAAAACCCCTGTGGAGGCACGTCCAGCGCGCTATTGAATTTGCTGGACATGTTTTGAAATGCAATCAGGCCAGTTAGCTCGACAAGTGCATCGTCTTGAAAATGCAGTTTCAACTTTGAAAATAATGCATCATCCACTTGCCCATCTGTGTAAGTCATAGCTTCAGAATATTCCAATGCGGACTTTTCTTTTTCATTAAATAACGGGCTGCCGCGCCAATTTTCCAAAGCCTCGATTTTCGTCATATCTACGCCACGTTTAAGCAATGTCGCGGCATTGATATCGATGCAAAAAGCGCAATGGTTGATTTGTGAAACCCGTACTGTGATCAAAGACCGAAGAGGGGGATCAATAGGTGAATTTCGCCGATTAAAAGCACCGTACAAGAGGGCCAGAGTGGAAAATACCCATGGTGAGCGTCCCCACAGCAAGCCAGGGTCTAGAACCGCGCCATAGGTGCGTTTTTGTTTCCAAAAAAATAATTGTATAAGCCATGGGTATTTTGAAATGTGTTTTGATTTGATGCGCATTATTTCGTACCTTTATTTGCCGTTTGCGTATTCATGTGAATTTCAATTCGCCCATAACAACCTATATTGATAGAATATTGGGTTGCCGTCGGCTTTAGTAGAAGGAAGTTAAGTGGTTTCGGTAAGGTAACGCAAACCTGTTGCGGTACCCGTTGCCCCAAGAAAACAAAGTGTTCTATGTGGCTCACGGCTTGTATCCAGTTCCTTTCGCCTATCTAAAAATCACCCGATTTTCACCAACGTGTCTGTGCTAAATGCGTAGGGCGGTAAATCCAGATTTCGGGGGGCGGGCCCTTTGCGGATTCGTCCCGCCGTGTCGTAGTGCGATCCGTGACAGGGGCAAAACCAACCCTTCCAGTTCCCGTGTGGGTCACTTTCGTTTTGTCCAAGGGGAATGCAGCCCAGATGAGTGCAGACACCAATAACGATTAGCCATTCCGGGTTTAGCGCCCGCTCGGCATCTGTTGCGGGATCAGGCATTGTGGCGTCATCATCTGCCTTTGCCAGAGCAATCCTATTATTTGTTCGATGATCAATAAAAACCGGTTTTCCTTGCCATTTCACTGTGATCCGCGTGCCGATATCGACACCTTCAAGGTCGACGTCAATGGACGACAGAGCAGTGACGTCGGCGGTTGGGTTTAAGGCATCTATTAGTGGCCATATTGCTGCACCGACAGCAACAGCACCTGTACTGACCGTAGCGACGTAAAGAAAGTCGCGCCGGGCAGCAATCACCCTTTCAGGCATTTCGTTTTTGTTCATAACATCATGTTCTTGCATCTTTATTACCCTTTCTAAATTGTTGCCAAACCGTAAGTGGGTGTGCTGGATTAAAAATTGCCGGAAGGTTATTCGCACACTTTTAAATTAGCGTTTTGTGCCCATCTTAATCTTCTTCATTCTTGCGCATCAACTCTGCTATCTCATGGGGAATTTCATCCTCTGAAAATGTGGCCTGTTGATCGGGATCATGAACAAAGGCAATGATACTGGCAAGATCATCGCCAGTCAGCTCGATCACATCGCCAAGTTCTTCGCGTTGCATCATGACCATTGCTTCCGCTCCGCGCCACATCTTGGCTGCAAAGTCGAACGGGTTCATTGGCCTGTCCATAAACTCGGCATCCAGACGTGGTGCGTCTTGGCCTCCGACGCCGTTAATCGAATGACAAACTACGCAACCTTTTGATGCAAACAGCTTGCGCCCTTTGGTTGCGTCCATTTCTGGAAGTGCAAGGCCTTCGGACACCATATCATTCATGCYGTTCATCATGTTTTTATCATGGGTTGTGGCCATAACCCCGGTGTTTGAAAGCATTATGAATCCAGCTGCAAACGAGATGGAGGTTAAGGTGKCTTTCAATACTGTTCGTTTCATTTTCTTTCCTTTAGGTGTAAAAAGTTGTGGTGTGGTAGCGTTTGTCTAAGCCTATCTTGATCCTTTCGGTTGCCTTTTCATTGCCGCCAAAGTGGGTAAGAATGCGGGCACATATTTCGCATACGCATCAAATTTTCCCCCAAATGCCGCGCGTGTATCCCTTTCTTCGGATCTGGCCAATCGTGTATACATCCAGATCAGCACAGGATACATTGCGAGCGTCAGTAAGGTAGGCCACTGAACCAAAAAACCGGTTAGAACGAGTATAAAACCAACATATTGCGGATGGCGTACATACGCATAAGGGCCAGTTGTAGCCAGCTTGCCACCATGTTGTGCATGATAAAGTACATGCCATGCTGCCGAAATCAACCAGAAGCCAAAGCCTATCAGAATAAAACTCAGCATATGGAATGGGCCGAAGTGTGGGTTTGCCGTCCAGCCGAACAACATTTCCGGAAGATGACCAGAGTCATGGGCAAACCAGTTGATGCCAGCGTAATTGCTTTGAAGCCAACCTGACATCAGGTAAATTGTCAGTGGAAACCCGTACATTTCTGAAAATAGTGCTACCAGAAACGCGCTAAATGCACCAAAGCTGCGCCAGTCACGCGCGGTTTGCGGTTTGAAGAAACTGAACGCGAAAATAATGAAGATAGCGACATTGATGAAGGCAAAAAACCAGAGGCCATAACCATCGGTATCGGTCATGACTTGTCACCTCCACCGTGGCCGCCACCATGTCCACCGTGCATGAATAAGTGCATTACGATACACCCCAACAACAACACGACCAGTAGCATGTTTCCTCCAAATATATGGATGCGATGTTCGTAGCCAAGTAATAGTGCTGCAATGGCCAGAAATACAATTACCATGATCCCAGTCTGTGATTTCCAGTAACTTTTGGTATGATTTGCATCGTCTTTTTTGTGGTCTTCCACATTTGTGCGGCCTTGGTTGTGATCGTCCATTTCAATTCCTTTTTGTGCGTAGACCTGATTGGTCTTGGTAATAGCCAATACGGTTGACGTTAATTCTTGCGTTCACCCACGTCGAAATGCGGGTGAACGCGTAGATGGGTCAGTTTGCAGCCGAAGCCTTCTTTGAGAAGTAGTTCAAAGCTGGTACGAAAATTACCGCTATATACCAGCCATAAGCAAAGCTTTCGACTAGCCCCAACAAGAAACTGGGCCAGTTGATCCAATTCACGCCCGGCAATAATGGCAACCAGATTTGAAACATCGTGGCACTTGGAAACAGCAAACCAAATAGAACACACAATAAAAAGGATACCGCCAATAATATTCCAAGAGCCATGCCCACCGGAAAGATGCGAATATTTGTTTGGTCAGCCATTTGTTTTCTCCTGAAAATGTTGTTGTCAGCAGAACACAGCGAACCCGTGTTCCGACGGTGTCGTTATATAAAAGACGCTTGAAGCGAGGAGGAGCTATAGGATTAGTGAAAAATGTGACAACCCTCGCGGGAGAGCGTCCTATTTAGACGAGCGGAGGCGGCAGGATCACGTTTACTGTCAGCCCCTTGGCCGCGATATCCGCAGAGAAGTTAGGGCGCAAACTGATATATGATGTAGGTGGAGTAATATTTGCAATTTCTAATAGAATCGGCGCATGGCAGATAATTTGGACCGAACAAAGCTGTTCATGGGTACTGTGAGATGCCACTGATTGTTCAAGCATAATATTGCCAGGGGCTTGGGCTAAAACAATTTCGGGTGCTTCCTGGTTCATTGTAGTAGAAGCCCCTGAAAGGTTGAAACCAAATGCAAAAATTGAGACTAAAAGAATTAACAGCGTTGTTCGAAAAAACCGAACAGCGGAGCTAAACACTTTATGTCCATTTTCAGATTTCACTTTGCTTGCAATCTCCATCTATGTGCTATCAGAGTACTATCATAAAAATTAATTTCCTTGATTCAAATCAAATCTCACGTGAGACTTACCGACTCAGCACTCCAGATAAGCTTTGTTCAAGCTCTATTCCGAATTATTTTTTGTACCGTGTCCATTTGAAGTCATATGACGATACGGCAATTATTGGTGGGGAACACATCTTAAAACCACAAAATGGATTGCAGCTCATGCTGCGTTCGATTGAAATTTTACAGAACGGGCCCTACGCCCTAGTTAAACAGGCCCGCAAATCACATAAAAGGCCAATCAACTTCACTTCTAGAAGTCTTACCTCAATCGCAGGTATTACATACTTAATCATAACTCCTCAAGGTTGAAGAAAAGCTATGGAAGTTGTTGTTGAGCAAAGCAATTAATGGTCGAAAATTTTATACCTGAATATTGTGCAATTAATCTTTAATAATTGTCGATTTGGGATTGTATGTTCTTAAAGAGATGGCTACTAGGATGCTCTAGCGTTTGCTAATTTTGGCGCGGGGTAGAGCAGCCCGGTAGCTCATCAGGCTCATAACCTGAAGGTCGTAGGTTCAAATCCTACCCCCGCAACCAAAATAATCCATATATAACATACACTTAAACGCCACCTCCGGGTGGATTTTTGCGTTGGTCTTTTGGCCGTGTCCGTATGGTGTCCGGTTTGCAATCCATCTCGAAACCCCCCTTTGATTATCCATCCCTAACCCGTACCACCCTTTTTAGAGGGTAGGGAAGCGTGGTGGGACCACCGTGGCGTATTCAGTCACAGGAAAATTTTGAAAATTCAAGGTGGTGCAGATTGGTGCAATGTTCCAATTTCTACCGTACAGGTATAGGGTGCTTTGGGCCTATTGTTGAAAAACTCGCAAATTGGGATTTCGAGAATTTACGCCAAAAGCATACCTGCGATTGCGGTTGCAGTTTGGGCTTTCTTCTATTTCCCATGGGCCAGTAAAAAACTGAACACCAAACGGAACACCCCGCAGAGTAGCCCAATCCAGTTATCTGCCCCCTTGCGCTCTGCTTTTATTTCCAAGACCACGAAGAATAATAGCCTCGGCCTCAACACGGGTTAAACCAGCATCATATTCCATTATAGCAGCCCGTTCCTGCATCAAATCACGGGCCAACCGGCGAGGCATTTTCTCACCATTATATTTTACGATATCTGTTTCATTTGCGCTGGGCTTATCGGGCGCAAGCCCAGCCGTGTTGTTTTCAAACACGCTGAGAAAACTCTCCCAATCCATTCCCATTACACGTCAGGTCGTGTATTTTGTTTTTCGAGAACTTCCAAATCTACTTCATAGACCCTCTTAGCACTGCCTATAATTGGGATGTACGTTGATGGGTTTGCCACAAAAATACGCTGCCCTTTTTGGGTTTCATGC
>JAESRV010000074.1 GCA_016764475.1 Amylibacter sp.
CGTTTGGGCGTGTTTGATTAAAAAATAGGCAGACTGCACAATAAATAGACACTTGAGGAATGTAACCATGACCGAACTGCTAACCGCCGCCCAAATGCGTGCCATTGAACAAGCCGCGATTGATAGCGGGCAAGTCACGGGGCTGGAACTGATGGAACGCGCAGGTGCCGGCGTGGTTGAGGCGATTTTTGAGGAATGGCCGGAACTGGCGAAAACATCGCACCGTGCGGTGGTTCTGTGCGGGCCGGGCAATAATGGCGGCGACGGGTTTGTTGTGGCGCGGTTGTTGAAGGAATGGGGCTGGGAGGTTGAGGTTTTTCTTTATGGGGATGAGGCGAAGCTGCCAACGGATGCCAAGGTGAATTGTGAGCGGTGGCGGCAGATGGGGGAGGTTGAATCAGCTGCTAATATTACCGGTATCTTCAGCGAAGAATGCGTATTCATTGACGCTTTATTAGGTACTGGGCTTGCGCGACCATTACCTGATGCAGTGAGTGCCATATGGAATGAATGGATGCGCTTACGTATAGAGTTAGATGTAAAAAGTGTTTCAATCGACATACCCTCTGGCATTTGTTCTGATAGCGGTAAAAATATTGGTAATTTTTCGTTCGATTCAGAATTGGTTGTAAGTTTCCACCGCCCTAAAATTGGTCACTACATTTATGCAGGTGGCATCACTGAAAGTGTGACTACGAAAAATATTGGGTTAGAACAATGGCAAGAACACTGGCGTAATAATTGCCAACTTGTCCGAGCTGTTGATCTGGGATTTGATGGAGATTTGCCAGATTTAGTTAAGGTGGATGATCATAAGTTTGATAATGGCCACGCTTACATCCTATCAGGCCCATCCTCTAAAACAGGGGCTGCCCGCCTAGCCGCACGTGGTGCGTTGCGGATTGGGGCGGGGGTGGTGACGGTAGCTTGCCCGCCTGATGCGGTGGCGGAACATGCCGCACAGTTAACGGCGATTATGCTGACGCCTGTGGCGGATGCGCAGGCGTTAATGGCGGTTTTGGATGATCAGCGGATTAATGCGATTTGTGTCGGGCCAGCCTTGGGCTTGGCACAGGATCGGGCGGAAGTTTTGGCGACTGTTTTACAGGCTAAACGTGCGACTGTGATAGATGCGGACGGGCTGACATTACTAGCGCAACACTCTGATTTGATGGGGTTGTTGCATGATAAATGCATCCTGACCCCGCATGGCGGGGAGTTTGCGCGGGTGTTCCCTGACATTGCCGAAAAGCTGGCGGCAACGCCTACCAAAGGCCCGGCTTATTCCAAGGTGGATGCCACACGCGAAGCGGCGAAGCGGGCAGGGTGTGTGGTTTTGTTCAAGGGGGCCGATACGGTGATTGCGAATGCGCAAGGGCGGTGTGCGATCAATTCAGCCCATTACAAACGTGCCGCCCCTTGGTTGGCAACAGCCGGGTCGGGCGATGTGCTGGCAGGGTTCATCACCGGGCTTCTGGCGCGTGGTTTTGCACCAATGCAGGCGGCTGAAACCGGGGCTTGGTTACATGTGGAATGTGCGCTGAATTTCGGCCCTGGACTGATTTCGGAAGACTTGCCTGAGCAATTACCGGAAGTTTTTCGCAAATTAGAGCTTTAGGGGGCATTTTCCCCTCGCCAAGCGGAAAATGTTCCGTTAGAACGCCCAAGAAATTCGAGCAAGTTAACCTGTTGTTCGAAAATATGTGCGGGTGTGGCGGAATTGGTAGACGCACCAGATTTAGGTTCTGGCGCCGTGAGGCGTGGGGGTTCAAGTCCCTTCACCCGTACCACTTTTCCCTTTATAAACAAGACAGATAACAGGGAATCCCATGTCCATTATTTTGATAATAGTGCTATTTCTGTTTGGTATGTGGTTTTTGGCCAACCGCTGGAACCGCCCGCAAAACGGGCGGCTTGCTGTTGTTGACGGGGACGTGTGCAAGGCGGCGGGGGATGATATTACCATTACCACATGGAATATCGGCTTTGCCGCCCTTGGGGCAAAGGCGGATTTGTTTATTGATGGTGGGCAAAATATGCGCGCATTGCCACGCAGGGATATTGAGCTTGCCGCAAATACGATTGCGGATCGGCTGGCGGAATTACAGTCGGATATAGTGCTTTTGCAAGAAGATGCGCGGGTCAGTTTTTTGACGCGCGGCGTGAAGGTGCATGATGTGATCGCGCAGAAGTTACGGGGTTATTCGAGGTGTTTCTGGGCGGATTTCAGAACTTTATGGGTGCCTGAACCTTTGAAGTTTGATCATGGGGTATCGATTTTTTCGCGACTTATGCCAATGTCAACAACCGCATTAACAACACCCCAAGACCCTTTGTATTATTACGGTTTTTTGAAGAAATACTATGGCGGCATTGTGCAGAAATACCCGCGTTCAGGGCAGGGCGATTGGGTGGTGATCAACATCCATCTGTCGGCCTTTGATGAGGCGGCACGCCAAAGTCAACTGACGGCTCTTTTTATGTATGCAGCGGCAGAACATCAGGCGGGTAATGATGTGGTAATCGGCGGCGACTGGAACATGCGGCTTTCAACAAAAGAGTTTGCCCATGACGGGCAGTATAAGGACACGCACACGATCTTTGATTTGCCGATGGATGCGTTGCCCAAGGGCTGGCGTGTGGCGAAGGATGACAGTTCCGCGACGCTGCGCAGTATGAACAAGCCTTATGTGAAGGGGCAGAACTATACATCCGTAGTGGACGGTTTTGTGGTGTCGCCGAATGTGCGCATCAAGGCGGTGAAAACCCACGATTTGGGGTTTGAACACACTGATCACCACCCTGTGACTGCCGCGTTTGGGATTGCGCACTAAACCCTATGTATTATTGCGTAAAACGCCCTTGCGCTGACCCTGTTCAAGCCTTAGAAGGACGCTAGTTTTTACCTATATAGGGGGTGTTTGCGTGTGCTTTCATCCCATAACTTGAAGAAGGACGCCATGATGCAGGTTACTGAAACCCTGAACGAAGGTCTGAAACGCGCTTATGCGGTTACGATCACAGCGCAAGAGCTGGAAGATAAAGTTGTTGCAAAGCTGAAAGAAGCGCAACCAACTGTTGAGATCAAAGGGTTTCGCAAGGGTAAAGTGCCTTTGCCTATGCTGCGCAAGCAATTCGGCCCGTCTGTTATGGGCGAAGCATTGCAGGAAACTGTGGATGGTGCTGTCAGCAGCCATTTTGAAAAATCCGGCGATCGCCCTGCGGGCCAACCTGACATCAAGATGACCAAGGAAGACTGGAAAGAGGGCGACGATATTGAAGTATCTTTGTCTTACGAATGTCTGCCTAAAATTCCGGAAACAGATTTTTCCAAGTTGAAATTGGAAAAACTGACAGCCAAAATCGAAGACACAGATGTGGATGAGGCTTTGGAAAATCTGGCGAAATCCGCCACCAATTACGAAGACAAGAAAAAAGGTGCCAAAGCTAAAGACGGCGACCAAGTTGTGATCAACTTCTTGGGCAAAGTGGACGGTGAAGCGTTTGACGGCGGTAAAGGCGAAGATTATCCGCTGGTTTTAGGCTCTAACAGCTTTATCCCGGGTTTTGAGGAACAACTGGTTGGCACCAAAGCGGGCGACGACATTGAAGTTAAGGTGAAATTCCCTGACGAATACGGGTCAGAAGCGCTTGCCGGTAAAGACGCTGTTTTTGAATGCACTGTGAATGCGGTCAAAGGGGCTGTTGACGCGGTCATTGATGATGAGCTGGCCAAGAAGTTTGGTTCAGACAGCCTGGACGATCTGAAAAAACAAGTAAGTGACCGTTTGTCTGCAGAATATGCAGGGGCCACCCGCATGATCACAAAGCGCCAGTTGATGGACGCGTTGGACAAGCTGGTGGACTTTGAGCTGCCACCAAGCATGGTAGAAGCGGAAGCGGGCCAAATAGCGCACCAGTTGTGGCATGAAGACAACCCGGATGTGAAGGACCATGACCACCCTGAAATTGAAACCACGGATGAACATACCAAACTGGCCACACGCCGTGTGCGTTTGGGCCTATTGCTGGCAGATGTCGGTTCAGTTCAAGAGGTTACGGTAACTGACGCGGAAATGCAGCAGGCTGTTATGCAGCAAGCACAGCAATATCCGGGTCAAGAGCGTGAGTTCTTTGAGTATATCCAGAAAGATCAAAACGCATTGCAACAGTTGCGCGCCCCTTTGTTTGAAGACAAAGTGATTGATCACATTCTGGAACAAGCCAAAGTGACGGAAAAAGAAGTTTCCAAAGAAGAACTGCAAAAAGCGGTTGAGGCTTTGGACGACGCTTAAGTCAAAAACAAATCAGTAAAACAAAAGGCGCCTTTCACGGCGCCTTTTTTCTTGGCCGTTAGCCAAAAGAAAGGCCACCAAAACTGGTGGCCTTTTAATCAGTGATCATCTTGAGGTTTAGAAGTTTTTAGAAACTTTCACACCAAATGTCATAACCGAGATGTCATTAAACGGAAGGCCCGGAACACCTGAGCTAAGCGTTGTATCACCACGGCGCGAGTATGTCATGCCTGTAGAGATTTTGTATCCGTTGCCAACTTTAAACTGGCCACCGAAAGACATGTCAAACTGTCCGTCAGTTGGGGCAAAAGCACTTTGCGGTACATTATCCGGGGCTTCATAGCCGATAGATGCAAAGCCCACGACTTTTTCGTTGAATTTATAGGCAACGCCAAGTTCATATGTTGTCACATCTTCAAAGGCAGTAATTGTACCCAAGACTGGCAATGTAATTTGTGCATCAGTCCATTTTGCATAACGGATGCTACCAAATACCAATGTGTTTCTAGCAACACCTGATTGGAACTCTAACAACCATGTGTCAGGTGTGCCTGCTGTTGTTGTTGTCGGTGCAGGTGCGCCGTTGAAGGTAGATGTAAGCGAATAATCTATCGCAGATTCAAAGCTTAGCGCTACACGCAGCTTAATTTCCGGAATTTCATATGCGGCACCTACAATATAACCATACTCGCCTTTACCACTTGCAATAATCGCGGCACCCGGCACAGAGATAGAGCCGTTTAGGTATTGATATTTGGCACCGGCAAAGGCACTGATTTTTTCGTTAAACTGATATTTACCCAAAAGCGTAAGGATTTGGCCATTAACCGCGCCAGCAATCGGAACCAAGGGTAAGTATGAGATATCTGCCCCGGCAGGGTTGTTGTTATAGGTAAGTGCCACCGCGATATTTTTTGTAATATTGGTTTTAAAACCAAGTTTTACAGTGTTAAAGCTTTTTGCAACTGTGCCGGTTGGCAATGCTGCACTGCCAACTTTTGGTGTTGTGATGCCATATGCGACTTCAACATAATTACCGTCTTC
>JAESRV010000097.1 GCA_016764475.1 Amylibacter sp.
CGCGCCTGTGACAATCATTTCTACGCATGGGTGGTGCCGTTTATCTGGGTTATTCCCACGCAGGTTGCCAAGCGCGGGGCGCATATTTTGTTGGCGGGAAGCAGCACACGCATATCGCCACAATCGCTTGATCCCACAGTGAAAAACTACCATTGGGGTGACATGACAAGTGCCCTGTTCGAAGCCCTTGATGATGGCTATGATACCTGCGTTTTGCTGGATGATCGCGGGTGCATTACCGAAGGGCCGGGCTTTAACATATTTGCAGTTATCAATGGCACAGTTGTGACCCCGAAATCGGGTATGTTGTTGGGGATTACCCGTCAAACCGTTCTGGAGATATGCGAAAACCTTGGATTGCCCCATGAGGCCCGCGATATAACCGCAGATGCGTTCCTGCAAGCCGATGAGATTTTCACCGCTACCACCGCAGGCGGCCCCGTTGCTGTTACTCGTATTAATAGGCGTATCTTGGGCAATGACAGCTCTGGCCCGATTACCAATCAGATTATTGAAACCTATTGGAACTGGCATAGCCGCGCTGATCTGATCACCCCTGTAAACTATGGAGAAACCCCGTGACCGATGAAAAACGTATGGCGTTCCAAGGCAAGCAGCCCACAGATATGGCCGCTGATCTGATAATCCCCGATATGATCCCGGATGATGAAAGCCTGTGGATACCACAAGCCCCCGATGTCTGGTTTCGCCCGCTTTGTCTGAATGTATCGCAAGGCTACTATGTGAACCTGCTGCGGGTGCGAAAATCAGGGGTATTGTCGCGCCACAAACACGCAGGGCCGGTTCACGCCCATGTTTTACGCGGCTCATGGCATTATCTGGAGCATAATTGGAACGCGACCACAGGTGCATATGTGTATGAGCCGCCGGGCGAGGTTCACACGCTTGTGGTGCCCCAAGATGTGGATGAAATGATCACGCTGTTTCATGTCACTGGGGCGCTGATATATGTTGATCCGTGGGGTAAGGAAACCGGGCATGAGGATGTTTTTACTAAGATTGAATTGTGCCGTGATTACTTTAAGAACACCCCGCAAGGGGCTGATTATGTGAAACAGTTTATCAGATAGATATGGTTTTCATATAGGCTGGCCAGCACCTTTAAAATACTAAACTAGTTTACTGGTTTAGTTTTGAAATTTAAAACTGTGAAAGGACGAGCGCGATAAATGGATCACAAAGCGTTTCTTGGCCAGCTTTCCCCGTCAATGCGCAATACATTGACAGAACGATCTGATACGCCTGCCCTTGTTCATCTGGCATTATACTGGGGTATGATGCTGATCTTCGGGCTTTACATCCATAATGGGTTGCCTTTTTGGGGGGCCGTATTGATCCCCCAAGGCATCTTGGTGGCGTTCAATTTCACCATCCTGCATGAAACCATTCATGCCACACCGTTCAAAACCGACCTGTTGAATAAAATCGTCGGGCGCATCACGTCTTTTATTATGGTTATCCCGATGACATGGTTTCGCTATTTTCATCTGGCCCATCACAGGTTTACCAATGACCCTGAAAATGACCCCGAGTTGAACACCCCGAAGCCCGAAACCACCCAAGAATATATCTGGCATATCTCTGGCCTGCCCATCTGGCGCGGCAATATCGGCAAGCTGATTAAAAATGCAACACGCGACAATCATGATCCTTATATCCCAGCAAAAGCAAAAGCAAAAATCCGGCTGGAAGCCCGCATTATGCTGCTGCTTTATGTCGGTGTTATCGGCTTTATCATGGCAGGCTACACATGGGTGCTTTGGTGCTGGATACTACCGGCCATGATAGGCCAGCCGTTTTTACGCCTATACCTTTTAGCAGAACACGGCCGTTGCCCCATGGTAACCAATATGTTTGAAAACACCCGCACCACATTCACCAACAGAATTGTGCGGTTTCTGGCTGGAACATGCCCTATCATACAGAACACCACATATACCCGATGGTGCCGTTTCATCAGCTGCCAATGTTGCACAAAATAGCCAAAGAGCATTTGGAGTGTACTTCAGATGGCTATGTTGCCTTTAACAACGCCTATATAGGGTCTATCCTTGACCCAGCATCCGTCTGAAGCGGCTTTTCAAGCCCATTTTATGGCCCATGGTCATATCCAGCGTTTTATTGAACAGTTTTTTGTGCATATCGTCATCTCGTATAATCCATGTCTTGGATTTATAACTAATACCAGAGGCCTGTTTTTTAACAATTTCCATCGCATCTTGCGCGTATTTCTTAGCTTCTGAATGCTGGCCCATCTGTGAACAGATCAAGGCAGAAACCGCGTTCCATTCATAATAATCCCGTGGCTTCTTACGTCTGCCTGCGCAGCGTTTCAGCGTTTCCAGTGCTTTAGCATACCATGTGTCTATGGCCAAATCAGCCACCAGCTTGGGCATCGCCAAATAGGCCGGTGACAACGCGTCAGAGTTCATATCTTCCTCTTCAAGGGCTTCACAAAAAGCCTTTAATGTCTGATCTATATGCCCAAGGGAAGTATAGGCCATGGCCCGGTCATACCACGCAAAAGCCATATCAAAATGCAAACCCATAGCAAAATAACGGTCTAACAGCTTCAAGGAAACCTCTGGATAGTCCGCCGTCAGGTAAGATGCCTGAATGCGCAGAAAATCCTGCTTCAGACGGGCATGCCTTAAGGTTTCGTTAAAGCTTTTCTCTATCTGCGCATCCCAAGTACGATTGCGATACCAGTCATCTTTATTCATCCTGAGAACTGCTCCATTATATCTGGATTATTTAATCCTATTGGATGCTGGCATATTCTTCTTTAAAAATTTGTAGCTAAGTTATTTTCGGCGGATATACGCATAATTCTGGTTGCGATTGCGTAACGCTTGCGTGCGGTGGTCGGTAGGGTGGGCTGAAGCCAATCCTACCCGCGAAATCCCATTGCCACGACGAATTTCTCAGAGCTGTTTGATCGGCTGCTTGGTGGCTTGGCGTTGGCAACTTTGGTGAACTTCTCTTTCAAAAGCTTTTGCAAATCACCCTCGGCCCCGCCGGCCAGAACTTTGGCCACGAACGTGCCGCCTTCTTCCAGCACGTCAAAGGCGAAATAGGCTGCCGCTTCGCAGAGGTTAATGATACGCAAGTGATCGGTTTGTTTATGGCCTGAACTGGATGCGGCCATGTCGGACATCACCACATCGGCCTTGCCGCCAAGCCATTTCTTGACCTTGTCATCAGCCCCTTCATCCAGAAAATCCAGTACATAAATGTCAGAACCGGGGATCGGATCAATCTCTTGCAGATCAATACCTAAAATGGTGCCGACCTCTTTGCTTTTGCGGGTTCCAAGTGAATTCACCAGCGGCACCGCAACCTGTATCCATCCGCCGGGCGCACAGCCCAGATCGACCACGCGCGCACCCGGCACTAAAAAGCGGTATTTTTCATTTAATTCCATAATCTTAAAAGCAGCACGCCCACGGTAGCCTTCTTTTTTGGCGCGCACCACATATGGGTCGTTCAACTGGCGATCCAGCCAAAGTGTAGACGACAAACGCCGCCCCTTGGCGGATTTCACACGTGTGCGTAGATCGCGCAGACCGCGCCCTGATGTTTTCTTTTCTTGTGCCATTATTTTAACCGCTTACATTAACCGTTTTTCTGCCATCTGCGAATAAAGCAGACCTTCGCGCAAACCGCGATCGGCCACTGTCAGTTTATCCGTGGGCCAAACCCGCAATACACCTTGTAGGATGGCAGCGCCAGACATAATCAGCTCACACCTGTCATTACCTATGCAGGCGGCTTTGCGACGGCCGGACATGCCAAGGCGCAGGTATTCCTGTGTTACTGTTTCCACCTCATCCGATGACATGGAAACCCCGTCGATCAGATCACGTTCATAGCGTTTCAAACCTTTGAAAGAGGCCGCCACCGTGGTCACAGTGCCAGACGTTCCGATGATCTGAAACGCACCGCGCGCGGCAATATCGGAAAAGTCGATGGTACGGCCAAACTCGGCGACCGCATCTTCAAAGGCACATGACATCAAAGCAAACCTTGCGCTGTCACAATCTACGTCATTGAACTGATCGTTCAGCGTAGCAACCCCTAAAGGCACAGAAATCCAATCAATCATCTGCACCCCTCCGGGGCAGCATTTATTGGTTTTCAGGCATTCCATTTTCATGTTGCGCAGGGCGTCAGACCGCTGGTCAGGTGCTACACCCGTCATATCAATCCAACCCAGCTCGGTCGAACCACCGCCAATGTCGATGATCAACAACTGTTCGGTTTCAGGGGCCACGTGCGGCGCACAACTGACGGCGGCCAAACGCACCTCTTCGGCAGGTGTGATAATCTCTAGCTCAAGCCCGGTACGGGCTTTTACCTGCTTCACAAACATTTTGCCGTTTCGCGCCCGTCTGCAAGCTTCGGTCGCAATAAGGCGAGAATTGACAACGTTATGATTTCTCAGTTTTTTTCGGCAAATATGCAGGGCTTGAATGGTGCGGTTAATAGCGTCGCGTGACAAGGTACCATGTTCTTCCAGCCCCCTACCCAGATGAACCGGTTTTGAAAACGCATCCACCACGATAAATTCTTTGCCTTCAGGACGTGCGATCAGCATACGGCAAGAATTTGTGCCCAAGTCCAAAGCGGCGAATAAACCATTACTTTTAGGCTTTGGTTTCGCGTAGCTGCGATGATTTGCGGAAAACTCCGATTTTTTAGCCGTTTCCGCTGGCATCTTACGCTCCTGAGTAACAATACTATGACGTTACGCGCGGTTTGGCTTTATATCAAGCAAGTTCGCATTTGCTAATTTTTTAAATCTGTCGTTTCTATGGGTATTGCAGTCGAAAAACGACGCTGGAATCAGTATAACACACGCTACGCGTATAATTGAAAAAGGAATATAACATGCCAGACGTAACAGTGGTTTATTGGCGCGACATCCCCGCGCAAGTGATTGTGGGCAAAGGTCGGCGCGGTGCCAAGGTTCAACTGCCAGAGCGGTTTGAACAGGCGATTGATCGTTGTGCGATGAAAATTGATGCCAAGGACGCGGATACATATCTGGCGGAATGGCGCAAAGCGGCCCCTTATGCGGTTGAAGGCGAACAGGCTGCCGTGGCGCAGGCTGAGGCTGACAAGTTGGATGCCGCGTTCGACAAAGACAAAATAATACAGCTGATCGCCAATGACGGCTGGGAAAAGTGACAGGGGTTATCCCCTTTTATGAAAGGTTAAAGCAAATGGCTTTGCTTAATTTCGCACGGAAAAAAGATGTTGAAACGGTGAGTGCGCATCTGGAAGCGTTCCTTSAGGGCTATTCCATTGAAGTGATGCCGCGCACGGCTGAAAAGATTGAGGATTTCCGCGATCTTCTGCCCAAAGGCACACGGGTTTATGTAGCCCATATYGAGGGTACGCCTATTGATGATATGGTAGCAACTGCCAAGCGCATCAAGGGTGAAGGCTACGATGTSATGCCGCACTTCCCTGCCCGCATCATCAAAGATGAAGCSAYGCTGGGCGACTGGATTGCGCGTTATCAGGGTGAAGCGGATGTAAAACAAGCCCTGCTGCTGGCGGGCGGTGTTGATAAACCGCACGGGCGTTACCATTCTTCTATGCAGCTTTTGGAAACTGGGTTGTTTGACAAAGCGGGCTTTACCAACCTGCATGTTGCGGGCCACCCTGAGGTCAACAAGGATATTGATCCTGATGGCGGGCGYASMAATGTAAACSARGCRCTTTCGTGGAAACAGGCRTTTTCCAAACGCACGGATGCCAAAATGGCTTTGGCCACACAGTTCTGTTTTGAAAGCGGCCCTGTGATTGAATGGGCGGATAACTTGGTAGCCCAAGGCATTGATATACCTGTTCATATCGGCATTGCAGGCCCTGCCAAGTTGCAAACCATGATCAAGTTCGCCATTGCCTGCGGTGTCGGCCCGTCTTTGCGGGTATTAACCAAGCGGGCCAAGGATGTGACCAAGCTGCTTTTGCCATTTGAGCCAAATTCAATATTATCCGAACTGGCTGACCATAAAGCCGCACATCCCGACTTTAACATTGCAAAAGTTCACTTCTTCCCGCTTGGTGGCATTAAAACCAATGCCAACTGGGCCATAACACACGGCGGCAGCGCAGCTGTTCCCGCCGCACAATCCTAAAGGACTAAACCTATGACACGCACGATTGTCGAAAGTAAGACACAGACCGCCATTATCGGTTTTGATCAACCGTTTTGTGTGATTGGCGAGCGGATCAACCCAACAGGGCGCAAGAAACTGGCGGCTGAGTTGGAAGCCGGTGATTTTTCAACCATTGAAACCGATGCAATAGCACAGGTGTTGGCGGGGGCTACCATGCTCGATATCAATGCAGGTGTGGTTTACAATTCCAACCCCAACCCAAATGAGACAGAGCCGCCCTTGATGACCAAAGTGTTGCAGATTGTGCAAGGTCTGGTCGACATTCCTTTGTGTATCGACAGTTCCGTGCCTGCGGCATTGGAAGCGGGTTTGGCGGCGTGTGAAGGCCGCCCGTTGTTGAATTCGGTAACGGGTGAAGAAGATCGTCTGGAAGCAATTTTGCCGCTGGTCAAGAAATACAACGTACCTGTTGTGGCGATTTCCAACGATGACACAGGCATTTCCGAAGATCCTGAAGTGCGCTTTGCCGTGGCCAAAAAAATCGTGGAACGTGCGGCTGATTTCGGCATTCCGGCCCATGATATCGTGGTTGACCCGTTGGTGATGCCGATTGGCGCTATGCGCACAGCTGGCCTGCAAGTATTTGAATTGGTGCGTAAATTACGTAATGAGCTGGGTGTGAACACCACTTGTGGTGCCTCTAACATCTCGTTTGGGCTGCCCAATCGTCACGGTATCAACAATGCGTTTTTGCCGATGGCAATGGCCGCCGGTATGACAAGTGCCATTATGAACCCGCTGCAACTACCAGTTAGCGCAAAGAAAATTCTGGAAAAAATGGAAGCTTTAGCCGCCGCCGGTATCATCGTGCCAGCTGATATTGACCCCGAGGTTTTCGTGACCCTGATGGGTATGGGGTCTACCAAGTACAAATCCGGCTCTGAAATGACAGCCATTCGCGCCGCCAACTTCCTGACGGATAATGATCCGCACGGGGCGGCATGGATTAAAGCCAACCGCGCCCCGTCTGCGGGTGGTGAAGGGGCTGCGCGCCGTCGCGCAGGTGGACGCCGTCGCGGATAATATTCACAATCGGTTGTGTTAGGGATTAGACCTTTCAATCTGTGCTCTTTTATGGCCATTTAGGCGAATGAAAAGCACAGATGATACCGCCTTTAAATACTCGGCCATAACCCGCACATTTGCGCGTATCGCACTTATTGTAGCTATCGTTTTTACCGTGCATCAACTGATGTCATGGCTGCTTGTAAATGTGGAAACAGCCCAGAACACACCTTTGATGATCGGGCTGATGTGTCTGGTACTTTTGACCTATATCCTGCTGATCTCAATTCCGTTTGTTCCCGGCATTGAAATTGCCCTGTCCCTAATGGTGGTCCGTGGCCCTGATGTGGTGATCTGGGTCTATGCGGCAACCATCATGGGGCTGATGCTGGCATTTTTGGCGGGCCGGTATTTATCTTACACCCATTTGCACAACATCTTTCGTGACCTTAGGATGAAACGCGCCTGCAAATTACTGGATACAATCCAGCCCTTGTCCCGTAGCGAACGGCTGGACACATTGAAAAACCGTATCCCCGCATTTTTGCGCCCGTTTCTGATTGAAGGCCGTTATGCGTTGATCGGCATTGTGCTGAACATCCCCGGCAATGCGCTGGTTGGCGGTGGCGGTGGTATATTGCTGGTCGCAGGCCTGTCACGGTTATTTTCCACAGGCTGGATGTTCATCACTTTAATGATTGCCGTGGCCCCCGTTCCCATTGCCATTTTGGTTTTCGACATTGATCCAATGGCATTTTTGCGGGGCTAAAGCCCACTACAAACATCATGCAGTCCGGTTTGTGTTGCCACAAATTGGCAATAACATAGGTTTAGCAACACAGAGTTTCGTAACGATATATTGCATTGATGCGCATGAAAGATTTCACTGGGCAAAACAATTCAGGAGCCTGACCATGACACAGCCTTATAAAATCCCCGATGCCACCACGATCGGGCATGTTCATCTTAAGGTCGCAAATATCGACCGCGCATTAAAGTTTTACCAAGACCTGCTGGGCTTTGATATTATCATGCGCAGGGGCGATGAAGCGGTATTCTTGTCCGCAGGCGGGTACCACCACCATATCGCTTTGAACACGTGGCACAGTAAAGATATGCCGCCTGCCCCCAAGAATGCGGCGGGCCTGTTTCATATCGCTATTCTTTATCCTACGCGCAAAGACCTATCGGTTATCTTGCGCCGTTTGATGGATGCGGGTGTGACCCTTGAAGGTTCGGCCGATCACGGCGTGTCCGAGGCCTTATACTTCAATGACCCCGATCAAAACGGCATTGAGCTTTATTGGGACAAGCCGAAATCTGACTGGCCACATTCCGAAGATGGTATGCTGACAATGATCAATAAGCCCTTGGATATTGATGGTTTACTGGCAGAAACCGCCCCCGATTTAACATGACGTTGTAACAAGCTGCACTATATTTTGGTATTCAATAAAAATCTTGTGATTGTACGCCGCAGCATGTGGACAAACCCGTGGCAACTTGTGATATTGCAGGCAGATAAAACCAGATGGAGTAGACAATGAAAATTTTACTTTCAGCACTTGCTGTAATAACACTATTTTCCGGGCAAATTGCCGTCGCACAAGATGTTGATGCTGGAAAAAAGGTTTTCAAGAAATGCAAAGCCTGCCACAAGGTTGGTGAAAATGCCAAAAACGGTGTTGGCCCAGACCTGAACGACATAGTCGGCCGCGTTGTTGGCAGTGCCGAAGGGTACAAGTATTCAAAAACCTTCAAAGCCGCGAATGCAGCTGGTTTGGTCTGGGATGAAGCAAGTATTGCAGACTATATTGCAAACCCCAATGATTACATGAAAGCCGCACTTGATGATCCTAAAGCCAAGACAAAAATGTCGTTCAAGATGAAAAAAGAACAGCAACGCAAAGATGTGGCAGCCTATGTTGCCAGTTTTTCTGCCGCACCCGCAGCAGACTAATGATAAAATAAGCCCGTTCCAACGCCGATTAACCTTTGGCGTTGGAAACCGCCCCTAAATTGGCGAATACGCACATGAAAGCGGCGCAGATACCGCTTTTATATTTGCCATATTCCTGCATATTGCTATCAAAGACAGACGCAAAACAGTGAAGTGGGCATATGACAAAATCAAACGATCCGTTAGTGATATTCACCCCGTCCGGCAAGCGCGGAAATTTCCCTGTTGGCACCCCGATATTAACCGCCGCACGCAAGCTTGGCGTTGATCTGGACAGTGTTTGCGGTGGGCGCGGCATATGTTCCAAATGTCAGGTGCAGCCGTCATATGGCGAGTTTGCCAAACACGGCGTGACCGTGGCGGCTGATGCCCTGTCAGAATGGAACGCGGTTGAAGAACGCTACAAATCCAAACGTCATATGCTGGATGGCCGCCGTTTGGGCTGTCAGGCAAAGGTGCA
Source organism: Amylibacter sp. (assembly GCA_016764475.1). Lineage (GTDB taxonomy): Bacteria > Pseudomonadota > Alphaproteobacteria > Rhodobacterales > Rhodobacteraceae > Amylibacter. The sequence goes on from JAESRV010000097.1 coordinate 9,638, forward strand.
GGGCAATGTGGTGATTGATGTACCACCCGAAAGCCAAGTGCACAAACAAGTGGTGCGCAAGCGCGCCGAGGCCCGTGATATTACGCTGAACCCGTCGACAAAACTGTTTTATGTCGAAGTGCAGGAACCCGATATGCACGACCCGTCAGGTGATCTGGAACGGCTGGTGGCCGCCCTGCGCAAAGACTGGGAATTGCCTGAACTAGAGGTTGATTTTTCAGTTCTGGCCACTTTGCAATCGCGCTTGCGCAAAGGCGGGTGGAAAGTCACTTGTGCCGTGCATCTGGGTGATGATTACGTCAGCCCGCGCATCATCCATGTATGGTCTGGTTACTACGAAGGCTCGATTTACGGCATGGCGGTTGATCTGGGATCTACCACAATAGCCGCCCATCTGTGCGATCTGCGCACTGGCGAAGTGGTGGCCAGCAGTGGTATCATGAACCCGCAAATCCGCTTTGGCGAAGACCTGATGTCACGCGTTTCCTATTCGATGATGAATGAAGGTGGGGCCGATGAAATGACCGTGGCAGTGCGCACGGGTATTAATGATCTTTTTTCTGAAATATCAGAGATTTCAGGGATTGATTTAAACTTGATTATGGATGTGGTTCTGGTCTGCAACCCCGTCATGCATCACCTGTTTCTGGGCATTGACCCGTTCGAGTTGGGCCAAGCCCCGTTCGCATTGGCCACGTCCGATGCGGTGTCAACGCGCACCAAAAATCTGGGCATGAATATCCACCCTGCATCACGCATTTACCTGCTGCCTTGCATCGCGGGGCACGTAGGCGCAGACGCCGCCGCCGTGACCTTGTCAGAGGCACCTGATAAATCCGAAGATCTGGTTTTACTGGTCGATGTCGGCACCAATGCGGAAATTCAGTTGGGCAATAAAGACAAAGTTCTGGCCTGCTCATCCCCCACCGGCCCCGCCTTTGAAGGTGCGCAAATTTCCAGTGGCCAACGGGCAGCACCCGGTGCCATTGAACATGTTGAAATTGACCCCGTCACCAAAGAACCGCGTTTTCTGGTGATCGGTTCTGATCTGTGGTCGGATGAGGACGGTTTTGCCGAAAGTATTGCCTCTTCAGGTATCACCGGCATTTGCGGGTCGGGTATTATCGAAATGGTGGCAGAGATGCGCATTGCGGGCATCGTTGACGGGCCGGGTCTGATCGGCAGCCCTGAACAAACCGGCACAACGCGTTGTTTTCTGGACGGGCGCACCCATTCCTACATGGTTTTTGACGGTTCTGCCGATAGCGGCCCGGTCATCACTGTGACCAACCGCGATATCCGCGAAATCCAGATGGCAAAGGCAGCCCTTTATTCAGGTGCGCGGCTGTTGATGGACAAGTTCGAGGTCGATACGGTTGATCGCATCGTGCTGGCAGGCGCGTTCGGCGCGCACATCAGCCCGAAACACGCCATGGTGCTGGGCATGATCCCCGATTGCGCGCTGGACAAGGTGACTTCGGCGGGTAATGCGGCGGGCACTGGTGCGCGGATTGCGTTGCTGAATACCGAGGCGCGGGCTGAAATAGAGGAAACCGTGCGTAACATCCACAAGATTGAAACCGCTATTGAGCCGCGTTTTCAAGAGCATTTTGTGAACGCGTCCGCGATCCCTAACAGTGTCGAGAAGTTTCCTATATTGGCGACCATCGTGACCTTGCCGGATGTGAACTTCAATACCGGTGGCGATAAAGAAGGTGGTAGAAGGCGGCGTAGGCGGGGGTGATCTTGGGGTAGCATCAGTTAATTAACTACAACTTTTAGTGTTAATAAGCATCCGCGATACAACTAATTGAGAGCTTAATTTGCTTCTTCATCCGTTTCCAGATGTGATGCCCCTTGATTATCTTTCATCACTATCCAAAACGTTTCGCTTGCTAACTTGGCGATTTTTGGACGCCCACTTCTTTCACTACCTGTCCAAGCTTTTTCTAACATTTGAATAATTTCAATCGTATCTTTTGCCATATTAAGCAATTTAAGTAATTCTACTTTCTGACTAGAAGTAATTTTGCTCCAATCTATATGAGCAATGTAACCATTCCTAATAATTCTGATTTCACTAGCAAGTTTCCATTTCTCGAAAGCACATGTAATAGCATCAAAGTCCTCTTTGGCTCTCTTTTGAGCTTCTGCTGAATCAATTTCGGGAAAGCGTAAGAGGGTTAGTTTTCGTATGCTATTCTCTGTTTCATTTTTGTTACCATGTTCATAGCCAAAACATAGAATTGCTTTCTTGAGTTTTTCCAGCTTGTCGGTACTTTTAGTCCTGTCCCAGCACCGTGCAATAAACATGATTAAAGCATCACCACTGCTCGGAATAATATGTCGCGTAACACGACCAAGATGTGAATAGAAAAAACCATTATCGATTTCAGAATCAAAGAAACGTTCCAATAATTGAATATTGAACATCGCTCGGTCTGCTTCCGCAGAATACCAACCAAGTAATCCATCAATCTGATCTTTATCTAAGTTTTTGCTCATGAAAAATACTCGGAGGTTTATAACGTATCCTTATAATATACGGCATAGGAAACATCTGCAACAACATCAAAAGAATTCAAACACCCCACCTACCCCCGCCAATACGGGTTCAGCCATGCGCGTTTGCCTGCGTGATCAATCAGGGTGACACGCAGCCAGTCGGAACCTGCAACACGCGGCGTAATGGGTACTTTTGTTCGGGTCATTGAATGGCCGTGTACGGCGGCGGTGGCCGTGCCCTGCCCTTGCAGGATGATCGTGGCCACGGAACTGCTTTCAACCTCGACATAATCATCTGTCCAGCGGACATTATTGAACTCCGGCCCTTGTGTGGAATAATTATGCCCCGCCTTCAAAGCCTCCAACAAAGCCTCGGGGGTGTTTTGCGCCGCTTTGACCATGACCCAACCGCCGAAATAATCCGGCCCTTTGAAATGGGCGTCGTCCGTGGCGCATAGGGTCAGTTTACGGTCTTCGGACAACAACATATCCAGCATATAGGTGCCGTCGGCGCGGTCGCTTTCTGTATGGCAACCGTGGTTATAGACCTCAACCGCGTGGGCGGCCTTAATGCTGCGCGCATCCTCTATAGTTAGCCCTGACCATTGCGGATGGGCAATCGCCACATAGGCACCAGCCGCACGCGCACGCGCGGCAATTTCCGGCCCGGTTTCTTGGCCCGCAACGGGCGCGAAGGTCGGGCTATGCGACAGGGCGAAATCAGTGGGTAGCCCCACGGCCAGAATATGCCACAGCTCACCGTTTTGCATGGCACCCGAATGCAATTCGGCGCCCAGAATGGTGGTAAAACTATCGTCCCGAAAGCCCGTTGTATCGACAATCGGATAATTATAATCCCCGACGAAGTGATCTGTTAAGGCAATAAAATCATAACCTTCCGCCTTATACCTACGGCATACTTCGGCAGGTTCCAACACGCCGTCTGACAGGGTTGAATGGGTGTGAATATTACCGCGATAAAAGCGGCCTTTGGCGGAAAACATGGTGGTGGTCATCGTAAGCCTCATTGATCTGCATATCTGTTTTACAGAATCAATATGATTGAACTGAGCCGCGTTTCTTGCCCGAAAGCGACAGAACTGTCGCTAGCAGGTTGACCCTGCGCGCATCAAAGGTTAGGCAACGGCGCAGGCGGGTATGGTGAAAAGGTATCACGCGAGCTTCCCAAGCTTAAGTTACGGGTTCAATTCCCGTTACCCGCTCCACTGCCATATATGCCTTAAAACTTTCTGTTCCAAAAAATACTATGAATGACGCACCTTTACTGTTAACCACACGGTCTAAATCTTACGAAAACGATAGTCAGACAATATTGCCATGAACATTAATATTTTTACCACTTTAAAGACTGCCTTTTTACTTACATTCGTTATATTCACCTCTGCGGCCTATGCATCAGGGGGTTATGATAACGGCACGCCTGCGGGCAAAGGCCGCTTGGATCTTGATTTCACCCTGAACCCCGGAAATCAGATTGATAATGGTCAAAGCTATATTGTCTGGGGCTACGGCATTACTGAAAAGCTGGATTTTCACGGCTATATATCGCATGAAGCCAGCGGCACAAATCAGGTATATTACGGTTTGATGTATAATTTCCTAAGCAATCGCAGGCTGGATTTGTCTACAGCTTTTGGCTTGCGGCATCGCAGTGGTGATCTGGACATAATTTTCCCGCAAATACTATATACGATAAAACTGCCGCGTAACTTCGATATCATCGGCAGTTCAACGCTGGTCTACAGAACAGATACCCACACAAACCTAGGCTTAAGCTTTGATATTGCTTTTAGAATTCCTGTCCCAAAGAAGTTCACACCCAAATTTATACGCGATATAAAATTCGCCATCGGCGCGTTTCGCAGTACTTCTGATAAGTGGTTGCCGACCTATAGTATCGACTTCAGGTTCTGAAAACAGGCTACCGCTTCAGCCCTTCGGCTTTCAAGATAAGCCCCATGTGTTTGTCTGCCACTTTCAGGCCACCTTCATTATTATTCCATGAAATTTTGCCGTCGCCATTAACATCCAAACCCACCAAAGCACCTTTGGTCAGCTGGGCTAATTTCACCGCATGTACCAATGCAACCGTCGTATCAGGTGCGGCAATAATCGCGTCGGCCTCAAGCCCCGCTCTGAGGGGGTATCTTTCCAATTACTGACAACATGGCCGATATGCGCGTGTGCTTCGCTGCCTGCATATGCAAGGGTTACCTGCAAACGTTGCTAACGCCACAGTAAGTAGCATTGCGGATAAATGTTTAAAATTATTCATAAAATACCCCAGGAAATGATTTATTAACTATGGTATGATTAGTATTTCGATACAAACAAGGTCGTGGTGGCACATCTGGATCGGCGGATCATTTACCCAAAGTGTGATGCACCAATACCGTGTTTACCCCGTGTAAAACACACCTGATCGGGGCCTGCAATGTTGTCCCGTCGCCCTCTTCCGCTTCTATGTACGAGGCCAATTTTTCAGGCCCTGTGATTAGCAAATGGATGTTCTTTGCCGCAGCCAATACTGGTGCGGTCATGGTTAGGCGTTGTTCTGGCTGGCTATCACTGGTCATCACCATCAAAGGTGGCGCGTCAGGCGCAAGGGCTGCGGGCAATTCAGCCGCATCGGGGAACAGGCTGGCCGTGTGCATATCGGCCCCCATGCCCAGAACCACCACATCCAAGGGTAAATGCGGTGTGTATCGTTCGGTGGCAGAGGCAAGTGCATCATCAGGGGTCTGATCTACCGCCCCCATTGGAAGCAATTTCGCTTTAGAAGATGCATTTTGGCTTAGATAATGCTCGACCATGCGGTAGTTAGACCTAAATGGATCAGTGGGCTGCAAGCGTTCATCGGTCAGCAAAACTGTAACGTTTTGCCAATCCATTTCCATCAGGCTAAGACGTTCCAGAAACGGTGCGGGCGTGGTACCACCTGGTACGGCCAACACTGCACGGCCCTTATCTGCCAAACATTGCTTAAGCTGCTTGGCCACTATTTTGGCCAGCCCTGTCATCAGGGTTTCAAAGTCTGGATAATCCAACAGAACACTCATGATCTACACCTCTCGCCAACGGCGGCCATCTTTGTGCATCAGCATTAAACTATCGTCAGGCCCATTGCCACCTGCATCATAAGGTGCTGGTTTCGCTTGTTTTTCCTCCCAATTTTTGATGATTGGGTCAACCCATCCCCAAGCCGCTTCCACCTCATCACCGCGCATAAACAGGGTTTGGTCACCCCGGATCACATCCATGATCAGCCGTTCATACGCGTCCGGAATACTTAGCTCATCATCACCCAGAACCTCGGCAAAGGTCATGTCCAGCGGCACTTCAGTCAAACGCATACCGCCCGGCCCCGGTTCCTTGATCGTCATGCTTAGATTGATGCCTTCATCGGGTTGCAAACGGATGGTCAGCACATTGCCTTTCAAATCCTGACTGTCTGCAAAAATCGAATGTGGCGGGTCTTTGAATACCACGGCAATTTCCGATGCACGGTTGCGCAGTTTTTTGCCCGTGCGCAGATAAAACGGTGTGCCCACCCACCGCCAATTCGACAGGTTGGCTTTAAGTGCGATATAGCTTTCTGTGGTGCTGTCAGGGTTACCGCTTTCATCTTGATAGCTGGGGCTATCGCCATCCGCACGATACTGTCCGCGCACAATATCCACTTCAAGTATAGGATCCAGTGCTTTGATAACTTTAAGTTTTTCGTCCCGAACAGAGGTCGCATCAAACGTTGCAGGTGGTTCCATCGCGGTCAAGCAAAAAAGTTGCATCAGGTGGTTTTGGATCATGTCGCGCATAGCACCCGACTTGTCATAGTAAGCCCCGCGCCCTTCAACCCCGATACTTTCGGCGACCGTGATTTGCACATGGTCGATGTGTTGCGAATTCCACAACGGTTCAAACAGCGCATTGGCAAAGCGCAAAGCCATCAGGTTCTGCACGGTTTCCTTGCCCAGATAATGGTCAATGCGAAAGATCTGATCCTCGTTAAAACTGCGCGCCAGCTCTGCATTCAAGGCTTGTGCGCTGGCCAGATCGCGGCCAAAGGGTTTTTCCACCACAATGCGGCTGTTGTCATTGGTGATTTTATGTTTCAATAAACGCTCTGCCAAAGGCGCAAATAAAGACGGGCCGACCGAGAAATAAAACGCGTGAATAACGCCCTTGCGCAGGGTTTTAGCTAGGGGTTCCCAGCCTTCATCGCCCAAAGCGTCCAGTTTGATATAAGACAGGCGTTCCAGAAAAAACTCAATTTGTTTTTTGTTCTTCTTTTTGGATTTTACAAATTTTTCAAGGGCTTCACGCACAAAGCTCTTAAACTCATCTTGGGTAAAATCAGAACGCGCAGCGCAGATAATCCGTGCGGTTTCAGGCATTTGCCCCGCACAAAGCCGCCGAAACAGGCCTGGCAGAATTTTGCGTTTTGCCAAATCACCCGTGCCGCCGATTATCACCAGATCAAAGTCATCAACAGGTATCGTTTGCGCAGCCATCGGTTAACCCTTTATGTTTTTTTAATTATTACAATAGTATCCGACCGCTGCAAGCGAAACACACCAACCATCACATCATTGTGGGCATTTACCAAAAACCTTTTCAGGCAAGCCCAAACCGTGTAGCCACGGTATAAATAACGCGCAGGCCCCTGATGAACGACCAATCTTTTGACACCAACCACGCCAAACCGCTTGGCAAGTTTGAACACCCTGACATTACCGCCAAGGGTGAGACCCGCGCCTCTGTGCCCTTGATCGGGGCCACAACGCTTTGGTTTAATACCGGTACTTTGTGCAATATCGAATGTGTGAACTGCTATATTGAAAGCTCGCCCACGAACGATGCTTTGGTTTATATTACTCCCGAAGAGGTGGTGGATTATCTGGATCAGATCAAGGCGCGTAACTGGCCAACAACCGAGATCGGCTTCACGGGCGGCGAGCCGTTTATGAACCCCGATATGATAGATATGACGCGCGCCTGTCTGGAACGCGGGTATGAGGTGCTGATCCTGACCAATGCGATGCTACCGATGATGCGCAAATCCGTGAAAGCGGGGCTTTTGGCATTGCAGGCAGAGTTTGGTGACAATCTTACAATGCGGGTGTCTTTGGATCACTTCAAGGCGGAATATCACGATACAGAACGTGGTCGCGGATCGTATAATGTTACCATCAAAGGCATGCAGTGGCTGCGCGACAACGGCTTTAAAATGGCCGTGGCCGGGCGCACGGTTTGGGGTGATAGTGATGCGCAAAGCCGTGCGGGTTATAATGCGCTGTTTGCAGAGCATGGCTTTGATATTGATGCGCATAATCCTGCCATGACAGTGTTGTTTCCCGAGATGGATATGTCAGTGAAAGTTCCTGAAATTACAACAGCTTGCTGGGGTATCTTAAACAAGAAAAAAAGCGATGTGATGTGTTCTTCATCGCGTATGGTGGTCAAACGCAAAGGCGCAAGTAAGCCTGCCGTTCTGGCCTGTACATTGCTGGCTTATAGCCCCGAATTTGAACTGGGTGAAACGTTGGAACAGGCCGAAGGTGACGTGAAACTGAACCATCCGCATTGTGCTAAGTTTTGTGTTTTGGGCGGGGCCAGTTGTTCGGGGTAAAACCACCGAACTTACCAGCCAAATATCCTAAGTTAACGCGCCTTTAACGCATCTTCCAACACCGATTTGACCACGGCCAAATCCACATCACGGGTCACAAAACTATCGCCGATAGATCGCGCCATGATAAACGCCAGCTTACCGTTTTGCACTTTCTTGTCCTGTGCCATCAGGGCCAGCAGCCCGTCTGCATCAGGCAGGTCACCGTCGATATCTGACAAATCAACCTTCATGCCCATTACTTTCAAATGTGCGCGTACACGGCTTGGGGCCTCTTGGCTACAAAGCCCCAACCGCATAGAGGTTTCAAACGCCAAGGCGCAACCGATGGCCACACCTTCACCGTGTAATAAGCGGTCGGAATAGCCGGTTGCGGCCTCTAGCGCGTGGCAAAATGTGTGGCCCAGGTTCAGTAAGGCTCGGTCACCGTGTTCTTTTTCATCACGTGCCACGATATCCGCTTTCATCTGGCAAGACCGCTTCACGGCATAGATGCGTTTCGCCATATCACCCGCCGCCATCGCAGGGCCATTATCTTCTAGCCATTCAAAGAATGCGGCATCCCCCAGCATACCGTATTTAACCACTTCGCCGTAGCCTGCCAGAAAGTCACGTGGTTTCAATGTGCCCAGAACCTCCACATCAGCCAGTACCAGTTGCGGTTGATAAAATGCCCCTACCAGATTTTTGCCCTGCGGTGAATTTATTCCGGTTTTGCCCCCGACAGAGCTGTCAACCTGCGCCAGTAATGATGTTGGAACTTGCACAAATCGAACGCCACGGCGCATAATTGCGGCAGAAAACCCTGCTAAATCACCAATAACCCCACCTCCGAACGCAATGACGATATCATCGCGCTCAATCTGTTCGGCCAATAGCCACTCAACAGTTTTTTGCAGGTTTTCCCAAGATTTTGTGGCTTCACCGGCGGGTAATTTCAATACCGTGCAGCTGATCCCTTCGGCTGCCAGCCCCGCCTCTAGGGTAGCCAAATGCAAAGCGGCCACGTTTTCATCTGTAATCACCGCCACATATTTGCGCTTCAAAAACGGCTTTATATAAGTGCCTATATTGGGCAACAGGTTCGGCCCGATATGAATGTCGTAAGAACGATCGCCCAGATCTACATGTACAGTTTCTTTTTGCATTTCAGTCCTTCACAACCCCGCTTATGGGGTTGTCCAATAATGTTTTAACGGTTTTTGCCGTCATTTGTTCCAGTGTCAGTTCGGCTTCGGCATCCACCATCAGTTCCGCCTTGGCGTAAAGTGGCGTGCGCGCATTCAGCAATGCGGTCAGCTTGGCCTTTGGGTCAGCCACCCGCAATAAGGGCCGGGTATCTTTGTGGCGCACCCGTTCCCACAATATATCAAGGTCGGCGCGCAGCCATAAAGCCACGGCTTTTTGTGAAATCAGCTTGCGATTTTGCGCAGCCATATAGGCCCCACCACCGGTTGACAGCACACAAGGTGGGCCGTCCAGTAAGCGATCCAATATCTGGGTTTCTTTTTGGCGAAAGAACGCTTCACCGTCGCGTTCAAAAATTTCCGGGATTGATGCGTTTGCAGCTTTTATAATCTCTTCATCAGAATCAATGAAATCTACGCCCAAAGCCTGCGCCAGCAACCGCCCAACGGCGGTCTTTCCAGCACCCATAAGCCCAATCAGGACAATGGTTTTACTCAATCGGTAGGTCACTTTTGCCCCTTGCATTTCGCCGTAAACCAGAAATGAGCAAAGTTTTGCTTTACCCCATTTCAAACTAATGACTTTTATTATATTCGTGATAACATCCCCCCCAGACAAGACAAGGTGGAACACACCACCGACAGGCAGTTAAGGTGAATTATGGGTCGTTTGATAAAATTTTTGCTTATTTTGATCGTTTTAGCCGCAATCGGGTTGGTTGCGTATTCTTATTTCGGTGATATTTCATCACCCAATGTAGAGATCATTCAAACTGTTACGCCGAATGAAAATTAGATACGGGCTATCCGTTTTATTGGTGACGCTTGGCTTGCCCGCCTTGGCAGAACCGCTTTCAGCTGTGGATTGGTTATCAAAATCACTTCAAACCCCACAACAGGTGGCCCCCGAACAACCGCTTTCTGGTGTTTTAATAGAACCAATAGAAATCACCAGCCTGACGGATGTGCAAAAAGACACGGTCGGGATTATTCCCAGCCAAATTTCAGGCATTCCACAAGATTTCTGGGGTAACAGCCGGATTGAACGCATTGCGGGCTTTATCCGCACAGCCCCCCTTGGGCAACTGCCTGAGATTACCTCTTTATGGCGGCGCATTATACTGGCGGAAATTGATCCGCCTATAGGGGCCGGGCAGGAAAATATTCTGCTGCTGGCGCGTTTGGACAATCTGCTGCTGGCAGGCGCATTAGATCCCGCAGAGGCCCTGTTGAAAGCCGCAGACCCAAACAACCCGCAACTGTTTCGCCGCTGGTTTGATGTCAGTATCCTGACCCAAAGGGCAGGTAATGCTTGTGCGCGTATGGTCAAAACCCCGAACTTTGCCCCTACCCTTCAGGCGCGGATTTTCTGCTTGGCGCGTGCGGGTGACTGGCTTGCAGCCACCGTAACCTTAAACACAGGAAGAGCTTTAGGGGATTTCACGGATGATGAAGCTTTGTTGCTGGGGCGGTTCCTGGATCCCGTAGCTTATGCACAAGCACCCGATCCTGCCCTACCGAAAGTTTTAACGCCGCTGACATTTGTGATGCGTGAGGCTTTGGCCCTGCCGCGCCCTGCCCAAAGCCTGCCTTTGGCGTTTTTGCATATGGATTTGCAAAATAATGCGGGCTGGAAACTGCGCCTGACATCTGCGGAACGTCTGGTGAAAGAGGCCGCGATCCCGCCGGTTGCATTGCTTGATTTGTACCTGGAAGGCAAAGCCTCGGCCTCGGGCGGGGTATGGGCACGGGTGGACGCCGTGCAAAAGCTGAATACCGCTTTGGGGGCGGTGGACGATGACAGGCTTTCGAATGCTTTGGTCAATGCGTATCAAGCATTGGCTATTGTGGGCTTGCAATCCGTGTTGTCCGACTGGTTTGCACCGGCTTTAGAGGGCCACAAACTGAATGCGCAAGCCAAATCCATCGGCTTTGAGCTGGCGGTTCTACATGCGGATAGCCATGATTTGGCGATAAGCCTGGGAACAAGCAAACAGTTGGAAAATTTCATTACTTCAATCCTGAAAGGGCAATTCAATGCGCCCGCCAAAGGTAACCTGCAACAGGCTGTTTTGAATGCACTGTCAGGGCTGACGACCAAAACCGTTTTGCATCAAAGCGTTGATATGGGGCGCAAAGGCGAAGCGGTTTTATCGGCTTTAACCTTGTTGCATGAAGGGGCGGCCACCGATGTGAACGATATCGAGGTTGCTTTGTCAGTGTTGATCTATAGCGGTTTTCATGATGAGGCAGTGCGTATTGCCACCCAGTTGTTATTCGCGGCAGCACCATGACAAGCCATTGGATTGAAACATTTTTAGAGGCGATGCAAGCGGAACAAGACGCATCTGACAACACCATTTTAGCCTATGCGCGCGACTTGCAAGAGTTTGAAGCGCATTTGCGCAATGCCAAGCAGAATTTCAAATCGGCCACACGGGCGGATGTTGAAGCTTATATTGTTGACCTTGAAATTCGCGGTTTGGCGGCATCGACACGGGCAAGGCGATTATCGTCCCTGCGCCAGCTGTTTCGCTTTGCTTTTGAAGAAAGCTGGCGCAGTGATGACCCGTCTTCACAGATCAAAGGGCCGCGCAAAGCCCGCCATTTACCCAACACACTTTCCGAAGATGAGGTTGACCGTCTGCTGGATGCATCCCTGACCACGGGCCGCAGTAAATCAGATCGCTTACGCAATACCTGTCTGATGCAGCTTTTATATGCAACGGGGATGCGGGTGACCGAGTTGGTATCCCTGCCTGTGGCCGCTGTGCGCGGCAATCCTGAAATGATCTTTATAAAAGGTAAAGGCGGCAAGGAACGCATGGTGCCCCTGTCACCGCCGGCCAAGATGGCTACGGCGGTGTATCTGGTGGATCGCGATAAACATGAAGATTTGGCGCACACCAAGGGCAAACCGCCATCCAGGTTTCTGTTTCCATCCAACGGCAAGTTGGGATATCTGACACGGATCAGGTTTTACATGCTGGTTAAAGAAATTGCTGTGAATGCGGGCGTCAGCCCCGAAACCGTAACACCGCACACCCTGCGCCACGCCTTTGCCACGCATCTTTTGGCGGGCGGGGCTGATTTGCGGGTGATCCAGATGCTTTTGGGCCATGCGGATGTGGCCACGACCGAGATTTACACCCATGTTCTGGATGAAAAACTGAAGTCTTTGGTGCTGGACCATCACCCGATGGCGAAAGATTAGGGTCTGTTAACCACCAAAAGCAGGGCGTCTAGTGCCGCTAAATTGGAATAAACGCCACCAAACAGCACCATATCGCCCTGAATTTCACCCAAATCGCGGATATTCACCGCTTAACATCCCTTGAAGTCGCCTATATGAAGCCCCATAACAGTATCTACACCCATAAAATAAGGAACGCACACTAAAATGGAAACCGCTATGTTGATCACGGCACATCTGGATGCCGCTTTTTGGATCACGATTATCAGTATTCTGGTGCTATTGGTGCTTTCCGCGTTCTTTTCAGGTTCCGAGACGGCACTGACCGCCGCCAGCCGTGGAAAACTGCACAGCCTTGCCAAGCAAGGATCGCGCGGGGCCAAGCGTGCGCTTAGGCTTACGGATGATAATGAACGTTTGATCGGCTCTGTTTTGTTGGGTAACAATCTGGTAAACATCCTGGCCACAGCACTTGCCACCAGCCTGTTCACGCGGCTTTTTGGTGATAGTGGTGTTGCAATGGCGACATTGGTGATGACTATATTAGTGTTGATTTTCGCCGAAGTACTACCCAAAACCTATGCCATTACCAATGCAGAAGCGGCAGCCACATCCGTGTCGGCCCCTATTCGCATTGTAGTTTTAGTGCTGTCACCTATCGTGGCTGCAGTGCGTTGGTTTGTGCGGGCTATTTTACATGCTTTCGGTGTGAAAATGACAGATAAGAATGCATTAACCGCCGTACAGGAAGAAATCGCAGGTGCCATATCATTGGGCCATGACGAAGGTAGTTTTGAAAAAGACGACCGCGACCGCCTGTTGGGCGCACTTGATCTGAAAGACCGCGAGGTAGAAGAGATCATGCTTCATCGTTCAGATATCGAAATGATTGATGCCAATGATGATCCGCAAAATATTGTGAACCAATGCTTGGATTCACCCCATACCCGTTTACCCATTTTTAAAGATGATGCAGAAAATATTGTGGGTGTTGTGCATTCCAAAGACTTGCTACGCATGGTGGAAAAGCTGCGCGGCAAGGCGGATAACCGCAAGGCCGCTATATCCAAGTTGGAAATCATGGATGTGGCGATGAAACCGTATTTCGTGCCCGAAACCACAACGTTGAACGACCAGATGCACCAGTTTTTACGCCGGCACACGCATTTTGCATTGGTTGTGGATGAATATGGTGCTTTGCAGGGCCTGATCACGCTGGAAGATATTCTGGAAGAAATTGTCGGCGAAATTGCTGACGAACACGATAAAGAAATTCAACTTGATACGAACAAAGACACCAAAGGCAATTATGATGTGGACGGGGCCGCGACGATACGTGATTTGAACCGTACATATGACTGGAACCTGCCTGATGAGGAAGCCAATACCATCGCAGGTCTTGTGATCCATGAAGCCCAGATGATCCCAAATGAGGGACAGGTATTCAACTTTCACGGCTACCATTTCAAGATCGTGAAGCGGGAACAAAACCGCATCACAAAACTGAAAGTACGCCCGGTTTAACGGCCCTTGAAAAGACTGCCCAGAATACCACGGATCAGGGTTTTACCCGCCTTGGTGCCCAGTTGACGGGCCAGAGATTTAGCAAACGTTGTACCAATACTGTCGCCGCGTGATGATCGTTTGCGCGTTGTGCGTTTGCCATGATACCGGCGGGCCAGTTTGCGGGTTTTTTGCTGTTCTTCCAGACGCTCTTCTTGCTCTTCGGCCTGCTTGGCTTCTTCTGCGGCCTTTTCAGTCCGTTTTTGCAGGATTTCAAAGGCCGAAACCCGATCAAGGGCGGCTTCATAGATACCTGCCAAATGCGAGCTTTTAATCACCGCATCGCGTTCTGCTTTAGTCAACGGCCCCAGCTGTGATGAGGGCGGGCGGATCAGGGTTTGTTCCACAACACTGGGCGTACCCTTTTTTTCCAGTGTGGAAACAAGGGCTTCGCCTGTTCCCAACGCAGTTATAACATCTGCCGTATCAAACCGTTCGTTGGTGCGAAATGTTTCGGCCGCCAATAACAAAGCTTTGCGATCACGCGGGGTAAAGGCGCGTAAAGCGTGTTGTACACGGTTACCAAGTTGGCCCAAAATGTCATTGGGCACATCTGCCGGGTTTTGGCTGATAAAATAGATGCCAACCCCTTTGGAACGGATCAGGCGCGCCACCTGTTCAACCTTTTTAAGCAAGGCTTTGGGGGCATCGTCAAACAGCAGATGCGCCTCATCAAAGAAAAACACGATTTTAGGTTTGTCGGGGTTGCCCACTTCAGGCAGATTTTCAAACAATTCAGACAGCATCCAAAGCAAGAAGGTTGCATATAGGCGCGGCGATTGCATCAGCTTGTCAGCGGCCAAAATATTGATGCGCCCCTGCCCGCTTGGGGTGGTCGTCATCATGTCTTCAAGGTTCAACGCAGGCTCGCCAAAGAAATGCGTGGCACCTTGGTTTTCCAGCACCAAAAGACTGCGCTGGATCGCCCCGATAGAGGATGTGGAAACATTGCCGTAACGCAAAGACACATCATCCGAATTCTTACCCAACCACACCAGCATCGCACGCAGGTCTTTCAGGTCCATCAATGCCAGCCCCTGTTCATCGGCCACACGAAACGCGATGTTCATCACACCTTCTTGTACGTTCGACAGTTCCAACAAACGCGATAGTAACAAAGGCCCCATTTCGGTGATAGTTGTGCGCACGGGGTGGCCCTGTTCGCCGAATAAGTCCCAGAAAGTAACAGGGAATTTTTCATACCCGAAATCATCGAACTGAATGGTTTCGGCGCGACTGACAAAGGCATCGTGATATTTGAAATCCGGTGTGCCCGCTTTGGCCATGCCTGACAGGTCGCCCTTTACGTCCGACATGAAAACCGGAACGCCTGCCTTGGAAAAACCTTCGGCCAGAATTTGCAAGGTAACGGTTTTACCCGTGCCTGTGGCCCCTGCAATCAGCCCGTGGCGATTGGCATATTTCAAGATCAGGCTTTGCGCGTCTTTGTAGCCTTCGCCACCGCCGCCTACAAATATACGATCACTATTATTCATATGGCCAACTCCGTTTATGTATTCATTGTTATCTATATGAAACGGAAAGCCCCATGACACAATGCTTTGAAGCCACTTTAAGCTGTTGACGCAGCACCATGCAGATCGTAGGTTAAGCATATATTTCGGCCAGTCCGATGGGGAGAATGCCAAAAAGGCACAAAAGACGCATCATCTGATGTGTCTTTTTTCTTTGAAATGCCTAACTTATTAAATATTGTGATCTTTTTTTACCTGACAAAGCGGCGATTCACACGTATTAAGCAACAAATGAAATGAAATGATGAGTTCTTAGAATGCATAAAATACTTCTTACCAGCCTATTCGCCTTAAGCCTAAGCACGGGCACTGCGGTTTTTTCGCAAGACACAACGACTGAAACCACAACAACGCAAACCACAACAACGCAAGCAAGCCCGGATGCCGCCGCTGAAGATCAGACATTTCCTGTGGCGCAAGCTGAAGAAAATCAGATCGGTAAAGATTTCATCAAAGAAGAACATGGTGACTGGAAAGTCCTTTGTACCATTGTTGGTGAAGGCAAAGCCCCGAATTGCCGATTGTTGCAGATATTGGACGATGCCAACGGCGGATCCGTTGCAGAACTGAGCATCATCGCTTTAAGTTCAAAGGCTCAGGCCGAAGCCGGTGTAAATTTTGTATCCCCGCTGGGAACATTGCTGACGTCACAACTTAGCATGCGCGTAGACTCCGGTCAGGTAAAACGCTACCCATTCAGCTGGTGTGAAGCGCAAGGATGCGTAGTGCGTTTCGGCCTTACCAAAGCAGAGCTGGGCAATCTGAAAAAAGGCAATGTAGCCGTTATGACGATTGTAGCAGCGGCAGCCCCGAAAACACCGCTTGCTTTGAATGTTTCTTTGAAAGGCTTCACCGCCGCATGGAACACCTTAAAAGAAATGCGCGCAACAAAAGACGCAGCCGCCGCTGAATAAGCAAGGTACATATATTTTCAAAGCCCCGCTTTAATGCGGGGTTTTTTATGGGGATTTCAGAACCAGAACCGCATTCAACCCGCCAAAAGCGAAGGCATTGCTGATGGCCACTTTTACTTGGCTGTGGCGCGCAGTATTAGGCACTACATCCAGATCACATGCAGGGTCTGGCCTTGTGTGATTTACCGTTGGCGCGATCATGGCGTCTTTCACGGCCGCGATCACTGCCAACAATTCCACAGCACCCGTGCCCCCCATCAAATGCCCGTGCATGGCCTTTGTTGATGAAATCATTACAGCGTCAGCAGCCCCGCCCAATACGTCCCGAATAGCCGCACATTCAGTTTTATCATTTGCCGTTGTCGCCGTGCCATGCGCATTGATATACCCCACATCGCCTGCATTCACGCCTGCATCTTTTAGCGCAAGACGTATGGCACGTGCGGCACCTGTTTGGCTGGGCATGACAATATCGGACGCGTCCGATGTCATCGCAAAACCGATTACTTCGGCCAAAATATCCGCACCACGGGCTTTGGCATGCTGGTAATCTTCAAATACAAAAACGGCGGCCCCTTCACCTTGAACCATGCCATTGCGCGTGGCACAAAACGGGCGGCACCCATCGGGGGACATCACACGCAGAGCTTCCCACGCTTTGATACCGCCAAAGCAAAGCATGCTTTCACTGCCCCCGGTCACCATTATCTGCGCCATGCCTGAGCGGATCATATGATAGGCCTGCCCCATCGCGTGATTGGATGATGCACAGGCACTGGCCACGGTAAAGCTGGGGCCACGCAGCCCGTGTATCATGGAAATATGGCTGGCGGCTGCATTATTCATCAGGCGGGGTACCACAAAAGGGTGTACGCGGTTTTTACCATCCTCATAAACACTGCGAAAATTCTGATCCTGGGTTTGCAGGCCGCCGCCGGCTGTTCCCAACACAACGCCGGTATTTTCGGCCAGTGCATCCGAAAAACCCAACCCGCTTTGCGCAATAGCTTCTTGTGCGGCAATCACAGCGAACTGGGTAAACGGGTCATACAGGGCGATTTCCGAGCGGGTAAAATGATCTTGCGCGGTATAGCCCTTGATCTGCCCACCGATTTTAATATTCAGCCGATCGACATTATCAAATTCCAGCGGGCCAATGCCGCAGACACCGTTTGACATGGCGTCCAGTGTTTCGGCTACATTCTTGCCTAGGGCATTGATTGTACCTTGGCCTGTTATCACAACACGGTTCATAAGTTGTTCATGCCTTTTGCGCGGCAATCAAGCCTTCTACCGCGTGGATAATGGTTTGAATGGTGGATATATCGAATTGCGACGCTTCGGGATCATTGGCATTGAACGGCACTTGGACATCGAAAGTTTCTTCGATGGCAAAGATACATTCAACCAGGGCCATCGAGTCTATACCCAACGCTTCCAGAGTGGCCTCTGGATTTATATCCGCCGGCTCCAAGAAAGCCTGCTGCGCAATAATTGCGATAATTTTGTCGGCTACAGACATAAGCCAGATTTCCCCATATGACGTTTAAGCGATCTATTTCTTATGATCATCTCTGAAAATAACGTTCTTCATCGCCTCTTCCAAAGCGGCAACTTTGGCCACAAGACGCGGCAATCGTCTGACGGCTTTATAAGACGCAATATTGGTTTCCATCTTCACCGCAGGATTGCCCATCATCAGGCGTTTTGGTGGCACATGTGATGAAACACCAGTTTTACCCGCGATAATAACATCAGAGCCAACCCGAATGTGATCCGAAACCGCAGATTGCCCGCCGATCACCACACGATCCCCGATAACGGTACTGCCGGCAACACCTGATTGACCGCACAACAAGCAATGATCACCGACCGTAACATTATGCCCCAAGTGCACCATGTTATCCAGTTTTGTACCGTTACCAATGCGAGTGTTCGAAATTGTACCACGATCAATCGTTACATTTGCCCCCAGCTCAACATTGTCACCGATCACAACAGACCCCAGTGAGTTGATACGGGCAAAACCGGTTGTCGCCCGCGCATTTGATATCGTGCCTGACTTTTTGGCTTCTTCAATCGCGCCCGCTTGCGGTGTAACAAAGGAAAATCCATCCGCACCGATCACCGCATTTGGTTGGCAAATAAAGCTGGCACCGATTTGCACCCGCGCGCCCACACGCACACCTTGATAAAGCAATGCATCCTTGCCGATGCGCGCGCCCTTAGAGATTGTACAGTGCGAGGCGATCCGTGCATTATCACCGATGACAACATCCGCAGAGATTACAACGAACGGGCCAATGGCAGGGTTGCCACCGATCTGCGCCGATGGATCAATGACGGCAGTTGGGTGAATGCCTTTTTCAATATCAATCTCATGTTCAAAAAACTTGGTCACACCCGATAACACATAGCGTGATCTAGGGGCGAAAATAGCCGCTTTCAAACCCAATGCCTGCCAATCAGCCCCCTGCCACAAAATAGCCGCCTGTGCCGCACCCTTTTGCAAGGCTTCGGTATAGGTTTCTTCCATCGCCAAAGCCAATTCACCTGCGTTGGCCGATTGAGGTTCGCTCATTGTTGTAACTTCAAGGGATAAATCCCCTGAGGCTTCTGTGCCCAAGGCATCCGCGATTTCTTTGATTGTATAGCGTTTCATAAGCTTACCTTGCATGAAAACGGGCAGCTGTTTAACCAGCCGCCCGTATAAAGTCTTACCAGTTAGGGGCGTTTTAGCTTTGAACGGCGCGTAAGGAAACCCCAGCTTTAGAAAGCGCCTTAAAAACCTTCTTATCGCGGCCATAAATGTCGGCATAGAAGGTAGGTTTTTTTGCATCACCAAAATATACCGTACGGTACGTTAGATAGACAGGTACAGGGTCTGCTAGGTTCACGTATTGCTCTTTGCCGGTTTTCAGCCAGGCTGCAAACGCCGCTTTCGGGTTGGATGTCTGTTTTTCCAACAACTTATAGGCAAATTCAAATGGCTTTTGGATGCGCACACAACCATGGCTGAACGCGCGGGTATCACGGTTGAACAGGCTTTTGCTGGGCGTGTCATGCAGATAGATATTGAACTTGTTCGGGAACATAAACTTCACAAGCCCCAAAGCATTACCAGCACTGGGGCGTTGTTTGATGCTGTAAGGAAAGTTTTTGGCGGTATATTCCGACATATCCACGTTTTCAGGGTTTACAGATTTACCACTGGCGGAAACCATCACCATGTTGCGGCGTTTTAGAAAGCCCGGATCTTTGCGGATGATCGGCAAGTATTCTTTACCGGTGATTGAACGCGGCACATGCCATGTGGGGTTCACCACCATATGGGTCATCTCATCGTAAAATTCCGGTGTGCGCCGATCACTGGCACGTGTGCCGATAACCGCACGGGTTTGAAATGATACCCGCCCATTATCAATCATATAGACCGTGTACGCGGGCTGATTAACGAAAATATTACGTTTGCCACGCGGGAAATTCATCCAGCGTTCCCGCTCAAGGTTCACCAGAACCTTGATCAGTTTCTGCTTCGGCCCTTGGTTCAAACGCCCTATTGTACTTGGGCCGGCAACCCCATCAGCACTTAATCCGTTGGCTTTTTGAAATTTTGCAACAACGGTTTTCAGTGCATCATCAAATTTAGGCGCATTCCCAAGCTTGCCATAACCAAGTTTTGTCAGGCGTTGGCGCAACAGCACAACAGAATCACCGGACGAGCCTTTTTTCAAAGTGCGGCTTGGAATGGCTATGGCCGCACCCGCCGCGCCCATATCACGTTCCAGTTTCTTCTTTTCTGCCAACAATAACTGGTACTCTTTGGTTTTGGGTGCCAGAGATTTCAAAAATCCCGAAGGCGCGCTTTTGGTAAAAGCTTGCAGCAGATTTTGATCACTGCGGCGCGGGCGATCAATCGCAATCTCTTTATCAATTTTTCTGGGATTTACCGCACCTGATGTTAAATCATGTGCATATTGCAGATATGTCTTTGTCGCCAGCAACTCGGTAGCCCCGACATTTGTACCATTGCGCGATGCGTTTAAGGCAGTCTCTAATGTATTAATTTTATAACGCGCGGTTGGCAGACCTTGATCACCCGAAGATTTCAACGCAGCTAATAGCGCATTACGGCGGGCTTTGTTTTTCTGCCCAATCCAGATCGCTTTATAATTAGTAGAGGCGTAAAATGCCTGAATGCCTTTGGCACCTTTTCCGGTACGTTTAACGACATCATAAATGACTTGATTGGAAACGACGGTTTGCGCTGTTACATGCCCTGCGGTAAGGGGCGTAAATGTTGTTAAAAGGGCTAAAACCATAGCCTTGAAAATAGTGTTACTTAAAAAATACATAGTGTCCCCCAGAAAACACACTTAGGTTGATATAAATTATACACTACCATTTTCCAAAAATCAGCGAACATACCAATCAAGTTTTCGGCAAATATTCGCTCAATTTGGTTCATATATGCACCAATTCTTAGGAACAAAGAGGGATCATAGTAAATATCGGCAGATTTTAGCGTAACCCACGGTGATTGCTGCATAATTTATTTATGCGGCAAACTTAACACTTGGAAAACGAATCGCTTTGTGGCATAACATTTGAACCTGATGACGAGGGAATAGTCAGGAAAAGCCCCCTGAATGGGCTACTAACAACAAGATGGACAGGCAATTTTATGACTAAACCAGCTGAAACTGCGCTTTCGCGCCGCAAACTTCTTGGTGTTTTTGCAGGAATTTCCATGATATCCGCTGCACCGGTTTTTGCAGGCACTACTGGCTACTTAAAGGGTGCTGGAAACATTCGCAGGGTTACATTGCGGTCTGGTCGCACTGGTGAAAATATTGACACAATCTACTGGATTGAAGGCCAATATATTAAACCTGCTTTAGAAGAAATTAACTATTTCATGCGTGACTGGCGCGAAGATGCGGTTACCAATATTGATCGCCGCCAAGTCGACATCATTGCAGCATCCCATCATCTGCTGGATACCAACGAGCCCTATCAAATGTTGTCTGGTTACCGCACAGCGCGTACAAACGCGATGTTGCGCCGCCGCAGCCGCCGTGTAGCTAAAAGCAGCTACCATATTAAAGGCATGGCAACGGATTTACGTCTAAGTTCCCGCTCAGTTAGTCAAATGGTCCGTGCCGCTGTTGCCTGTAATGGCGGCGGTGTTGGACGTTATTCACGATCAAACTTTGTGCACATGGATTGTGGGCCATTACGGACTTGGGGCCGCTAAGACCTAAAACCACATGCAAATTAATCAACCCGCCTCTTTCAAGGCGGGTTTTGTTTTAGGCGCGTACTGTGCCGTCACCCACAACGATATACTTAAAGCTGGTCAGCTGTTCTGCACCAACAGGCCCGCGTGCATGCATTTTACCCGTAGCAATGCCAATCTCGGCCCCCATACCAAACTCACCCCCATCGGCAAATTGGGTAGAGGCATTGCGCATCAGGATCGCACTATCGACGCGTTGAAAAAAACGGTCTGCAACCGCGTCATCTTCGGCCATAATACAATCAGTATGGTTTGAACCGAACTCATCAATATGTGCAATCGCGCCATCCACACCATCCACCAATTTGGCGGCAATGATCATATCCAGATATTCTTGCCCCCAGTCACTAGAAGAAGCCACGGTAGTGCCTTGAATTTCAGATATTATCTTACCGGCACGCACATCCACACCCGCATCCATAAGGTCTTGAATAAAAGGCGCACCATGGGTTTCATAGAATTTACGATCAATCAGCAGACATTCCGCTGACCCGCAAATCCCCGTGCGCCTTGTCTTCGCGTTCATAACCACCGCGCGGGTTTTTTCCATATCGGCACTGGCATCAACATATATATGGCAAATGCCTTCAAGATGGGCAAACACAGGCACGCGGGCATCCGATTGCACGCGCCCCACCAGCCCTTTGCCGCCACGCGGCACGATCACATCTATGTAATCAGTCATCGTCAGCATTTCCCCCACGGCTGCACGGTCGCGCGTTGGGACAAGCTGTATTGCAGTTTCCGGCAGGCCAGCAACCCGCAAGCCATCCACAAGGCATTGATGAATAACGCTTGAGGAATGGAAACTTTCCGAGCCACCACGCAAAATCACCGCATTACCTGCTTTCAAGCACAAGGCCCCCGCGTCCGCCGTTACATTCGGGCGGCTTTCATAGATCACGCCAATCACGCCCAAAGGTGTGCGCACCCGTTTAATGTGCAAGCCAGAAGGCTGATCCCATTCAGCCAAAACCGCGCCAATAGGGTCGGCTTGACCAGCCACCGCGCGTAAGCCGTCAACAATGCCCTGAATACGGGCCTGATCTAGCATCAAGCGATCCATCATAGCGTCTGTCAGGCCTTTTTCGCGGCCAAAATCCATATCCTTGGCGTTTGCTGCAATGATTTCATCGCGCCGCGCCCAAACTGCGTCAGCCGCCGCGATCAAGGCTTGTTCCTTGGCTTCAGCCTTTGCAAACGCCAGTTCTTTACTGGCGGCTTTGGCCTTTTGGCCCATCTCATTCATTACCGCTTTAACATCCATCACATCACCATATTATCCCGGTGTACCAAGCTGGCACGCCCTGGATAGCCTAAAATTTCTTTGACTTCAGAGGTTTGATGCCCTGCAATCGCATTCACCTCAACCTGATCATAATTCATCAAGCCTTTGGCCAGCTCATTGCCACCGTCATCACAAATCGACACCATGTCCCCGCGCATAAAGTTGCCTACACCGCGCACAACGCCCACCGGCAATAGTGATTTGCCTTGTGTCAGCGCACGCGCAGCACCTGCATCCACAATCAATATTCCCATAGGTTTCAACGCCGCAATCCATTGTTTACGCGCCTTTTTAGGGTCACCAATGGCCCGGAACCAGCTGCACTTTGCGCCCTTTTCCAAAGCCGTCAAAGGCTGATCCATATCACCCAGCATAATTGCCATAGCACAGCCAGATTGCATTGCGGTTTTCGCGGCCATCACCTTGGTCTTCATCCCGCCCTTGGCGTTCAGTGTGCCCGCATCCCCCGCCATCGCTTCCAGTTCCGGCGTGATTTTTTCGATCAGTGCAATATGTTCGGCATCTTTGTCGATTTTCGGATTGCCAGTATAAATCCCGTCCACATCGGACAATAAAACCAACACATCGGCCCCCGCCATTGAGGCCACTTGTGCGGCCAATCGATCATTATCGCCAAAGCGGATTTCGTCTGTGGCGACCGTATCATTTTCATTCACAATCGGCACCACACCGTAGCCCAGCAAAGTGGTAAAAGTTGCCCGAGAATTCAGATACCGCCGCCGATCAGTGCTGTCTTCCAACGTCAGTAATACTTGCGCAGTTGTAATGCCAAAAGGTGCCAGAACCTGTTCATAGGCACGTGCCAACTGGATTTGCCCAACGGCGGCTGCCGCCTGACTTTGTTCCAGCGTTAACAACCCATCTGGCAAGCCAAGCACCCTGCGCCCCAAGGCGATAGAGCCAGACGACACCAGTAAAACATCCCTGCCCGCCTGTTTTTGCGCGGCCACATCACGTGCTAATCCTTGCAGCCATTCCAGACGCAATTCACCGCTTTTTGCATCGACCAATAGGGCCGATCCGATTTTAACGACAATACGTTTGGCTGTGGCTAAGGCCGCCATCCGATATCCTCTTCCTCAGGCGCGTCTTCCGCCTTATTGCGCGTATCAATTGTGGCGCGAATTGCACGCAGAACATCTGTCAGACCCTGTTGCGAAACGCCTGAAATTTGGAACACTTTGCCGCCTGCGGCTTTTTCCAACTCATTATGCAGCTGCGCTTGCTCTGT
The DNA here is from genome assembly GCA_016764475.1 of Amylibacter sp. Taxonomy (GTDB): domain Bacteria; phylum Pseudomonadota; class Alphaproteobacteria; order Rhodobacterales; family Rhodobacteraceae; genus Amylibacter. The sequence goes on from JAESRV010000097.1 coordinate 34,024, forward strand.
ATCATCGATCGCATCGCATTTATTCAATGCCGTCACCCTGGGGCGGCCAGCCAAATCGCCACCATACATTTCCAACTCATTGATAATCGTATGATAATCTTCTAGGGCCGTTTCTGAAGTGCCGTCCACCAGATGCAGCAAAACCGCGCAGCGCTCCACGTGGCTTAAGAACCGATCTCCAATACCTTTGCCTTCATGCGCCCCCGCAATCAGGCCCGGAATATCGGCCATAACGAACTCTGTGCCGTCCACGCCCACGACCCCAAGGTTGGGGACAAGCGTGGTGAACGGATAGTCGGCAATCTTGGGCCGCGCGTTCGATGTGGCTGCAAGAAACGTGGATTTTCCCGCATTCGGCAAGCCCAACAGGCCCGCGTCGGCGATCAGTTTCAGGCGCAACCAAACCACGCGTTCCACCTCTGGCTGGCCGGGGTTGGCACGGCGCGGTGCCTGATTGCGTGACGATTTGAAATGCAGATTGCCGAAACCGCCATTGCCACCTTCTGCCAGCAAAGCCCGTTGGCCCACTTGCGTCAGATCAGCAATAATAGTTTCCTGATCCTCTTCCAGAACTTCAGTGCCCACAGGCACTTTCAGAATAATATCTTCACCGGTCTTGCCCGACCGTTGATTGCCCATACCGGGGCGCCCGTTCTGGGCAAAGAAATGCTGTTGATAGCGAAAGTCGATCAGCGTGTTCAAACCCTCAACGGTTTCAACCCAGACATCACCACCACCGCCGCCATTGCCGCCGTCAGGGCCGCCATATTCAACATGGGCTTCGCGACGAAACGAAACACAACCGTTGCCGCCTGCACCAGAACGTACTTGGACTTTTGCCAGATCAAGGAATTTCATTTTATATCCGCCACTTGTTTTTTGTTCGATACCGAATGCCTGCAATATTCACAAGCATTTCAGCCAAAAGAAAAAGGGCCAGCGTTTCAGCCGACCCTTTCGAAAATTCACATTTCGCTTAAATCAGCTTATTCCGCAGCCTCGGCCAGCGGTAAAACAGATACGAATGTACGGCCTTTGAAACCCTTGTGGAATTTCACATTGCCTTCAATCAGCGAAAATAATGTGTGGTCTTTACCTTGACCCACATTTTCACCCGGCCACCATTTATTGCCGCGTTGACGCGCAATGATGTTGCCCGGAATAACCAGTTCGCCACCGTATTTTTTAACGCCTAAACGACGTCCAGCTGAGTCGCGACCGTTGCGGGTTGAACCGCCTGCTTTTTTATGTGCCATATCGCTTGTCCTTACTTGTCTTCAGCTTTAGCGGGCGCTTTTTTCTTAGGCGCTGCTTTTTTAGCTGCTGGTTTCGCGTCTGCTTTGGCTTCCACTTTAGGGGCTGCCTTTTTTACCGCTTTTTTCTTTGCTGCTGGCTTCTTAGCAGGTTCTTCACTTGGCACAAAGCCTTTACCGTTCAAGGCAGCTGCTACACCGGACTTGTCACCACCTTTGGCAAGAATGTCTGTCACGCGCAAAACGGTGATTTGTTGACGATGACCTTTTTTGCGTTGTGAAGAGTGCTTACGGCGACGTTTCACATAGTGAATAAGCTTGGGGCCTTTGCCCTGCTCAAGTATCTCAGCTTGTACAGCCGCACCCGCAACAGCAGGCGCACCGATCACCGGCTTATCGCCGCCAACCATCAGAACTTCGTTGAATTGAACCGTGTCACCAGTGTTGCCAGTAACTTTTTCAATGCGAAGAATGTCTCCGCTGGCAACTTTATACTGCTTGCCCCCAGTTTTAATAACCGCAAACATATGCGTTTCCTTTAGTATCCGCGTTCTGTGGCCTTAGGAAATTCATGTTGAATTTCATATGTTTAGCGGTGTATCCGCGCCTCGAACAGCGTGCACCCGTTGGTGCAAGATGAATATTTACCTGCCGACAAGAGTCGCCCAGATGGCGGCTTATCGTCAAATACCCCTTTAAAGTCAAGCGGTTTGCGGGGGGTTGCGCCTTATTTTCGTATTGGCACATACAACGCTACATGTCAGATTACACATGATAATTCAAAGGATAAAAAATGCCGGAAAACTTAACACTTGAAACTTACACCGCTCTTGTGGGCCAGATCATCGGCCGTTCCAGTTGGATCAACGTTGACCAGAAAATGATCGACGGATTTTGCGACGTAACTGGCGATTACCAGTTCATTCATTCTGATCCGAAACGCGCCAAAGAAGACACGCCTTTTGGCGGCTCTATCGCGCATGGGTTTCTAACGCTGTCACTGATCACCCAGATGTATAAAGACCATGTACCACGTCTGAAGGGCCATGAATTGATCATCAATTACGGGCTGGAACGCATCCGTTTCCTGAACCCCGTCCCCAGTGGCAGCGATATTCGCGGTCAATTCACCCTGAAAAACCTGACAAAACGCCGTGAAGGCCAGTATCTGGCTGAAAACGAGGTGCAGGTTGAAATTAAAGGCCAAGATAAGCCCGCAATGATCGGCACTTGGCTGACGTTATTGGTAGCGGGGGATTTGTAAAAGGGGAAAGTGGCGCGGTTGACGGGGCTCGAACCCGCGACCTCCGGCGTGACAGGCCGGCACTCTAACCAGCTGAGCTACAACCGCGCATTTCCTTACACCAAACGAAGCTGCTTGGTGTGAGGTGGCTTTTAGGGTCTAACATTGGGTGCGTCAAGCGGGTTCGCACGACAATAACCACTTTTTCTGAAATTACTGTTTCGCGGTTTTAACTTGTAAAACCCACGGTCTGAAAAACAATATAGACAGTGGTTGAAATGCCTGATTAGGGTGCATTCATGTCAAAGCTATATGCATCTCTTTTAATCCTGCTTGGTGGCACGTGTATGAGCTTTGTCGGCCTGTTGTTGCGTCTGATCGACACTGCCGACGGCTTTCAGATACTGGCCTACCGATCGATTGCCATCTCGCTTATGGTCGTTTTGGTTGCCTGCCTTAAACGCAGAATAAGCCCAGGCATGTTTTTGCGCGGTCTTGATGCAAATGACCTGAAAATGGGGGCTGCCCTTGCTATCGCGTTTTCGTTCTATATCTTTGCAATGCTTTATAGCTCTGTCGCCTCGACCTTGTTGATCCTGACCACAGTGCCATTTTTCACAGCTATTCTAGCCTGGTTTTTTCTGGGTGAGGTACCTGCCCGCCTGACATGGGTCTGCATGATCGCCGCAGTTTTAGGGGTGGGGTTAATGGTAAGTGACGGGGTGCAACTGGGCCGTAGTCTTGGCAATATATTCGCGCTTATATCTGGGTTTTTCTTTGCCATTATGCTGGTTCTGGCGCGCAATTCCAAACAACCTGATCCGTTGGGCGGCACCTTCCTTGCAGGGGTTATATCGGTTATTATCGGACTTGGGCTTTCAACTACATTGGGCAACGGGTTGATCCTGTCAGCCCATGATTTCGCGATTATCCTGTTCATGGGGGCTTTCACCATCGGCCTTGGCATTGCCTTGGTCACATGGGGCACGGGCTTTGTGCCTGCAGCAGAGGCCAGCCTGTTATTGCTGATCGAAAGCCTGCTTGGTCCGGTCTGGGTTTGGCTGTTTTTAGGTGAAGCCATGACCGTGGCAGAAATGATAGGCGGGGCTTTGGTTTTGTTTTCAGTCGCTGTTCTGGCTCTTTCTCAAAAGAAAACCAAAATGCCCCTTGATAATTTGATCGACTAGTAAAATAATGCCTGCGAAGTAGGAAAGAATTAGATATGCCCCAACACTTAACCGTCGTGAACCATCCGTTAATCCAGCATAAACTGACCATCATGCGTGACAAAAACACCCCGTCGAATCAGTTTCGCCAGTTATTACGCGAAATCAGCCATTTGCTGGCTTATGAGGTGACGCGCAATCTGCCGATCACCATGAAAACGATCGACACACCGATGGCTACGATTGAAGCACCTAAACTGGATGGCAAGAAACTGGCACTAGTGTCAATCCTGCGCGCAGGCAACGGTTTGCTGGACGGTATGCTGGATTTGATCCCGTCAGCGCGTGTAGGTTTTGTAGGGCTTTACCGCGATGAAGCGACCCTGAAGCCGGTAAAATACTATTTCAAAGTCCCGTCCGAGATCGACAAACGCTTTGTTATCGCAGTTGACCCGATGCTGGCCACAGGAAACTCATCCGCTGCCGCGATTGATATGTTGAAAGAGGCAGGTGCGAAGAACATCGTATTCTTATGCCTGCTCGCCGCCCCCGAAGGTGTGGCGCGCATGAAAGAAGCCCACCCAGATGTGCCGATCATCACCGCGTCCCTGGACGAAAAACTAAATGAGGTCGGGTATATCGTACCGGGCCTAGGTGATGCGGGTGACCGGATTTTTGGCACACAATAACAGCCAAATTAAATCATAAAAAAGACACCGCATTTACCATAGCTGCGGTGTCTGTTATTTTAAAGTACCGTTATTTTTTCAACGACCACATTTCACGTAAGTCCATATCTTTCAAATAATGATGCAGCACAGCGAATCCTGCATGGGCGAACAGATAGACCCAGACAAGATTGGCCAGGGTTGTGTGGATAAACATCACCACGCCAACCAAACCACCTGCATCGGGATCACCCGTATTGATAAAATAGTAAATCGTGCCAGACCCCGCCATTGCCAAGATTAACAACAACCCAAGCCCATGCACCGCAGGGGCCAAGGGGGAATGCGGATCAAAGCTGGGAATTTGGCGGGATTTCAACGTTGCATAATGCGTCTTTAGCTCGGCCCAAATCATCGCACGACGTGCCTTTGCAACCCAAGGAAACAGTAAAGCCGGATCAGTCCCTATGTTGCGAATCATAACGATCAGCCAAAACAGCAAAATCAGTACAAAAGCCACAAGGCCTATATATTGATGATATAGCAAAATATCCTTTCCGGTCTGGGTATCCTCAAAGATCTCGATTAAAAGGCTGCCCAGCATTTGTAGGGTAACCGCAAGGGCCAACCCCATATGTATCATGCGCGTTAAACGTGCGTGTTTTATCTGTTCTGACATTGAGTGTGTCCTGTATTCCTGTGTAATGGTTGTATGCGTAATGCACAAACGTGGATTTAAAGTTAAAAGATTACAACAACCTTACGGTCTGCGTGTCCTAATCTGTTCTTCTGCTTCAATCAGGGCAAAGATGCAACCTTGGGTAAAGGGTAGATGTTTCATCGCATTGAAATCCAACCCACAGACCAGCCCGCGCAAAACCATGCTGGTAATACCGTGGGTAATCACCACGGTTGGCCCCGTAAGGCTGCTTAGAAAATCCAAACAACGCGTGGTCAAACCTTCATAACCTTCGCCCTTAACAGCGTTCAGTGACGCTTCAAAGATCGTTATATCATCGTTAAATAAGGCAGGCCATTTCTTGGCGATCACATCATGGGGCAACCCCGTCCAGACACCTGCCCCAACCTCAGCCACTCTTGGGTCAAAACGTATAGGAACTTCATTCCCCACCAAAGCAATTTGCGCTGTTTCACGCGCCCTACCTTGCGGGCTGCACACTACTTGTATTGTCGGGTGTGCCGCAAATATAGCCCCCAGCAACACGCCTTGATCCGCCGCTTGCGCCCGCCCCAAAGCGGTTAGGCCAGAATTCATCTGCCCTTGGCATCGGCGTTGCAGGTTCCATTCAGTCTGCCCGTGGCGCAGGATATAAATCGGCGGATAATCAGGCATGTTCAGATGAAATCAATATGCTTGTTCAACGGCAATTCGCGGATACGTTTGCCAGTGGCGGCAAAAATCGCATTGGCCAAGGCAGGGGCCGCAGGCGGTACTGACGGCTCACCAATACCCCGGATTTGCGTACTGTTTTCCAAGCCCTGCACTATAATTTCAGGGGTTTGATACAAACGCAATACTTCATAAGTATCAAAGTTATCCTGCTCAGCGACGCCGTCATCAAAACTTAGTTCACCCATAATTGCATGGCTTAATCCCCAGATCACCCCGCCCTGAACCTGATTTTCAAAATTGACCGGATCCATGATTTTACCCACTTCAGCGACAACATAGACCTTATCAATCCTTATGCCATCAGATGTATTGGTGATCTCAACCACTTCCGCTACAGGCACCCCGAATGACAGTGTAAAGGCCACACCGCGCGCGCGGTTGGCACCCAAATCACTGCCCCAATTCGACATCTCGCCGACCGCTTCCAGCACTTTGCGAGAGGGTTCATGCCAGCAAAGTCGCAAGCGTTCTTGCAACGGGTCGGCCCCAGCTGCATGGATCAGCTCATCCAGAAAACAATCATGTAAAAATCCGTTCCCCGAGGCCCCGACCGAGCGCCAAGAACTGACAGGTACCATTTCAGGCACACGGTAGCCCGTCACGCGGTAATGCGGGATGGAAAAGGGTTGATCCCAGGCCCCTGCGACGATCATCATATCAGGGCCAAGTGCAGGTTGCCCAATGCGGCTAAGCTGCGAAGCAGTCACCGATTGCGCCGCAATGCCCAGATCATAGGCATAAACCTGGCCATCTTTCACAGAACCGCGTGCGCGTGACATTTGCATCGGGCGCGGGAAGTCATGGGTCATGTCTTCTTCACGGGCCCATGTCATTTTTACGGGTGTACCTTTGATGGCCCCCGCCACCTCAATCGCTTGCTGCACATAATCATCTTCCAAACGCCGCCCGAAGCTGCCGCCCGACATCAACACATGCACATGCACGTCGTCCGCATCCAAACCCGTCAATTTGGCGGCATTTACCTGCATGAAGCGTGGAATTTGCGTGGCTGTCCAAATATCCAACCGCGTATCGGTCAGCAATATTGTGGCTGTCATCGGTTCCAGTGGCGCGTGTGCAAGATAGGGAATGCGGTATTGTGCTTCCAGTATATCGGCCTCATTCAGGGTCGTTTCCACATCCCCGTCATCCTTGAACTGACTGTCTTGCAAACTGCTGGTAAAGCTATTGCCAACAACCGCCCACATTTCATCACTGGTCGGCGGGTATGGGGCTGCACCCCATTCGAAATCCACCGCAAGAGCCGCTTGAAACGCCCGCCATGTATTATCCGCAATCACCCCGATACCACCTGTGATCGGCACAACAGCTTGCACCCCGCGCATGGCTTTGGCCGCACCATCATCATACCCCTTCACCCCGCCCCCAATACGCGGGTTGGTGCGCACGGTGGCATAGACCATACCATCCATCACCGTATCTATCCCGTAGCTTTGGGTGCCTGTGGATTTCGCCACAATATCAACGCGCTGCATATCTTTACCCAAATAACGCCAGTCGCTTACAGGCTTCAAGCGTACTTGCACGACAGGGTCGGTAACCGCTGCAATCGGGGCTAAAGACGTGTAGCTTATTTCTGTTCCGTCAGGCAAAATAACCGCGCCGTCTTTGGTTGTCAGCTTGGCGACCGCCACACCCGTTTTATGTTCTGCCGCTTTCAACAAAGTCGCCCGCGCCACGGCCCCAGCCATTCGCAGTTTTTCATAAGCGTCAGGCACGGTGGAAGATCCGCCCGTCAGTTGTAAGCCAATCAACTTGCCCGCCACATCACTGGCAATCCGGCCTTTATCAGCAAGAAATCCAGTGGCAGTAGCCGCCAGTGGAAAACCTTCAAAGGCTACCTTGCCGTTGTAATAAGCCGCACTTGGCACACCGGGATCAACCCGGATCTGATCCAGCCGCACATCCAGTTCTTCTGCAATCAAAGCTGCCTGAACCGAATAGGCACCCTGCCCCACATCCGCACGCGGTGTAATCAAGGTGATGCCGCTTTCGTCAATCAGTACATAAGGCGTTAGCGCCGCTTGCCCTTCTGCCAGCCCGTCTAGCAGCGGGTTTTCAATCGGTTTCTGATAAGCATAATAGCCAAACGCCACCCCGCCTGCGATAGCGGCAGAGCCGATCAGGAAGGTACGCCGTGCAATGGTTTTGATCCGTCCCATATTCACGCCCCCCGCAATGTGGCAGCGGCGGTTTTAATCGCCGCGCGAATACGCGGATACGTGCCGCAACGGCACAGGTTAGATGACATCGCATCATCAATATCCGTGTCTGTAGGGTTGGCATTACCCGCCAAAAAAGCCGCCGCTTCCATGATCTGACCCGATTGGCAATAACCGCATTGCGCCACTTGATGCGTGATCCATGCCGCTTGCACCGCGTGCAACGCATCGGGTGTACCCAACCCTTCTATCGTGGTAATCGCACCCTGAACATCACCTACCGCATAAGAACAAGATCGCACTGCTTCGCCATCAATATGCACCGTGCAGGCGCCGCATTGGGCAATGCCGCAGCCGTACTTTGGCCCGTGAATGCCCAACTCGTCGCGCAATACCCATAACAGTGGCATGTCGTCTTCTACATCAATGTCGTAAGATTTTCCATTCACCGAAAGCTGCATATTGTGACCCTTTATTAGAATCGCAGTTTAGCCCTATTCGGCTTCTGTCAAAAGCGTTTCCTGACCGTCCTTGATCTCATAAATGCAGCCTTGCTGACGGTCGAGTTGGGTGAATTCTTCATAAGACAGCGCGCGCGCAATGGTGCGCAGAAACGTGATTGTCATACCGTGGGTAAAAACCACAGCAGGTTGGGTTAAGCCCGCTAAAAAGCGATGGCAACGATCATGCATGTCATCATAATTTTCACCATTTGGCGCAAACATGAATAAATCCGTGTCGGTTTGGGCTTCATTGAAAATATGCGGCCAACCCGCTTCTATTTCAGATTTAAGCAACCCTTCCCAATCACCAAAAGAAATCTCTTTCAGATCATCATTGAAAACAGGGGTGCGGCCATGATCCGCTAGGGCAATTTCAAAGGTTTCGCAAACACGACCCAGCGGGCTGGCGTGAGTTTCTATGTCGGGGAACTGTTCGAAAACCGGCCCCAGCAATCGCCCTTGTGCCGCAGCATGGCCTTTACCTACATCCGTCAGATCAGAATTCATTTGCCCCTGAAACCGTCCCGCTTCATTCCATTCG
>JAESRV010000040.1 GCA_016764475.1 Amylibacter sp.
TGTATCCAGATCACCGTATTCGTTGATCAGCAAGGCGGCGATTTTAATCCCGATACCGGGTGCGCCCGGAATATTATCCACACTGTCACCGGCAAGTGACTGCACATCAATGACCCGATCAGGCCCGACACCGAATTTTTCTTCAACCTGTTCAATTCCGATGCGGCGGTTTTTCATCGCATCGAACATCTCGACACCACCGCCGACAAGCTGCATCAAATCCTTATCGGATGAAATTACCGTCACCCGCGCCCCCGCATCACGTGCTTGCACCGCCAATGTGGCAATCACATCATCGGCTTCATAGCCTTCGGCCTCAACACAGGCCAGATTGAACGCGCGTGTGGCATCACGGATGATGGGAAATTGCGGCACCAGATCTTCGGGCGCAGGCGGGCGGTTGGCTTTGTATTCGGGGTAAATACCGGAACGAAAGGTTTTGCCTTTATGATCAAACACCGCCACCACATGGGTGGGCGCATCATGGCCTTTTTGATCTTCAACCATCTTGAAAATCATATTGCAATACCCGCTGATCGCCCCCACAGGCAACCCGTCGGATTTGCGTGTCAAAGGGGGCAAAGCGTGGTATGCGCGAAAGATAAATCCTGAAACATCAATCAGTTGTAGGTGGTGGCCCTTGCCGATGTTAACAGAGGTCAATGCCCCGTATCCGCGCCCTCTTTCAGGACATATTTGCAGTCACAATAAGGGCATTCCACGGATGTTTTATTGCTTGGCATTTGCAGCCAGACACGCGGATGCCCGTCAGCCCCGCCGCCATCACATGAGACGCGGGTTTTTTCTACTTCTACAACTTCGGGGGCATCTTGGGCCATGTGTTGGGTTCCTGTCCGTCAAATTATCAAACTAATCTTAGACCTAAGCCCTGTCTGCTGCAATGCCAATTAAGCGTTCGGCAGCATCCGCCCCAAAAACTTGCCAGCCAGAATATGCACATGCAAATGCGGTACATCCTGCACCCCGTTTTTGCCGGTGTTGACAATCATCCGGTAGCCATCTTCGCCTGCATCCAGATCAACACCCAGCATCTTGCAAACCTTGCCGATGGTGCGGGTATAATCCACGATCTCGGCGTCACTCGCTTCAGCCGCAAAGTGATCAAAACTAACATAAGCTCCTTTGGGGATGATCAAAACATGTTCAGGGGTTTGCGGTGCTATATCGCGAAATGCCAGACAGTGATCCGTTTCCAAAACCGTATTGTTGGGAATTTCACCACGCAGGATTTTAGCGAATATGTTTTCGGGGTCGTAGGTGTAGGCCATTCATCGGCTCCTAATCAGAAAATAAATAAGGGGTTTCGGCGATTTGGCGGGCCTTGTCTTCGCCCACATCCAGAAACGCCGAGATTTGCATCATATTATCCTCAGGCGAATGTTTGTCTGATATTGAATACAGATGCGGGAAATTGCGATCACGTATCTGATCACTTTCAAACGCCAAATCTTGGCGCACGGTCGGCAATAGACGCGCCATCGCATCGTCCGTGCTGTTTTCATTGGCGATACCGGATCGAATGGCGTGCCCACGAATATAATCAGTGGTAAAACTACAGGCAATTTCCAGGGTTTTAATGGTTGCCCGATCCCCGTAAAAATCATCCAGAACTTCGATATTACCAGGATCAAGACATATTACCAAGCGGTCGGTGGACATATCATCATAAATCATCCGCACAAAAGATCTGCGGTGACGCGCGCGTTTATCAAGTGTTTTTTCAATACCGCCAACATTAGGTAAACGCGTGTCGCTTTCATCAAAAACGTAAGCCACCCCGTTTATGCCGACCTGTTTGGTCACGGCATCTAAAAACCGCTTGGCCACATGCCACTTTTTGCACACCACAATCAACAGCTCGCGCTCACGCCCGATACTGGCTTCTTTTTCCCAAAAACGCTGTGTATAGCGCCGCCCATGGCGGCCCCGTTTGGTCAGGTAACTGTAAAGTTTCCGGCCTTCATTGGTGATATTCAACTCAACATCCGGCCCCGCATAAAGCTGGCTTAAACGTTCTTTCAATTCCATCGCATGGGCGGATATTTTACGCGCGAACAGATGTTCCTGCGACAACAACAATTCATACTGGTCATTGAAAAACGTCACCGGCATACCGTAATCCGAAAACACCAGAAACGTCAGGGTTCTGGGCTCTATTTCTTCTGTTGGCACCAGATGGCACACAAGCGTTTGAAAGAACGTTTCATCCGGGATCCATGTGGTTTTGAAAAACGCCATCACATCCTTGCGCTGCTTCACAAAATCCAAAATCGCTTCAATGGTTTTACGCCGCAAACACCACCATTGTGATCCGATACGCATCTCGATATCGTGTGGCACCTTACGCTTTAGCCCCAATTTCTGTTGCAGATTAAGCGACGTATAAAACAGCCCCTTCTGGGCGCGTTCATTAAACCAGTGCCGGTAAACCAAACGCTCTTCTTTCAGGCCAACCTTAATCCAGTCCGACCCGAAAAAATCCTCACACTCAATAAAATCCTTATTGCGGTCTTCCAGAAATTTATGGGTGTAGCCCGCAGGTTTGATCGCCATGCAATCGCCCGAAACCATATAGAAATGCGTGGCTGTGGGAAACGCCTGCTCTGCCACCTTAATCGCATTCAAAGAAGCCTGCACCAAAGACCATTCACCCCAGCCGCATTTAATGCGTTTAGTGGCAAACGTTATATTCGGATCATCTGCCAAGGCGTCTTTAATCTCTTTGTAATCATCCGCAGAGGCCCTTGCGTCAAAGTGAATGGACATAAAATCACCCGAAGACGTTAGCCCCTTTGCCTGCCTCACAATAGAACCGGGGTTTTTGTGACACAGCATAATATACGCGATTTTTACCATTGTTACTGCTTAACCTCTGCCTGAACTTATTACATATAGGCATTCGTGCTGCGGGAAAACACTTTTCCTTGGCTTTTCGCTATTTAGTAGATAAGTTTGGTACACTAAGAATGCTAATAAAAGCACTAATAAAGGGCAGTATGAAAATGGGTTTTCCGGGTGTTTGGATGACAGAAAGTCAAAGTGTGGTCTATCGGGTGATCCCGAAATGTGCCTGCTCAACTATTGGCCAGATCATGTATTATTCCGATCATGGCCGTTATTACGAAGGCGACATTCATGATGCCAAAGAAGGCATTCACAAATGGGGTATCGAGGAAAGCCGTGAAGCCATAACCGCGCACGTCACATCCCATGAAACCTACACATTCACCTGTGTGCGCAACCCATATACCCGCGTGCTATCCGCGTTCTTTGATAAAATCTGCGGCATTCAGCGCAACGGAAAACATTATCGCGGCAATCTTGTACCGCGCCTGTCGCGCCAATACGGGGTCGAAACCGAAGGCGAATTTGACCAGATCAAATCGTTCCGCCGCTTCCTGCTGTTCGCCCGAGACACCATTAAATACCGCCGCCCGATGGACCCGGATATTCACTGGTCAGCCGTCGCAGGCCACGCATCCACCTTGGTCATCAACGGTGGCCGCTACGATAAAATAGTGGCCACCGAAGATTTCAAGACCGGCATGAAAGAGGTGCTGAAAAACATCCAGACCAACCATGCTTTAGATATAGATACCATGCCCCGCTTTAACGAAAGCGAAGGCCACGGCCCCAAACGCGCCCACCCGGTTGAGGATTACTTTGACGACCTGTCAATGCATCTGGTCTATGAAATATACAAACGCGATTTCGTATTATTCAAATACGATCACATGGACCCCAGCAATAAAATGCCCGTGGGTGAAATTGACCTAGATGAGGTTCACGCGAAATTAGGTGACTAGATGGGGGTGTTGGGTTGCCTTATTGTAAGACAGTCAAAAGTGGTCATTTGAGCAAGCTGGGTGTTCAACTGGGTAATACGGGCCTTTGCCTGACGTTTCAGGATTGGCAGTGTCAGCGTTTTCTTGCGGTTGAAAGCGCGCTGATTATTTGATGTGGGTGCTTGTGGCTCCAGCAAAAATGTTTACCCCATAACCCTTAGTTATTGATGCCGCACTAACCACCAATGTCAATTTGGCCTCAATCCGGACATTCAAAATACCGGTCAAGCATCCTCTTTTCGATTACAGCCCCCAAACTAAATCGTCTGATCATACTCCCCAACTGACGGCTCCGTGCGCACCACCGCGTCAATATCCTTGAAGATCGCGCGCATTTCGGCGTCTGATGCGGGGCTTTCACAGACTACCACCAAGTTAGGGGTGTTGGATGAGGCGCGTACCAGGCCCCATGCGCCGTTGTCCAGAATGACGCGGGCGCCGTTTACGGTAACCACTTGGGCGATGCTGCGGCCTGCGATTTTTGCGCCGTTTCCATGCATATCTACCAAGCGGGCGACAAGCCGTTCCAGCACGTCGTATTTTTCCAGATCGGGGCAGAACGGGGACATGGTGGGGGTGGCGTATGTTACGGGCAAGGCGCGGCGCAGATCGGCCATGGTCATGTCGGGGTTGCGATCCAAAAGCTTGCACATTTCAACCGCGACCCGCATGCCGCAATCATAGCCGCGTCCGATGGGTTCGGCCAAAAAGTAGTGGCCGGATTTCTCGAAACCTGCCAATGCGCCAAGTTCCTTGACGCGGCGTTTCATGTGGCTGTGGCCGGTTTTCCAGTAGTCGGCCTTGGCGCCGTATTTTAGTAACTCGGGGTCGCTAGCGAAAAGTCCGGTGGATTTTACGTCTGCAACAAAGGTGGAATTGGGGTAAATTTTTGACAGGTCGCGGGCCATGATGACGCCGACCTTATCGGCAAAAATCTCTTCTCCTTCGTTATCAACCACACCGCAGCGGTCGCCGTCGCCGTCGAAGCCAAGCGCAAGGTCGGCACCGCTTTCGCGCACGGATGCGGCCATGTCGTGCAGCATTTCCATGGCTTCGGGGTTTGGGTTGTAATGCGGGAAAGTGTAATCAAGCGTGTTGTGTGACGGGATCACTTCAACGCCGATGCGCGTCAGCACTTCGGGGGCGAAGGCGGATGCGGTGCCGTTGCCCGTGGCACAAACGATGCGTAGTTTGCGGGTCATTTTGAAGTCACCGCAAAGATCATCAAGGTAGGCTTCTTTTACGCCTTCAACGAATTCGTATTTGCCGCCATCGCGGGAAATAGTTTCGCCGTTCAGCACAATGTCGCGCAACTGGTTCATCTCATCAGGGCCGTGGGTTAAGGGCCGTTCAAAGCCCATTTTCACGCCTGTCCAGCCGTTTGGATTGTGCGAAGCTGTGACCATTGCCACGGCAGGTGCATCTAGGTGGAATTGGCTGAAATAGGCCATGGGGGACAGGGCCGGGCCGATGTCGCGCACGTGAATACCTGCCTGCATCAACCCCAGCATCAGGGCGTTTTTGATGGTCAGGGAATAGTCGCGATAATCATTGCCAACGGCAATTACGGGGTCGATGTTGTTTTTGAACATTTGTGTGCCAAGGCCGCGCCCCAATGCGGTAATGCCAGGCAGGTTGATGTCATCAGGATATTTCCAGCGGGCGTCATATTCACGAAATCCGGTGGGGGTGATCATGGCGTCACGCAGGAAACTCCAAGTATTGGGGGTGCTTTTGTTTAGGGGTTTTGACATTGCTTGTATCCTTGGTGTGGTGGCGGTTAAGCCGCGTGATTTATAGATGCGTTCGAAAAGTTATTTTGGGCCCGAAACATACAGTGAATGTGTTGTTTCGGGCCGGCTTGATTATCGTTATCAGGTTGTGACCTGTTCCCTTAAAATAGAGGCTGTTAAAGATACCATTAAGAATAAGCCTGCAAACACGACAAATGCCAGCAAAGTGTTTTCGAAAGCTTTAGGATAGGTGGCTTCATCGGGTTTTACAGGTGTAACCGACATGGAAAGGTATCTGGTTTGGCGCGTGGCTTCAACACGTGAGGTTTCCAACCGCAGCAATGATGCGCCAAGTAATTCGCGGCGCATAATCAGTTGCGATTGCGCGGATTGCAGTTCTGCAGTGATCTTGGCCAGTGAAAGTTCACCATTGCTACCGATCGTCATTTCATCGCGTAATTCTGTGACCAGATTTTTACGGCTTTCGATGGATTTTTTCAAAATCGTAACTTTGGTGGTGTTTGGCCGTGGATTATCCAGCATTTCCACAAGTTCTAATCTGCGAATCTGTATATCTGATTCAATTTGCTGAATCAGCGCCATTTGTGCTGTGATTTCCCCATTGGGTGCCATCACACCCAACGCTTCTTGAAGCTCTACAACGCGGTCTTGCGCCTCGGCATATTTCAGCTCCGCGTTTTGATACCCCACATCAGCACCTTTCATCTGATCCTTGCGCAAACGCTCGGTTAGCAGATCGACTTTTTGCTCGGCGTAATTAATCAACGCCCTTGAAAAAGCGTATGACTGTTCCGGGTCAGGCGTGACCACCTCCATCTTGATAACGCCTTCGGTTGGGTCAAACCCAATGCGAACACGTTTTTTGTAATTTCTATATGCGGCCTCATTGGTTGCATCACTATCCACCCGCTGTAACGCATCAATTTTTTCGCCCTGAAAAGCTTGCGTGAAACCAAGGTCTTTATCAAGTCTCAGCATGGCATCGCGGGATGACAGGTAGCCCTGTACCGAAACGGAATCCTGCACGCTGTCCAATATTGAGCCGCTGAACAGGCTGGCACCTGCCCCAAGGTTTGGGTTGTCGGATTTTTGGATCACAAATTCGGTAAACGACGCATACATTGGCGTTGCAACCCGAATGAAATAGTAACCTGCAAGAATGGTTGGTATTGCAATAAAACAAATAAGTTTTGTAACCAATGCCGCAATCCGGCGACGCCTGCGTTTGACCAGGTCTTTCTGAATATTTTTGATCTCGATCTGCCGATCAACCTCATCAAGCGGTCTGGCTTGTGCAAGGTCTGATCTGCGTACTGTTGCGGGTAAATTGGATTGCGCCCCGCCAAGGCCGGCGGCGGTTTTGAGCATGTTGTTGGAAGACTGAAAGGGGTCGGTTCCCTTATTGCGCAATACTCTGACCGCATCCAGATCCGAGGTGGTTTGCAGCCCGTGTTTTTGTGCCAAACGGCGCGCCATGCGTAATTGCCGCCCCGTCAGGTTTTCTTGTTTGATCAGGTTAATTTCATCGCGGGCGGACATTTGTGTTCCGGCATCCATACTGTGATCTGAATGCGCAGGGTCATTGGCCGCAGATGAAATCGCGCCGGGCCCATTTGAGTGGGTAGGGATATCTGCATCGGTGCCATGTGCAATATGTGATTTTTTTTCATTATTGGGCATAATTATAAACCTGTTTTGCCTCTTCCAAGGTATCAAAGAATAAAAGTCTGCCGTTTTTCAACACGGCGGCGGAATCACAAAAAGCTTCTAGAATATCCGCTTGGTGCGAAACGATTACAACTGTCGATTTTTTCAATCTGTCCCGAAGAACAGAGCCTGCTTTTTTATTAAACTCTGCATCCGTTGAATGCGGCATGCCTTCGTCGATCAGGTAGATATCAAATTCCAACGCCAGCAACAATGCGAACATAAAGCGTGATTTCATACCCTTTGAATAGGTTGCAACAGGCATTTCAAAATATTCGTCAAGATTGCAAAGGTATCTGCAAAAAGCCTCTACATAATCTGGTTCCAACCCGTAAAGCCGTGCGATATAACGACTATTTTCGGTAGCGGTGTGCTTGTTGTTCAAGCCGCCCATGAAACCTAAGGGAAATGATATTTTAGAGGTGCGGACAATTTCACCTTCGTCAGGTTTTTCTAATCCGCACATCATATTGATCAAGGTTGTTTTGCCAGTGCCGTTGGGGGCAAGAATACCAATGCTGTTGCCGACTTCCACACGAAAAGACGCTTGGTCCAATATGACCTTGCGTTGCTGACCCGTCCAAAAGGACTTACTTACATTTCTGAACTCAATCACTTGAAAATGCCTTAACCCGTTTTGCCCTCATCCACTTTAGCGTGGTTTTTATACTCTTCATTTGTGAAGATGTTATTATGAAAGCAATATGGTCTGTATCGGAAGCAAATTGCAATGAATTTGTCTGTGATCTAATTGGTTTTGCAAGTTTATGAACCATATATGCCGATTAGCTGTGATTTGATTGCCTAATTATGGCAAAAAAGTGTCGGTATTGTGAAATTGTTAATAATAGTTTGGTTTTCGGCTGAATAAATAATGTGCACTTTGTAAGTTAAAGTTCTGAAGTCGCTGTTGAAAAACCTATGTGAAAAGGGCATACTGTTTTTAATAGAGGCACGGAAGTCTTAGGGAAGTAATGCTGCGCACAATTCTAACCACATTAACGCTTTKYGSGCNWWTSRWWRMWAMYRWCWKRYWTTTATAACACGTTTGTTATAACGCTGGGTATTGGCTCTTCTATAATTGCTGTTTTTGTTGTGCGCCGCATGGATAATGCGGCTGATACAGAACGTTTGCGCATTCATTTAAAGCCCCTTGCGACCATTGGGTATTGGGTGTGGCTGATGGTTGAAATAGCCAAGGCCAACTGGGTTGTGACAAAACTTATACTGTCGCCTAAAATGCGGTTGAACCGTCATCTGTTCAAAGTGCCTTACACGCAAAAAAGTGATCTGGGGCAGGCCATTTTTGCGAATTCTATAACCTTAACGCCTGCAACAATCTCGGTAGAGGTCRAGGATGGCTATTTTCTGGTTCACGCGCTTTCATATACAGACAATCATATGGATGATCTTGCCGATATGGACAGGCGTGTCACGGCTATTGAAAGTGCGGGTGCTTGATGTTCATAGCCGCTAGCATCGCCCTGTTCGTTTCAATGATACTTGTGCTTGTGCGCCTATATGCCGGCCCCACGCTTTATGACCGGGTTCTGGCGGTTAACAGTTTTGGTACGCTTACTGTGTTGTTTATTGCCGTACTTGGCTTTCTGAACGGCCGCCCTGACTTTTTGGATATTGCGCTTTTATACGCCTTGATCAATTTTGTCGGTACCATCGCCATTCTGAAGTTTTTCCGCTACCGCGCCCTTGGCGATGTTTCGCAAAGGCCTGATACGAAGGGGGCGGAATAATGGAATTGCTTGTCGAGGTTGTTAGCTGGATATTGATATTGTCAGGCAGTGCCTTCACCTTGATCGGGGCCATCGGCACTTTGCGGTTTCCAGATTTCTGGTCACGCCTGCACGCGGCATCGGTCAGCGAAAGTGCCGGTATGATCTTGTTGATTTCAGGCATGTGTCTGCAAGCGGGGCCCACATTGATCACTGTGAAGCTGCTGCTTATCGGGGCCTTTATTTTCATCACAGGCCCCACATCAACCCACGCGGTGGCCAGTGCTGCGCGCACATCAGGGGCGACCCCTGACAGTGATGAAGACAATCAAAAAGGTAAGGGTTTGACATGATTGATACCCTGATCGACCTTATCCTGTTCGCCATGTTGGTGTTTACCGCCCTTGCTATCGTGCGCATCAATCACCTTTTCGCGGTGGTTATGTTGTCAGGTGTTTTCAGCCTGCTTTCAGCACTTTTGCTTGTCACATTGGATGCCGTGGATGTGGCCTTTACCGAGGCTGCCGTGGGTGCGGGCATTTCAACAGTTTTGATGTTGGGGACCATTGCACTGACCGCGCGTACCCAAAAGAAATCCAGCCGCTCGGGGCTGGTTCCTTTTATTGTTGTTACGGTGACGGGTGCCGTCTTGGTCTATGGCACCCTGGATATGCCTGATTTTGGTGATCCGAATGCGCCTGCGCAACTGCATGTAGCCCCTGAATACATGGCGGGCAGCATTGAAGATATAGATGTGCCTAACGTGGTGACATCAATTTTAGCCAGCTACCGTGGGTATGATACTTTGGGCGAAACCGCCGTTGTGTTTACCGCAGGCATTGGCGTGTTGATGCTGTTAAGCGGTTTGGGGCGGCGCAGACGCGAAGATGAAGAAGAAGAGGAGGACGTGTAATGCATCATCACCTCATCTTGCGCGTCGTTACAAAAATGCTGGTTGGCACCATAATATTGTTTGCTTTTTATGTGCAATTCCACGGTGATTTTTCACCGGGTGGCGGCTTTCAGGCTGGTGTGATCATGGCAGTGGCTTTTATCATCTACGGCATTGTTTTCGGATTACAAAAGGCAAAGCAGGTATTCCCCGAATGGCTGGTTCACAAATTGGTTGCCTTGGGCGTTCTAATCTATGCGGCCACGGGTGTGGCCAGCCTGTTGTTAGGCTATAATTTTCTGGATTACGGCGCCTTTAATCCAGGTCACCCCATCTATGGGCAGCATTGGGGGATTTTTGCGGTTGAACTGGGCGTTGGTATCACTGTGACCGGCGTAATGGTGGCGATTTACTATGCTTTCGCAGGCCGCCCACCACCGATGAAAGATGAGGATTGGTGATGATCAACTGGGATTTCATTGTTGGCCATCTGAATTATTGGCTGTTCATTATCTTGATGATGACAGGGCTTTATATTGTCGTGGCACGCGGCAATCTGGTGAAGAAAATTGTTGGGCTGAACATCTTTCAAACATCCGTGTTTATGTTCTATATTTCAATTGGTAAAGTCACTGGTGGCACCGCCCCGATTTATCCGGTGAACCGTCAAGGTGACATAGAATATGACCCGACAATCATCTATTCAAACCCGTTGCCGCATGTGCTGATCCTGACCGCGATTGTTGTGGGTATTGCCACCACATCGCTGGCTTTGGCACTGATCATTCGTATTCGCGAAGAATATGACACTATCGAAGAAGAAGATATTTTGAGAATAGAACGTGAGATGAGTGCGCAGGATAATAAAGAACATGGGTCTGCCATGGGTGGGCGTGCGTAATGTCAGTTGTTGAAACCCAACACGCCGCCAAAACCCTGATGGATCATTTGCCGGTATTGCAGGTTGTCATCCCGCTAATATCGGCCCCGCTGATTGTTCTTCTGGGCAATCGCAAACTGGCCTTTGCCATTGCCTTTGCGGCAAGTGCCACCGCTTTTATTATTGCCAGTCTGCTGTTGGCGCAGGTCACTGACGGTAGCGTTATTTCGTATCACATTGGCGGCTGGGCACCGCCTTTGGGCATTGAGTACCGCATTGACGCATTGAGTGCGCTTGTCTTGATGCTGATCTCTGGCATTGCTACAGTTGTGTTGCCTTACGCCTATACCAGCATAAAATTCGAGATCCCCAAACGCCACCACACCCTGTTTTACGCGCTTTACATGCTGTGCCTTACCGGGCTTTTGGGCATGGTTGCTACGGGGGATGCGTTCAACGTGTTCGTGTTTCTGGAAATCTCATCGCTATCAACCTATGTCCTTGTGGCAATGGGGGCCAAAAAAGATGCCCGCGCCCTGACAGCGGCTTATGACTATCTGATTATGGGCACCATCGGGGCGACGTTCTTTGTCATTGGTTTGGGCTTGCTTTACATGGCCACGGGCACGCTGAATATGGCTGACCTTGCAGGTCGTATTGCCGATCAAGGGGCCAACCGCACGGTGCAGGCGGCGTTCACCTTTATCGTGGTGGGCATGAGCCTGAAAGCGGCGATGTACCCGTTGCACCACTGGCTGCCCAACGCCTATACCTACGCGCCTTCTGCGGTTACAACCTTTCTTGCGGCAACCGCGACCAAAGCCGCGATCTATGTTTTATTGCGCTTCATGTTTTCGGTGTTTAACCCCGCCTTTCACTTTGAAGACTGGACGCTTTATCTGATCTTCATTCCGTTCGCATTGCTGGCGATGTTCGCGGCGTCCTTCGTGGCTGTGTTTCAAACCAACCTGAAACGCATGTTGGCGTTTTCGTCTATCGCGCAAATCGGTTATATGCTGCTGGGTATTGCGATGCTGAACGCGACAGGGCTTTCGGCCAGCATTGTGTATTTGGTCAATCACGGGATTACCAAAGCCACGCTGTTTATGGGCACAGGTGCGATGGTGATGTATTCAGGCAGTGCGTTTTTTGATAACCTGAACGGCCTGGGGCGCAAAATGCCGCTGACAGGGGCTGCGATGGTTGCAGGTGGTCTAAGCCTGATCGGGGTGCCGGGCACGGCGGGTTTCATTTCGAAATGGGTGTTGGTGCAAGCTGCGTTTGAAAATGGCTGGTGGATTATTGCGGTGCTGATCATGTTGTCATCTCTTCTGGCGGTGATTTATGTCTGGCGTATGTTTGAGGTTTTGTACCTTACCGCGCCCGATGAAGATTGCACTGCAACAGACCCGCCCTTACCGATACTGATCCCGATGCTGATACTGGCGGGTGCTTGTATCTGGTTCGGGTTTGATACCGAACTTACCCTTGGCTCTGCACGTGTAGCGGCTGATGGATTGCTGGCGGGTTCCGCTGGCTTGATAGTAGAATAGGGCAAGCATTATGGACACATCGACAGCCCTATATTTAACCATGCTGATCCCGATCGTTGCCATGGCGGGCAACATGGTCTGGAAAGATCAGGAAAACCTGCGCGACGGCATCACCTTTCTTTGTGCGGTGCTGACCTTCGCTTGCGTTCTGGTGATCCTCAGCAATGTCGGCAATGGCACCACAGAAGCGTTTGAACTGTTCGAGGTGGTTTCCGGCCTAAGCATATCGTTTCATGTGGAACCTTTGGGGCTGATGTTTGCAATGATCGGTTCTGGTCTTTGGATTATCACCCACATCTACGGTGTGGGCTATATGCGCAGCAATAACGAGCAGCACCACGCACGGTTCTTTGCCTGTTTCAGCATCGCTATTGCAGCCGTGATGGGCATTGCTTTTGCGTCAAACATGTTCACATTGTTTTTGTTCTACGAAATTCTGACCCTGTCCACATACCCGCTGGTTGCCCACAAAGGCACACCCGAAGCGGTCAAGGGTGCGCGCATTTATCTGGGCATTCTGATCGGCACCTCGATCGTGCTGCTGTTAACAGGCGTGATTTGGACATTTACCATCGCAGGCACGCTGGATTTCACCAAGGGCGGTATTTTAGAGGGCAAAATAGCCCCGTCATTGCTGCCCGTCCTGCTGGGCTTATATGCGTTCGGTATCGGCAAAGCCGCCCTAATGCCGTTCCACCGCTGGCTGCCTGCCGCGATGGTTGCCCCCACGCCTGTGTCGGCTTTGCTACACGCGGTTGCCGTGGTCAAGGCAGGCGTGTTCACCATGCTCAAGGTTGGCATTTATATCTTCGGTATTGATTTTCTGGCCGCAACAGGGGCCTCTGAATGGTTGATGTGGCTGGCCGCCTATACCATCATCGCCGCATCCGTGGTCGCCATGACCAAAGACAATCTGAAAGCGCGGCTGGCTTATTCCACTATATCGCAACTGGCCTACATCACCCTTGGCATGGCTCTGGCCACATCAATGGGGGCGCTGGGCGGGGGGATGCAAATTGCCATGCACGCGATGGCTAAGGTCACTTTGTTCATGTGTGCAGGCTCGATTTATGTTGCCTACCACAAAACCGACATTAGCCAGATGCAGGGGCTGGGGCGCATTATGCCAATCACATTCGGGGCCTTCCTGATCGGCTCTCTTTCGATCATCGGATTGCCGCCCTTAGGCGGTTCATGGCCGAAATTTTTGCTGATGATGGGGGCCGCAGACGCAGGCCATCTGATTATCATCGGTGTGCTGATGGTCAGCTCATTGCTGAATATCGCCTATCTTCTGCCCATCGTCGGGCGCGGTTTTTTCCGCCCCGTGACCGATACCAACCTGCCCAAGACATTCGCCGAGGCCCCTTTGCTGGTCTGGCTACCACCCGCGATTACCGCCACAGGGACAATCGTTTTGTTTTTCTATGCGGGAAGTATCCAAGATTTCCTAGCACCCATTGTAGAGAATAGACCATGATGGATTATCAATCCGATACCCCCAAACAAGACGAGACCCAAAAAGCTTATGCAAAACGGCTGGAAGCTGAAGGTCAGCGAGAAATATATATTCGCAAAGCCTTACGCGCACATTGGGGGCTGACAATCGACCAAACAATTTTGGCTTGCGCTGCATTACCCGAGGCCCGCAACCGCGAGCTGCAAGACCTGCGAAGCCGCTTTCCGACATTGAACGAAAACCGGTTTGCCTGGAAAATATCCAAGTCTCTGACAATTTCCAAGCAAGACGCTCTTGTTTGGGCGCAAACAATTCTGGCAGCAGAAGGAAACGCGTAAGCATGGCACAAAAACCAAAAGACGACCCTGCCACATACCCTGCGCTGGGCCGTATGCTAACCTGGGTCGATAAGCCCGGTTCAGACAAGAAAATAATCTGGGCACTGGTTGTCGCTTGCGTGGTGGTGCTGGCTGTTGAATGGACTTACACGCCGTATGGGGCTTTCCAAGTTGAATATATCCGTGGTTTTTACGCCGCCTATGGCTTTGTGATGTTCACGGGGCTGATACTGGTTTCCAAAGCCCTGCGCTATTTCATCAAACGGCCAGAGGATTACTACGGCGATAAAGCCATAGACAGTGAAGAATACCCCGAAGATCAGCTTGATATAAAGGGGCACATGGATGATTGATGTGATCCCCACCGCTTTCATCTTTTTCGCCGCCGCCGCCGTTTTACTGGTGCTGCCCAAAGGCCCCGCGCGTGGCCTGTTGCTGCTGATCACCCCGATTATTGCAGGCGTGCAAGTCTGGAATGCGGGTTTCGGTAATTTCGCGCAGGTAAATTTCTTTGGCTTCGAGTTGGAGCTGATGCGCCTGGACGGGCTATCGCGTATCTTCACACTGGTGTTCTGCTTGGCAGCCTTTCTTGGCAACCTATATGCATGGCATGTGCGCGATACCGTGCAACAGGTTGCGGCCCTCATGTACGCAGGCTCTGCCATTGGGGCGGTGCTGGCGGGTGATATGATCACGCTGTTTTTCTATTGGGAAGGTACTGCCATTGCCTCGGTGTTTCTGATCTGGGCGCGGCGCACGGAAGGGGCTTATAACACCGGCATGCGCTACCTGATCATACAGGTAGCATCGGGCGTGGTGCTGATCGCAGGCGTGGTGTTATTCTACCGCGAAACGGGTTCTATCGCGTTTGAACGCATGACGCTGGGCAGCCCAGGCACATGGCTGATCTTCCTGTCTTTCGGGATCAAATGTGCCTTTCCGTTGCTGCATAACTGGCTGCAAGACAGCTATCCTGCCGCCACAGTTACCGGCACAGTGATCCTGTCCGCGTTTACCACCAAACTTGCGGTTTACGCATTGGCACGTGGTTTTGCGGGCACCGAGATCCTGATCTATATCGGCGTTATCATGACGCTGTTTCCGATCTTTTTCGCCGAGATCGAAAACGACCTGCGCCGTGTGCTGGCCTATTCCCTGAACAACCAGCTGGGCTTTATGGTTGTGGGCATCGGTATCGGTACCGAAATGGCACTGAACGGTACTGCGGCCCACGCATTTGCCCATATTCTTTATAAAGCCTTGTTATTTATGTCGGTGGGTGCGGTTCTGCACCGCACAGGCACTTCAAAAGCCTCTGAACTTGGCGGGCTTTACCGCACCATGCCAAAAACCGCGATGTTCTGTCTGGTGGGTGCGGCTTCAATTTCGGCCTTCCCGTTGTTTTCGGGCTTCGTGACCAAATCAATTGTTCTGGATGAGGCGGCAGGGGCGCAAATGTACGTCGTCTGGCTTGCACTTGTGTTTGCCTCTGCGGGTGTGCTTTCGCACTCAGGCATCAAAATTCCGTTCTTCGCCTTCTTTGCGCATGATAGTGGTTTGCGCCCGAAAGAGGCCCCTACCCATATGTTGTGGGCGATGGGGATCACTGCATTTTTATCTATCGCCATTGGCGTTTATCCCGCGCCGCTTTACGCCATTCTGCCGTTTGAAATGCAAGAGTTCGTTCCATACACAACCGGCCATGTTGTGGGCCAATTACAACTGCTGCTGTTCGCCTTGTTGGCGTTTGCATTTCTATACCGCAAAGGCATCCACCCGCCTGAAATACGTGCGGTCAACATTGATACTGACTGGACATACCGCAAAGCAGGCCCTGCGGTGATCCGCTGGCTGTCATGGGTGATTGGGTCTATTTATAACGGCATCATTGGCCTGCTGGCTAAAACCACAACGCGTACCATCAAGCGGCTGTACAATTCCCACGGCCCCGAAGGCCGCATGGCCCGCAACTGGCCCACGGGGGCGATGGTCTTGGCAATAGCAGTGATGCTGGCCGCGACCTTGCTGGTGAATTTCTTGGTTTAGGGCGTGGGGGCGTAGGGGGGCTTCAGCGCACCCTTGTGTATTGAATACCCCCCCCCACCCTTGTGGTTACAGCTTTGTAGGCCACGTTTCATAGACTGGTGGCACATGCTCTTCTTGTTCGTCTCGAACAGTTGATTGGGCGGTAAGCCGCAGATTATCCGGGTCGACAATGGCCCAGAGTATATCAGTGGAAAGTTGGTGGCATGGGCAGCAAAGATGGGCATTCACATCCAATATATCCAGCCCCACTCTCAGGCATATGAATATGCCTTGCCGTGCAAAGGGAAAGCCGCAACAAAACGCATATATCGAGCGTTACAACCGCACGGTTAGGCACGAATGGCTGGACCAGAACATCTTTGAAACAATTGAGGAGGCTCAGGAACAGGCCACAAAATGGCTCTGGACATACAACAACGACCGCCCCAACATCCCTTTCGGGATTTGCTTTGCAAACCCTGTCGGGCAGCGGGGCATCGGCAGGATAACACCCGCTATGAAACTGAAAATGGCCGCGTAATTCTACAAGTGTACCCCACGAAAAATGGGAGGATTACCAGGGGATTACCGAGGTTTACGTAAAATAATACGGCTTATCGTATTCCAAGCCTTTTGATGCCCTATGGTAATATTAGCAGGAAACCGCTGTGAACCTTCTCCACGATAGCCCGTAGCCAGAATGATCTCAGAGTTTCTTTTGGAATTCCCTTCTAGATCCAGTATTGCCTCTAGTTTCCCATTCGTTTTCCTTACAACAGTAACCGTTTTCGCTTTAAGCTGATTATTGCCTTCCAAATTATTAGCTAATGCTATTGTCGTGGATGCCCCAATTTCAAATCGATGACTGTTTTCTTCATTCAAAAGAATTGAAACTTGGAATTTATTCTCAATAGGCTGTAACTTAAATATTGTGTCATCCTCTTTAAAATATGCGCCAACCTTCGAAACAGTAGAACCAACTACCGTTCCGGTAATAGACGCGTAAATATAATTATCTTCCAGTTTCTTATTTAAGTCCCTTAATTGCTTATCAAGATAGCGCATCTCTTGTGTCGTCTGTTTAATCGCGGCTTCCAACTCGTCTTCTTTTTGCAATTTTCTTAAAAAATACTCTTTACGAACTTCTTGTAGTTTTTGTTGGACTTGTGCAAATTGCAACATCGGAAAATACTGATCACGGTAAGATTTTTTAAGAGCCGCCTGATCTTCACCAAAGGGAAATTCAAAGTCTTCGTCCAAATCAAATGGATTTGTTACGCTTGGGCCAAATGTATTCTCAATAGCACCTCGCAGCTTAACAATATTTTTCAACAATCTCGATTGATCTTCCAGCGCGGCAATCGTTTCTTCAAGCGATTGATCTGCAATTATATTGCGCAAAAGTTCCCTTTCGCACTGTTCAATCTTATATGTGCCGTCGTATTGTCCGGCCATCTGATCCACTAGTATTTGTGCATCATATGGAAGTTTCAAAACCGAGCTATGTGATAGTAAAGATACAAGACAATGCAACTCCACAATTTTATCCACAAAATTTCTTCGGGTTTCTTCATAATCTAACTTAACCGATGCGGTCTGAATGGCACCAAGTAACTCTCCCTTCTTCACAAGCTGCCCTTGACTTACAAATATCTGTTCCAAGGCGCCACTCACAGGGGTTTCCACGGTCACAACCGGCGTTAAGTTACGCACCTGCACCCAGCTTCGCATCGAAAATATAATCGGAGCGTTATAAAAATAAAAAATCAGAATAAATGCTGCCAACAAAAATATCGGCACAGCAAAACCCAATAATAAAACTGATTGAAGTTTTAGAAGTATGCTTGATTTTTTCTGCTGCGTATCAATAAAATCCACGAGGTCTTGCCGGGCTAACGGCAAATTTCTTTGTCCAAATTGTCGTAGTCGAAACTTTCCCATTCAACCAACCGCCTCGTCATTGACACACGCTATTTCCAGCTCAACTAGAAAACGAACTGTAATTTGGCGATACCCTTCTTTCAGCTTCTGTTGAAAATGATCCGCATTGGATAATATGCGCACTACTTCTGCTTCATTGATAGGTTCTTCGACAGCATTCTCTTCATGTACTTCCAACAAATCACCGCGATCATGCAAAGATATTGTAACTTCATTCAACCCAACCTTTAGATCAAATATACTATTATCTTCACGTTCGCCAAAACTATCACGCGGGGCTAAAAACAATAGATCATTGGCTGCCAGTTTAACGCGCTCACGAAAAAGATGTGGCAGGCCCTGCCCTAACTGCGCATCAAGCCATAGGCCCAAACGAAAAGCATCTCGTTTTGTCGGCTTAAAAGAAACCCGCACCCATCTTTCGTGATGCCGCGCCAAAACCTCATCAACGGGGCCTCGATCCGTTACAATACCTCTGTCAAGCTTGATCATTTCATCCGCCGCAGTCATTAAATAATCATCATCAGTTGCCAGCAATACAATTTTACCTTCTGTTTTTGCTTTTAAAATCAAAGCTAAAAGTGCGGCCTTTGACGCTTTGTCAAGATACAGTTCGGGGGCATCCAATATCAAAATCGCTGAGTTCATAAAAAGCGCTCTTGCTATCGATATAATTTGTCCTTGCGCATTGAAATTATTTTCCAACCTATCATTCATTAGGTCTTCATCTCTAAAAACATCTTCATACGGATCAAGCTGCATAATAAGTTCTAATGCATCCAGCTCATTTGCTTGCGGATCAAATCCAGTCACATTCTGCACAAAGCTACCTGGCAAGTTTATGGGACTTGGCGGCACATACCCCAAAACACGCGCACCCGACTGAAGCCGATCCAAAGCCTTTCCTCCAAATTCCACACGTCCCCCTTCATATTGGCCAGTTGCTATGCATTTAAGAATACTGGACTTTCCACACCCAGATGGCCCAATGAACGCCAAGCACAAGCCAGGAAAAACATCACCAGACAATGGCGCAAACCCATCAGATGTTAGGCCTTCAATAGACAAGATTCCACTGGCATCAATAACACGTGTATTTTTCGCATTTACCTTTTCTCTAGTAGCGATGATTTTTTCAAGTTCACCCACATCATATCTTGGGGTTCGCAATGACTGCACCTGATAGCAGCGAATAAAAACCTCTAGGTTCAATTGGTTTATAAAAATCGTGGCAATAGCCGTACCCAATGAAATATTCGCGTTTATGTGTAACCAGCTGGTTAAAATCAAGACAACGACAAAGGTTATGCGCCTTAAAAAACTTGTGGTTAACCATTGACCAAGCGTTTGGAAATCAAGCCGCTGTATAGATGAAAATTTACCTTGCGCCGCCATTTCATGAAATGCTGGCCCCAAACCACAGGCGTCAACTTTCTCTGCTTCAAAATCCGGCAATTCAATCGCATTCTCCTGCCCTTTTTGCAAAGGTTTCCGAAATTTCCACGCAACATATAAGATAATCGCGACGGCAACTGAGGGCACGGCAAGCAATGGATGTATAAATCCCACCAAAAATGCCCAAAACAAAGCAAAACATGAGTCTTGGAAAAAGATCACACCACGAACATTCACCACATAATGCTGTAGTGCTTTCATACGCATCAATTCAATAATACATACCGATAATACGGTTGTCGCACCTAAATAAAATAATTTCAAAAGTGCGTCACTGTTACCAGAAGGTATAATTCTGTCTATGATAATCAAGGCGATGGCAGGTAAACCAACTAATAGAAAACTGGTTAAAAAACCCAGAACACCCGACGCTAAACGCATCCAAGTTGGCAAATCCTGACTCCATTTAATTGCACGTGCAATGCTTTTGCCAGAACTTTGCTTACTAACTGTTTTTGGAACCGCTAAATTCTGCAGCATCATATATCTCCTAATAAACACACGGTGTTACTGGTTATTTGGCTAGAGAGCAGCTTAATTTCTATTTTCCGCCTGCATCACTTTGCTGATATAATCAGACAAAGAAATGAAATCTCCTGCACTTTCAACCGTAGGTTCTTGCACATTACTTTCCGCCTGATCTGCCCCATTTAATTCTTCCAACAACCGCTCAACAATGTTTTTCTTTACTGAAACTTCACCGCCAGCAGGCGAAGCAGGTGGTGCTTGTGAAAGGGGCTGTTCCTGCTGTGCATTTTGCAGAATACTTTCAATCACACGTTTTCTTAACTTCTCTTCTTCAGTTACCCCTTCGACTTGGCCGTTCAATGAACTTTTAGAGTTATTCACACCCGCATAAACATTAGAACCTGATTGGCCTTGTACAAATGCATTCACTTTTGTTGACTGCAGTTCGTATGAAAGTCGCGTAGCCAGGTTATCAATTTTCAGTTCCAGGTTTCGCAAAGATTGGTTAATGATATTTAGCTCTAAGCTAATCGTAGTAGGATTGATTTGTTGATTTACTGAATTACGATCAACCGCTTGTGAGTAACTGCTTTGATCAGCTAATACTTCAAACCTGTTTATATCCGCTGGTAAACTACGGCCACGCGCCTGTTGTGCAAAACCAATTCCAGCCGCATCGAAATTACTCGCAGGTGTTATTCTGGTTGAATTTGCACCAATTTGATAGTTGTTATTCGGCCAGGCTTGGGTTCGTTGGGGTGGTAATTGTTGATTTTGCACATTCCTATAAACTGGCGTTAATTGATTTTGAGAACCTGCATTATTCCATATATCTGGTAAGGTAAGCCCATTGTTTTCGGGACCTGTTTGTTGACTGGGTGCAGGCCATCCTCTTGGGAAAACGAATGAAGCCTGATTTTGCGCAACCCATCGAAGGTATGTCACAGTTGCGGAAAAGCCTGACAGGGACAGCGATTGAAGTTTTTCCAACTCTCTTCGGATAATCAACTCGCCCCCTGAGGACAATAAAGTTTCAAGTCTTTGGTCGATAGGCCCCAATATCGTATTTGGTATAGGTAATTCACTTTTACGGTCTGAGATGAAAAATCTATCCGCCAGGGTAATTCCGCTAATACGAATTTTAGGTCTGCCTTGTGCTGTTAACCCGATTTCCAAACCGTCTTTTTTGGCAACACATGAGGTTGAGGCATTTTGACATCTCACTTCAAAAACATCTTCATCAAGCCTAGGGCTTGAACTGAACCGTGCATATCCATCTGGATCAAATCGAAAATATACACCTTCCACAAAACCTTCTTGAAAAGTTGGCCAGCCAAAAGACCCACGGATCGTTTGCTCCCCTTCTCGCGCCCCTATTGCAAACGGTATGGAGGTATCTAAAATTGCCGTAGACACCTCAGGGTTTCCATTCGCAACACTTTGCGCAGATGCCAAATGAACTATTGGCACGGAATACATCAAGACTGCAGTGATACAAGTATATGTAAATATCTTCATTGGGTTTCCTTTACTTGGGCAGGATGTCTATAGGCTGGCAGCCAATCAGATTGTTGCGGGGGATCAGGCAGGCCGCGCTTTATGCGCAAATCCCGGTCTCGGTATTGTGTGAACCAAACTTCTGAGCTTGCATGGGAAGCGGTTAGAATGCGCCCCTGAACCTTGTGCAAAAGTGCTGCAAGCAAAATACCGTTATTGTTTGCAGTTTGAATTTCGATATAACCGTTACCACCTTCATAGAGTCCTTCATAAAAACCTCTGTTCGGGTCAAATAATTCAATTACAGCTTCATATAAAATATCGGTATAATAAGTATCCCATAATGCCCATAATCCAAATGCAGCTTTTGTTGCAACGGCAGCATGTTCAGGGGCATAATCACCCCTTGGGGTTACAGTATTCCAAGGGTAACCGTCAGAAAAAATTGTATCATAAGTAAAATAGGGGGGGCCCTTAACGTTGTGCTCTGAACGCGCGGTCATATAACCTTGAATTTCATAGCGGTTTTGCTGGACTTGATAAATACGGTCAGCAAACTCTGCGCGCCATCCATCTGTGTGCACCCGATCACTGGACACATCATCCTGTGGAAGATCCCAATTTAATTCCAAACCGTCTAACAGATAACTTTCTGTCACAACATAGTTTTGCGAATGGAAAATACGCGGATCCCTACCGTCATACGGTACACGTACATCAAATATATTTGTTGTCAGATAAGGTTCGGCCCGATGCGCGAAGTAAGTTTTGAAACCCCATAATGCAAAGCCTTTTGCGGCATATTCCTCATACCCCAGCCGCCCTTCTTGCGCATAGATCGTCTCTTTTGTCTCTTTATCAACGGCAGCACCAAACAGAACACCATCTGCATCAATCACATTAGAAAAATCCCATCGTAACAGTAAATTATCTATGGTATTTGCAAGGTATGTATAACGATTTCGAACGATCCGCATCCACACAAGAAAACGCCCGATATCTAGTGCAGAATATCCAATCTCACCAGGTTTATTCGTATAATCAACCTGCGCACCTGTTTTTGTATTATAAACTTTATTTGGTAGCTCACGACGAAACAATTTAAGATTTCGCACTGTCGTTAGCAATAACAGTATACGCTTATCGAACTCGGGCTTTTCAATTAAACACAACTCGTAGGCTGAAACCAAACCGCTGACATAAGAAGCCGTATCCCACATCGTTGTGGATGGATAACCCCCTACCGAATTGGCCAATCCAGTTGTTTTCTGCGTAAATTTTTCAAAATATCCCCAAGCAACTTTAGCCGCTTGTAATTCACGTTCGTTTAAAAACCCCCTGCGGTCTTTGTATGTACGTACATATGAGTTATCTTTTTGATATCCTGGCGATAACCCATCATCTGACATTTCCAGGTTTTCAAAATAATCCTTTGGCATTTCACACATTCTGGGTGGCGCATCCCGCTTCGCTTTACCGCTGACAGAGGCCATTGTTTCCATTGGAACTGTTCCGCGCATCAGGCTTGGTAATTGCTGAAAATTTGTTTCAGATTGTTGCGTAAGCCCTGTAGGTTTTAGATTAAAACTTTCCGGATCATAAATTTTAGCATTTTTTGAATCACTTTCATTTACCACGTTTCCTAAAGAAAGTTGCCTTGATGCATTTATCTTATCTGCCGCTTCCTTTTGTGCGATTTCACGTTTAATTCGCGCTTGTTCCTTGGCCAGATTTCCAACTACAGTCTTGCCAACCGCCTCACCTAAGATAAGTACAGCTGCCAAAAACGCACATGTTATAAGGATCGCCCCTATACCAATTACTAAGTTATGAATTTTTATATTATTCAATGACAAGTTTTCATCCAATTTAGCCCACACGATGGAGGGGGTTCATAATGATGAAATTACATGTATTAAGTAAATTTCATGATAACTGTCCAGAATAATTCAATAAAACTTTCTATGGTTTTTATATAAAATTTAAGGTCAGGTGGTTTTTGTTTTCCCTGCGCTTTAACTCAATTGAGCTTGTGATCTCTTTTATTAAAAACCAACCAAACCCACCTTCAGGTAAATCATCTAAATTATCTTTATCCTGTAAAGGTGATTGGGAAGCTTCAGGTGGTGTAAACTCAACGCCATCATCGCATAACCGCACTGTAATACCATCACCTGTTATGAAAATTTCAATCTCTATCAGCCCGGTACCTTCATTCTTAAATCCATGTTCAATAATATTATTCATGACTTCGCCAAGCACGATTTGAACATTTGTGATTTTTTCATCCGAAGCATCTGCCTGYRTCATCCACAGGCAGATYTCATCTAARAAYYCYGGCACYAATTTCTGATAGYTTCTYAYGCATTTYTGAAACGTAAAGCACGGTGATATAGYCTTCTTATGAACGTTTATAYTCATTTACGATAAATCATCGTCTGATGCTTCCACTGCTAGCAATGCATCTTCAACAGAATTATGAACACGAAACACTTCATCCATCCGGGTCAATTTAAAAACTTTTTCAACCATCGGCGTCAGTCCGGTAATTTCAAACTTTTTCTCAGCCCCCATATATTTCATCACAGACACCAAAGCGCCCAGACCGGAGCTGTCCATGAATTCCACCGCYCCCATATCCAACAAAATATAATTCGCACCATCATCAGCAATACCCCGAAYTATTTCCTTGAAAGGAATGGCTTGTGCGGCATCCAGTCGGGCATCTTCTAATCTCAGATGCGTGATTGCACCGTTTTGTATGGTTTCAAAATTCATCTGTCACTCCTACATTGACTACTCAATTATTCTTAGAATGCACAAACCTTGATATTTGACTAAKCGTTGGAAATTTTCCCAACCCAACAGTCCAACCAAGCCAAGGTATTTTTGATAGAACCACCACCGTGATACTTGCCATTGTGACGCCCCACGTTACCTTTAGTAATACGAAAATCATTGGCGGTAAGCGCGTGTCCCACAATGCAATCTCGGCCATATCCAGAAAAATCGGATGCACAAGATAAATACCAAAACTATATGGGGCCAATCGCGACAACCAAGTGAAATTATTGATCCGCTTGCTGGACATGCATAAGAAAAACAAAACGATCGGCATTAAAAAATCCGCCCAGAACCCAGGCGCATAACCGAACTGCCAGTTGCCATATTCGATCACCCGAAAACTGTAGACCAGTTTCAACAGGTACAAAATTACCCCGACGAAAAGTATCACATTAAAATACGGGGCAATACCACCTGCGCGGCCTATTTTTTTATAGATGCCCAAGGCGGCGGCCGCGACAAAACCATACCCCATATAGGTCAGGATTTTCACGAATCGGATTAAATAATCTGTCACGGGCGTGACGTCTATATGCGACCACAGCCAAATATCAGCCTCGCGCTTGGCAAAAAGAGCCAAAAGCACAACCCCCCCGATCCAGGGCTTTTCGATCGCGATTAAACACACAGGGTAAAGCAGCATCATGCCAAACAGCGTTGGCAGGAAATGCATATGATATTGCACATCCCCCAACATAAAATATCCAAGCCATTCAATCGGGCTGGAAAGCTGCGCCCAAATTGCCGCATCATACCCAAAATAATGCGCCTTGATCAGACGGTAAAAAGCATAAAAAACCACCCAGAACACAAATGGCCGCATCAGCCGCTTACTTTGCTCCATAATCACTTTGCCATAGGCACGCGGGCGGTTTTCCAACGACATAAACAAAAGAAAAAGAGAAATGATTATAAACAGTTCTGTGCGCGCCAGATACATAATAGATCTAAAAAATACAGGCCCGCTGCGTTCCAAAGCGCTAAATTCCGGAAACGGCTGACCGTTAATATCAGATGACGCATGCAGCCCCACCATAGAAACGCCCGCAATCAAACGTAAAGCATCTACCCAAACCAGCCTGTCTTTTTCCATAAACGCAAGATCCTTCCAACCTTGCACAATTACTGGCACAGCTTTCCTAGCAAATCGTTACCGATTAAAATTAAACCTAAATTTATTTATCGCGTTACGAAATCTTCATTGATTTTGCTTATCCATTAGACAATCGGAGGATAACAGGAATGAAATCACTATGCTTTATAGCCACACTTATATCGGCCTTCCTTGTGTCTGGGCAGATCACGGCACAGGTAAAATTACCGATTGATGCAAATAATTGCGCCATATTCAACGCGCTTAATCCGGACAATTCACTTTATTGTACACAAAACAAAAACCTGGGCACACCGCGTGGGTTAATCGTTACATTAAATGGCTTGGTAAATACCCCGGATGCCCCAACAGTTGTTGCACAGCTGCCAAGCAATACCGGCAACGCTAAAATCGTGAAACGCCCCAAAACCACGGCGATAGATTATAAGGCCGCAAAATCCGAGTCAGGTTATTATATTCATTTTGCTTTTGATTCTGAGGTTTTGGAAAAAGCTTACCGTGATCATCTTGATCGATTAACCATCGTCTTGAACTCTGACGCCATGAAACAAAACTGTGTTAAAATCACAGGCCATACAGATACAATTGGAGATGCACAATATAATCTAAGCCTATCGCGCAGGCGGGCAAATTCGGTTTTCAAATATTTAACGTCCAACAATAAGGTCGAAAAAAACAGGTTCACCATCGAAGCTGTTGGTGAAGCACAACCCTTACCCGATAAAATTGGAACAAGCCCCTTTAACAGACGCGTTGAATTTTCATCAAAAGCCACGGCAACGGGCTGTAAGACCAATAGTTAAATGCGTAACATTCATTATAAATTTTTGATCCTTATTTGGGTATATTTTTCGGGCTTGGGCCAAAACCTGTTGTACGCACAAGATTACGCCAGCAAAATCGCATTAGTGATCGGAAACACTGAATACACCAATCTACCCAGATTGAAAAATGCGTCAAACGATGCTTTTGCCGTAGCTCAGGCATTGTCAAATAAAGGTTTCACCGTATTTCTTGTACGCGATGTTAATGCGCAAGAGTTACGAGATAGCTTAACATTTGTATCAAGCCGCGCAGCACATGCAGAGCAAATATTCATCTATTACGCAGGCCACAATGAAATTCAGAATGGCACCCCCCAATTAATACCGATAAACAGTGCCGCAAGCCCAGGCGAAAATCCCCCGTTAGCCCTAACAATCCCGGATTTACTGGAGTATTTTGATATACCCTTTGCTCAAAAAACAGTTGTTATAGATGCATGCTTGCAAGACCCGCCAGCACCGTATGATACGGGGTTGCAAACCCTGTCTTTGCCAAAAGCTTTGGGGCTGGAAACCTTACTTGTTTTCGCAACATCCTTTGGACAAGCCGCTTACGATGGTACAGGCGACCACAGCGTTTTCACAGGTGCCTTTCTGGATTACATGGTCAAGGATACCTTGAATTTACAAAACACAATACAATCCGTACGCAATGACGTTATCCAATCTTCCCGCACAAACCAGATCCCCGTAAGTGTTTCCACTTTAACACGCCCTTATATATTGGACGCGCGCGGATCAGTTATACGTGACTTCAAATCACAAAATGACTTAATACAATCCTATTCAAGTTCTGGATACGCCAGTAAACCATTACTGGATACCATATCTCTTGGCATCAATCCCACGGGGTTTTAAGCAATTTATATGCCATCATGCCAACGGGCATATATTGATTGAAAACAACTCGCATTATCAAAAAACTAGGCGGGCCCACAACAATTAGCCAAAAACTTATGTTTTTAACCTAAATATTGTAGTTTTTCGCTTATTTTATAGCTGTCTTTCATTGAAACTTGTCGCAAAATCGAGTTTATTTAGCGCAGGCTTCATAAAATCGAAGCAATATTCTAACAGGAGCAGTGACATGTCACAAAAACCAATGACAAAAACCCAACTCGTTGCAGCCATTGCCGAAGGCATGGACGCGGACAAGAAAACAGCCGATGCATTTTTGGCTACTCTAACATCCATCATCACCAATGAAGTTGCCGCCGGTGGTGCCGTGACATTGCCGGGCCTTGGCAAATTCATGTGCCGTGCGCGCCCAGAACGCATGGTACGCAACCCTGCCACAGGTGAACAGTTCCTGAAAGGGGCTGACCGTGTTGCAAAAGTGACCATCGCAAAAGCTTTGAAAGATGTAATCAACGCTTAAGGCGTCAGATATAATATACGAAAAGGGCCGCTTAATAGCGGCCTTTTTTATGCTTTAGCCAATCTTGCCTTGGTTGTCACCTATTTGCCCACGATGCAGCAATATGTGATCCAGTAAAACACAAGCCATCATCGCTTCACCCACAGGCACCGCGCGAATGCCCACACAAGGATCATGGCGGCCCTTGGTGATAATTTCCGTTTCTTCACCGCTTTTGGTAATGGTCTTGCGTGGCTTCAAAATCGACGATGTCGGTTTCACCGCAAAACGGCAAATCACATCTTGGCCAGTGGAAATACCACCCAAAATTCCGCCCGCATGATTAGACGAATAAACTGGCCCATCCGGCCCCATAAAAATCTCGTCGG
Source organism: Amylibacter sp. (assembly GCA_016764475.1). Classification (GTDB taxonomy): domain Bacteria; phylum Pseudomonadota; class Alphaproteobacteria; order Rhodobacterales; family Rhodobacteraceae; genus Amylibacter. The sequence continues at coordinate 28,094 of JAESRV010000040.1, forward strand.
CATTATCTTCACCTGTCAATTCAGCCGCACCCATACCAGCACCGATCTCAACACCCTTAACCGCGTTGATTGACATCATTGCACTGGAAATATCCGTGTCCAATTTCGCATAAACCGGTGCACCCAGTCCCGCAGGTACACCCGAAGCCATCACTTCAACCACCGCCCCCACACTGTTGCCAGACTTGCGCAACTTATCCAGATACTCTGCCCAAACGCCCGCTGCGTTTACGTCAGGTGTCCAAAACGGATTATTCTTAATCTCAGCCAGATCAACCAGATCGCGATCAATCCGTTTATCACCCATCTGAACCATATAGCCCAGAATCTGTATTTTTGGCGCCAACACGCCCAACGCCGCCCGCGCCACACCGCCTGCGGCCACCCGCGCGGCAGTTTCACGCGCCGAAGACCGCCCGCCTCCGCGATAATCGCGAATGCCGTATTTCTGCCAATAGGTAATATCCGCGTGGCCCGGGCGAAATTTATCCAAAATATCACCGTAATCCTTTGACCGCTGATCCGTATTACGGATCATCAGTTGGATCGGTGTGCCCGTGGTTTTACCTTCAAACACCCCAGACAAAATTTCAACCTGATCCGCCTCTTGCCGTTGCGTGGTATATTTATTCTGCCCCGGTTTACGCTTATCCAGCCAGACCTGAAGCATCTCTGCATTCAGCGGAATGTTGGGCGGGCAGCCGTCAACCGTGGCCCCCAATGCGGGCCCGTGGCTTTCGCCCCAAGTGGTAACGCGGAATAAATGGCCGAAACTGTTAAATGACATGGGCAAGCTCCTTTCCCCAAGCCATATCTTATGTCGCATTCAAGAAAAAGCCTATTGCTTGAACTTTCTTTTAAAATGTCTAAACATACCCATACCTCGGGGGGCCAAATTGGCTGAGATTCGTATGAGAACCCGTTTAACCTGAACCGGATAATGCCGGCGTAGGAAAGGTATAAGCGTTCATCAACGCCCCACCCCCCACGCTTGCAGCCAAAGGAGAGAAAAGTGAAAACACTTACCTTTTTTGCTGTGGGATTTGGATTGGCATGTGCCACCCAAACCATCGCACAAGATAAACCAGAACTAACCGTCTACACCTATGACAGCTTTGTCACCGAATGGGGCCCGGGCCCGAAAGTAAAACAAGCCTTTGAAGCGGAATGTAATTGCACGCTGAACTTGGTCGCGGCAGGCGACGGTGCCGCCCTGTTGGCACGTCTGCAACTTGAAGGCGCACAATCAGATGCTGACATTGTACTGGGGCTGGACACCAATCTGACAGCACGCGCCAAAGCAACGGGGCTTTTCGCCGAACACGGGCAACAAAAGCAGGATTTCAACATCCCAATAGAATGGCATGACACAACATTCCTGCCCTACGACTGGGGATATTTTTCTTTTGTCTACGACAATACAAAACTTGAAAATGCACCCGATAGTTTTGAAGCGCTGGCCGCTATGTCAGACGATTTTAAAATCGTCATCCAAGACCCGCGTAGTTCCACCCCCGGCCTTGGCCTGTTGCTTTGGGTCAAAGCCGCATATGGGGATCGCGCGCCAGAAATTTGGTCGGGCCTTGCCCCGCATGTTCTAACCGTCACCAAAGGCTGGTCAGAGGCTTATGGCATGTTTCTGGAAGGTGAGGCCGATATGGTTTTATCCTACACCACATCCCCCGCCTATCACATCTTTGCCGAAAATGACGCCACTAAATCAGCCGCCCTTTTCAACGAAGGCCATTACATGCAAATCGAAGTCTCTGGAAAATTAGCCGCTTCAGATCAACCGGAACTGGCCGATCAATTTCTGGCGTTTATGACAACAGACAAGTTTCAAACCCTCATCCCGACCACAAACTGGATGTACCCGGTGATAACCTTGAAAGACGGTTTGCCCAGTGCATTTGATACTTTGATAAGACCGGCAGACAGTCTGATTATTTCGGCGGATGAAGTTGAAGCCATCAAAAAAGAGGCGTTGGAAGAATGGTTGACCGCACTCAGCCAATAACCCGCATAACAACATTTGCAGGATGGGGGGCCATCGCCCTTCTTCTTGCGGTGTCGTTGGGCAGCCTGTTGGCGGTGTGGTTGAACACCGATATTTCAGCGGGCTTCACCCCCGCTGATTTTCGCATCATCCGCTTCACCCTAACACAAGCTTTCCTGTCAGCCCTGATCAGCGTAATCCTTGCCATACCCCTTGCCCGCGCATTGGCGCGTTATGATTTCAGGGGCAGGCAACTATTCATCACATTCCTAGGGGCTTCATTCATCCTGCCCGTCATTGTTGCCGTTTTCGGCATCCTTGCCATATGGGGCCGCTCTGGCCTGTTCAGCAACATTTTGCAGCACCCCTTAAACATCTACGGCCTAACAGGCGTCATTCTTGCCCACGTTTTCTTCAACCTTCCCCTAGCGACACGGCTGATCTTACAAGGCTGGTTATCCGTCCCCACCGAACACTTTCGATTATGCGCAACCCTGGGCATGACCGCAAAAGACGTCACAAAACACATAGAACGCCCCATATTACACGCAACCCTACCCGCCGCATTCCTAACCATATTCTTACTCTGCATCACCAGTTTCGCCGTGGCCCTAACCCTGGGCGGGGGCCCGCGCGCAACCACCGTAGAGCTGGCAATATACCAAGCGCTCAGGTTCGATTTCGACCTGCCAAAAGCCGCCCTGTTTGCCACTTTCCAGTTCATGCTATGCACCACCATCGCCCTGTTGGTATTGTCATTTTCAAAACCCACACGTTTTTCAATCGGGCTGGATAGGCCCGCCAAACGATGGGACGGGCAAAGCAGGTTTCATAAGTATACCGATATCAGCCTATTAACCTTGGCAGGCCTGTTCCTATTCCTGCCACTCGCCGCCATCCTAATCAAAGGCATCGGCCACCTGCCCAAACTACCCGCAAGCGTCATCCCTGCCAGCATCAATTCCTTAATGATCTCTCTAACCTCGGCTACAATATGTATCAGTCTCGCCCTGATCATCGCGTCTCTGATCATCCGCCTGACCAAAAATAGCCCCCGCACAGCGCGGGCGATTGAGGGCATCAGCTTTCTGTCCCTAGTCGCCTCACCCTTTGTCATCGGCACGGGCTTATTCATCATGATTTTCCCTTTTGTCAGCCCCTTCAAACTGGCCTTACCGATCACCGCCCTTGTCAACGCCATCATGGCCCTGCCCTTTGCCATCCGCATCATCCTGCCCACTATGCAACGCGCCGAGGCCAGCTATGGCCGCCTTGCAGATAGTCTTGGCATGTCGCAATTCGCGCGGTTCCGTCTGGCAATCTGGCCACGCCTGAAACCCTCTGCAGGGTTCGCCATGGGCTTGGCTGCCGCCCTTTCCATGGGCGATTTGGGCGTTATTACGTTGTTCGCCAGCCCCGACAATGCCACATTGCCCCTAACCATGTACCGTCTGATGGCGTCTTATCAAACAGACGCTGCCAGCGCGGTGGCCCTGTTACTAATCACCATCAGTCTGACCCTGTTCTGGATATTTGATAAAGGAGGCCGCATTGAGCATCGCATTCGATAATCTGACCCTGCGCTATGAAGGTTTTCACCTGACAGCAAATTTCGTTTTGGAACCGCAAAAGAAATACGCCATCCTCGGCCCGTCAGGCTGCGGAAAAAGCACACTTCTTGCGGCCATTGCAGGTTTCATGGACATTGATCAGGGGCGGATTTTGTTAGATGGGTTAGACATCACGAACCTTCCACCTGCGCAACGCCCCGTGTCATTGTTGTTTCAAGATCATAACCTGTTCCCGCATATGACGGTTATGAACAATGTCGCCCTTGGGCTGAAGCCTGATTTAAAGCTGACCGCAAAAGATACAACGGCAGTCCACCAAGCCCTGAAATACGTAGACCTTACTGATCAAGCAATTAAGTTCCCATCTGAACTGTCAGGTGGCCAGCAACAACGTGTGGCCATCGCGCGCGCCTTGTTGCGCGATAAACCCTTGATGCTGCTCGATGAACCCTTTGCCGCCTTAGGGCCTGCACTTAAGCACGAAATGCTGGATATTGTGGCACAGATTGTTGACAGGGCGCACAGCACTTTAGTGCTTGTCACCCATGACCCGAAAGACGCGCTTTATATTGCCGATGAAACCATCTTTATCGCCAATGGAAAAGCTTATCCGCCAATTAACACCAAAGCCCTTTTTGAAAATCCTCCACAGGCATTGCAGGATTATCTGGGCGAGACCTCAGCAAAACCCATTTCGTTAAATAACCTCTGAAATCACTGAGACAACAGAACTACTAAACTAGTTTAGTAGTTTTAAGGTATAGCAGAATAGTAAAGTAAATTCATATAGTTATGCGGTTATTGTTGAAAAATAATCATTCAAAACCCGTTTCATTTACGCCCTGTTAAACCTAAATTTAGGATGCATTATCTTTTTCTGAAGTCTCTTGGCATTAAAAAAGGCGGGTAAAAACCCGCCTCTTTGAAAATATGCTATAAAAGCTTTACGCTTCTTTGCGCTTGATCGGTGCCCAAAGTTTCTTGTTTGTCAGATACAACAGCACTGTAAACAAACTCAGGAAAAGAACCACCAGAAAGCCCATACGCTTGCGCGCCATCATCTTAGGTTCAGCAGTCCACATCAAAAATGCAGCCACGTCTTGTGACATGCTCTCCACATTATTGTCGTAGCCATCATCAAACTCAACCAGTTCATCTTCCAGGGGTGGTGGCATAGCAATCCAGCCGCCCGGAAACGCTGTGTTCTCATAAAACGTCACACCAGCCTGCTCTTTTTCTTCACCAGTATAACCTGCAAGAATAGACGCAATATATTCAGGTCCCCCCATGCCTTTCAGCATCTGGTTGATCCCCAAACCATACGGCCCGTGGAAACCTGCGCGCGCTTTAGCCATCAAAGACAGATCAGGGGCTGTTTCCAGACCACTTTTCGGGAACTTATCAGATGGTTTTGCCGCACGGGTATCGTCCAGCTCTGGATCAAAGACCTCAAACTCAGCCGCATAAGCTTTCACTTCATCCGCTGAATACTGCGGCCCGCCTTCGTCGCCCAATGTGCGAAACGCCACCAGGCGAAGCCCGTGACAAGCGGCACAAACCTCGGTGTAAACCTTCAAGCCGCGCCTAAGCTGCTCTTGGTCAAACTTGCCGAACGGCCCCTCATAAGAAAAGTCATAGTCTTTGACATGTGCCTCACCACCTTCGGCATAAGCGGCAGTGCCGCCCAGACCCAGGCCAAATGCAACAAGTGCTGTAAGGAGTGTTTTCTTAATCATCATATCAATCCTTCTTTGGCGGGTAATGCGCATCGAAATCCGCTTCGATGGTTTCAGGAACGGCGTTGGTTTTCTCGACAAAGCCAAGTACCGGCAGAATTACCAAGAAGTAACCAAACCAGTAAATCGCGCCGATCAAACTAATCAAAGGTACCAGACCCTCGGCAGGCCGCGACCCGCACCACATCAGCACAATAAAGTCGATGACCAGCACTAGAAAGAACCATTTGAACGCAGGGCGATACCGCCCGGAACGTACAGGGGATGTATCCAGCCAAGGCACCAATGCCATCACACCGATGGAACCGAACATCATCAACACGCCCAGGAATTTCGCGTTCAGGAACAGCACGTCAAACGTGATCGCACGCAAAATGGCGTAGAACGGCAGATAGTACCATTCAGGCACAATATGCGGCGGTGTCACCAGCGGGTTAGCAGGAACATAGTTGTCGGGATGGCCCAGATAGTTCGGCATGAAACCGACAAACACAAAGAAGATCACCAGGATCAAAACCAGCGCGAACAGGTCTTTCACCACAAAATATGGCCAGAATGGCACGGTGTCTTTATTGGCTTCGGCTTTTGATTTGCGTCGCACCTCAACACCCGTCGGGTTGTTGTTGCCAGTTGTATGGAATGCCCAGATGTGCACAGCCACAAGGCCAACAATTACGAACGGGATCAGGTAGTGCAAGCTGAAGAAACGGTTCAGCGTGGCATTATCCACCGCAGGCCCGCCCAAAAGCCATTCTTGGATGATCGGCCCAATGCCGGGGATCGCCCCGAACAAACCTGTAATCACGGTAGCACCCCAGAATGACATTTGACCCCAAGGCAAAACATAGCCCAAGAAACCTGTTGCCATCATGGCCAGATAAATCAACATCCCGATAATCCATGTGATCTCACGCGGGGCTTTATATGACCCGTAATAAAGACCACGGAAAATGTGGATATAGACTGCAAGGAAGAACAAGGATGCACCGTTTGCGTGAATATACCGCAAGGCCCAGCCACCGTTCACATTGCGCATGATGTGTTCAACACTATCAAATGCCATGCTCACATGTGGTGTGTAATGCATCGCCAAAACGATACCTGTAATGATTTGCAGAACCAGACAGAATGTCAGGACAATGCCCCAAATCCACATCCAGTTCAGATTTTTTGGTGTCGGAAGCATTAATGTGTCATACATCAAAGCCACGACAGGTAAACGTGTGTGTAACCATTTTTCAAAGCCTGTCTTAGGCTCATAATGATCGTGTGGAATTCCAGCCATGATCTTTCCCCCTTAACCCAGCTTAATGGTGTTTTCGTCGATGAAACTTGTCAATGGAATTGCCAAGTTTTCAGGTGCCGGTCCTTTACGGATACGGCCCGACGTGTCGTAATGTGATCCGTGACAAGGACAGAACCAACCGCCAAAATCACCCGCATCGCCCAATGGCACACAGCCAAGGTGGGTACAAACGCCGATCATCACCAGCCATTCGCCGGTTTCATCCATCGCGCGGTTCACGTCAGACGCATCCCCTTCGATGTTCGCGTTCCGGCTTTCACCGTCGCGTAGCGTTGAAATATCCAGATCGCGCGCTGCTTTAATCTCATCATCAGTACGGCGACGGATAAATACCGGCTTGCCCAGAAATTTAACTGTCAGCTGTGTTCCAGGTTCAATACCGGAAATGTCAACTTCGATGGATGAAAGTGCTGTCACATCAGCACTGGGGTTCATTTGGTTGATAAGCGGCCAAACCGCTGCTCCACCTGCTACAGCACCTGTGGCTGCAGTTGCGACATATAAAAAGTCGCGGCGGGTACCTTGTGGGTCGCTGTCGGTAGACACGAACATCTCTCCCTTGCCATGCCCCTTGTATTAGGGCTTAATTAAACTGTCTGCTGGATAGAAACCCAACATTCTGGCGTAATTACACGTCACATTCCATTTCGTCTAGCGGTCTTTGCACCCCAGAGCATATAAAAGGCAAAATCTTATGCGATTATGCACCTATCAGCCCGATATTGCCCCCAATCTGGGGGCCATGATCCGTCTTTCAGCCTGTTTTGGCATTCCGCTGGACATTATAGAACCCTGCGGTTTTCCCCTATCCTTAAAGGCCTTGCGCCGCACCGCAATGGATTATGCCGATATAGCCGACATAACCCGACACGATTCGTGGGAGTTTTTTTTGGCAAGCCGCAGCCCAGGGCGTTTGGTGCTGATGACCACAAAAGCCACCGAAACCCTGTGGGATTTCCGTTTCCAACCCACCGATACCATCGTCATGGGGCGTGAAAGTGCGGGTGTGCCTGAAACAGTTCATAACGCCTGCGATGCCCATATCAAACTGGCAATGTCAGGCACTGCACGCAGCCTGAACGTGTCAATGTGCGCAGGCATGGCGGTGTCAGAAGGGTTGCGGCAGGTGCGTTAGGCCTGTTTGTTGTCTGTTGAGCGAACCGAAATCCGCTCAACTTTGGTAGTAGCAATGTTACCCAAGTATTTCGGCCACTGCTTCTTTCGCAACCGCAACAACCTGATCCACTTCATCGGGCGTTATGCATAAAGGCGGTGCAAAACCGATAATATCGCCTTGCGGCATGGCACGTGCAATCACATCGCGGTTGGCCATAGCCGTTGAAATTTGGTAACCGATCTTTTTGGCCGGATCAAAGAAATCCACAGGCGATTTGCTTTGCGCAAATTCCACCGCACACATCAACCCTTCCCCGCGCACTTGCGCCACATTAGGATGATCTGCAAAGGCCTCGGTTAATTGATCCAGCAGGTATTTACCTGTAGAGGCAGAATTTTCCACCAGCCCCATTTCATCAACCAGCTTCAGATTGGCAACACCAGCCGCCGCCCCAATGGGATGTGCCGAATATGTCCAACCATGCCCAATCGGCCCGTTTTCATCTGTACCTTGTTCCAGAACTTTCCAAACCTTGTCGGAAATAATCGAACCCGATAGCGGCGCATAAGCGGACGTCAGACCTTTGGCGATAGTTATAATATCAGGCTCAATCCCGAAATGCGTTGACCCCATCATGCTGCCCATACGGCCAAAACCAGTCACAACCTCATCCGCAATCAGCAGGATGTCATATTTCTTCAGCACCCCCTGAATGGCCGCCCAATACCCCGCAGGCGGTGGCACTATGCCCCCCGTGCCCAAAATCGGTTCACCGATAAAGGCCGCAATAGTATCCGGCCCTTCCGCCAATATCATCGTTTCCAGCTTGGCCGCACAATCCGCAGAAAATTCTTCCTCCGACATGCCCACCGCTGCACCGCGCAAATAATACGGTGCTTCAGTGTGTAAAACCTGCGAAAGCGGCAAATCGAACTTGTTGTGAAACAATTCCAACCCCGTCAAAGACCCTGTCATCAAGCCAGACCCATGATACCCACGCCAGCGAGAAATAATCTTTTTCTTTGCAGGGCGGCCCAGAATATTGTTGTAATACCAAATCAGCTTGATGTTGGTTTCATTCGCATCCGACCCGCTTTGACCAAAATAAACCTTTGACATATTCGCAGGTGCGCGATCCAAAATCATCTTGGACAAGGTAATAGAGGCCTCTGTCCCATGCCCCACATAWGAATGATAATAAGCCAATTCATGCGCCTGYTTGGMAATYGCWTCAGCRATYTCAGTGCGCCCGTARCCCACRTTYACRCARTANAAGNCCCGCAAAKGCATCCAGCATTTTGCGATCATCRCGGTCAACAATATAAACCCCTTCACCGCCCGTGATCACCCGTGTCGGTGTGTYGCCCCGCGCATGTTGCGCCAGATGTGTTGARGGGTGAAAAAAGTTTTCACGGTCCCATTTYGCCAGTTCGTCATTYGTYAACATYTTNGTATTCCTTRTTWCAATYGWTYASGTTTTCACCAYCAACCCGCGCGGSGTGGTACAYAGRTTTTCAGCMCCWGTTTSWGTRATYAAAACCGGYTCRGTTATTTCAATGCCACCATCATCCAGCCAAAGGGCAGGCATAAAGTGAAARRTCATGCCGGGTTCCAGCACGGTCATATCATCACGGCGCAATGAAAASGTATGCTCGCCCCAATCAGGYGGATAAGACAGCCCGATGGAATAGCCACAACGGTTGTCTTTCTCAAAGCCCAACTTGTTCAGCGTGGCGTTAAACGCATTGGCAATATCTTGCGCAAAATTACCGGGTTTCGCTTGCGCCATCCCCGCCTCAACCGCTTCCAGCACAGCACTTTCAGCCGCGCGGTATTTCGCAGGCGGCTCACCCAAAAACAACGTGCGCGATTGCGGGGCATGATACCGCCGGTACACCCCCGCGATTTCAAAAAACGTCGCTTCACCCTGTTGCAGCGCACTATCATCCCAGGTCAAATGCGGTGCGGTTGCATCTTCCCCCGACGGGGCCAGCGGCACAATCGACGGGTAATCACCCCAATGCCCATCCGCCCCCATTACTGCCGCATGATAAATATCCGCCACCAGCGCGTTCTTTTTCATCCCGGGTTCTGCACGTTCCAAAATCGTTGCATGCATGTTTTCCACGATCTTCGCCGCACGGCGCATATAGGTAATCTCGGCCTCACTTTTCACTGCCCGCTGCCAGTTCACCAGAACATTCGCATTCACCCATTTCGCATCAGGCAACTCTTGCACCAATGACATGTAGGCCGCCGCCGTGAAGTAATAATTATCCATCTCAAGCCCAAGGTGCGAAGCACCCCATCCTTGCGCCTTGATCAGCCCCGCCAAATCCTGCATCGGATGTTTATCGGGGTTTTGCACATAGGTATCTTCATAGCCGAAAATATTGTCATGGCTCATATAAACCGTGCGTTTCGCCCCCAGCGCATCCATCGCACGCCCCCACCAAAGCGGCGCCCCCATTGGCCCGACAATCACCGCTTGGTGCACATAAAATGACCAGCCATCATAGCCCGTCAGCCACGCCATGCTGGCAGGATCAGTCACAACCAGAACCTCAATACCGGATGCCTCCATCGCCGCTCGCACCTTGGCGATACGCACATCATATTCCGCAAATGAAAACGGTAGATTGGGGGGGGTCATATGGGATCTCTCCATTGCACAAATAAGCTGGCTATTGCCAATAGCTTATCATAACAAATATATGTGCGTGTATTATGCGGATTTATGATAAACACGCATAATAAATGCAAAGTTTATACAGGTATGCATAAAATGGGCGAATTAGATACTTTAGACAGAAAAATACTTCATGAAGTTCAGCTGAATAATCAACTGACATCCTCCCAAATATCCGAAAAAATCGGCCTATCACCCACATCCACCCAGCGCCGCCTGAACAGGTTGCGCCGCGATAAAATCATCCAAGGCGATGTTGCCATCGTTTCCAGTGCCGCCGTGGGCCGCCCGCTGACCATGATGATTGCGGTCACATTGGAACGCGAACGATCCGACATCATCGACCATTTCAAAAATGCCGTCCGTCGCGAACCCGTGGTGATGAGCGCGTATTACGTGACCGGTGAAACCGATTTCATTTTGATCACCAGTGCGCGGGATATGGATGAATATGAGGCGTTCACCCGTAATTTTCTATACGATAACCCCGACATCAAAGGCTTTAAAACCACGGTTGTGATGGATCGGATCAAGGCATCTTTCTACATCCCGCCTTGGGAATGATCTTCAACCTTTGCACCCACCCCCATATCCCCTAGGCTTCACATCATGACCCGCGATGAATTCAATATTTTTTGCAAAAACCTGCCCGCCACCACCCATGTGGTGCAATGGGGGAATGCGGATGTGTGGAAGGTGGGTGGCAAAGTTTTTGCCATAAGTGGCTGGAATGACGGCAAGGATGCTTTTACCTTCAAGGTTTCCGAAATCGCCTTTGAAGTTTTAGGTGAAATGCCGGGCATCCGCCCCGCCCCGTATTTGGCATCTCGCGGGTTCAAGCGGTTGCAGCATTATAAGGCACCGGGGCTTTCAGATGATGAGCTGAAAAAACACATCACCTATTCCCACCAGATGATTGCAGCGGCTTTATCCAAGAAAAAGCAACACGAATTAGGTTTATAAAAAGCCCGCCGCAAAGGTCTGCAACGGGCCATAAATTTCATATCATCAGGGTCTTAGTTTGAAAAAACCGGAATACGGTAATCTTCTTCAGGATAGCCCAAAGCATCCTGACCTTCAAAGTTCGCATGGCAGTTGCTGCAGAAGGACTGTTTGATCTTCATAACTTTGCCATTCGGCTTCAGTGCAGAATAAACCCAGTTCCCGAATTCATCGGCTTCACCGGCAGCAACTTTTTCCATAAAGAATAGCGGGCCTTTTTTAACCAGACCTTTTTTGTTCACGTTGAATGACTCTTTGGCAATCACTGTGCCAACCGGCATTTTAGCGTTTTCGTCATTAAAGCGTACATATTCCAGATAGCCCGTGTCATTCACAAATGTGGTCAAAAACCGCGACCCGTGATTGCCGACACCACCCGGAACGGTAGAGGCCGCACCCCATGATTGATAGGCCGTTGCACGTTCATCACCTTGTGCGGTATATCCTTCGCGCAACGCACCTTTAATACATTCGTAAAGTTCAACTACTTGCGCATCCGTCAGATCATCTTTGGCCACATCCGTGGTACATTCTGCATAGGCGACACCTGAAAATCCAAACATCGCGGCAGCGACCACACCAAAACCAATTCTTTTGCTTTTCATTATATACTCCAATGTTGCAGTCTAAAGACTGTATAGATAGCCCCATATTAACTATCATAGCCCCCCAAGATACCCCTATAGACCTTACAACTTATAACGATATTGTGACTTTACCGGCTTTGCCCCCCTATATACGGCTTTGCCTGATAAGGATGGGCGCATGAAACTGAAACATAGTACCAAGGCTAAATCATAGATGCGCCGCACCCTGAATTCTGTGCTATTACTCTATATTATTATGGCGATCCCGTCATATGAGCTGGTTATAGATCTGTGGCAAAGTGATCGTTATTACGCCCAGATGATGCACACATCAGGTGTGGTTTCCATCTTTCTTTTGGGCCTGTCCCTGACTGTAACACCCGCCCTTATGCTAGTGAAACATTTGCCCATCAGCATCGCACTTGGCCGTTGGCTATTACCGCGCCGTCGCCATTTCGGCCTAGGCAGCTTTTATTACGCCAGCCTGCACCTGGTCCATTATATCCGCCAAGTGGATGATCTGGAAGTAGTCGCGTATGAGGCATTAGATTATGAACTAACCATAGGTTGGCTGGCTTTCTTGATCTTCGCAGCCCTTGCACTTACATCAAACAACGCGTCCCAAAAGTACCTGAAAACCAAATGGAAACACCTGCACCGATTAACCTACCTCGGCACCGCACTGACATTCGCCCACTGGCTGTTGTTTGATTTTTTCTTGGATCAAGCCCTGACATGGCTGGCAGTTCTGGTGGTGATAAAAGCAACCCATATCGCGATATACCACAACCGGAAAACGGCTTAACTGTCTGCCGCAGCAAACACCCAGCTACACATGTGGTTGGGTCTTTTGCATCGCGTCGCGCTTGGCAAACTCCGCCTGCCATTTAGCCAAAGCATCACGGCCTTTGCGCCAGTCGCGGTCACTGTGGCGAAAATCCAGATATTCCAACACAACGCCCACAGCGATTTGTGCCATATCCAACGGCCCGTCTAGATGACCTTCCCAGCCAGTTTCCAACGCATTCAATGCCCGCGCAACCTTATCCCACTGGGCTTCAACCCAAACATTATAAACCATCTCTTCAGGGCGCACCCGTTTTTCATAAACCATCAAAACGGCGGCTTCCATCATCCCGTCAGCGGTTGCTTCCAACGTCAAAGCCTCCCACAGTTTCGGGCCGGATGGATACAGTCCGCCATCCTTAAGATCATTCAAATACCGCGTAATCACGCGGCTATCGTAAAGGGCTTCGCCACCCTCATTTACCAAACAGGGGATTTTCCCCAACGGGTTTTGCGTGATCAACATATCATCGGGTGCAACAGGCGTGCTTGCAGCATCCAGCATTTCCACCTGATCTTCGATCCCAAGTTCAATCAAACAAACCCGCACCTTGCGTGCAAAGGGTGAAGCTGCCGCCGAATATAATTTCATCATATGATTTTCCTGAATTTAATCCGCCCAAGGGCCGATATATCAATCTCAACCCCCTTGCTTTGCGTCCCGAACCGCACTGTGCGCACCCATCTGTAACTGCCGTTGATCTGCCGCCCCGAAACATCCCGATGCCCTGCAATCCCTTCAGGCACCATATCCAGACTATCTTCAACAGATTGTACAACAGGCAAAACCTGAATATTACGCGCCAGTGCCACAGCACCAGCAACAAGGGCCAGCGGTATAATCGGTAATGCCATGGCAGCCTCCTAAAAATCACACAACGGATTTATGACAGCTTGCCACGTCCGCGTGATATGGCCAAGCTTTTCTTGCATAATACAAAGGGGTCCCTAAAAATTCAGCCACCCCAACAAGGATAAAGCACATGTACACCAAGCTAAACCTTCAAGATCGTTTAGACGGCATTGCCCTATTGATCCTGCTCTGCATCCTCGTTGCCATAGGCATCTTTCGCTACTTTTCCTACACCAGCTTATTGATCATGCATTTTTTCACCCTGCCCCGCCGCTGGGAAGGTTTCTTTGATCCGTTCGCCCTGAACACACGCGGCTTTCCCATTAACCGCAACCAAGTGATTGATCTGGCCGTTTTCGCAGCCTTCATCGCCCTTGTCCTCTTGATCCGCCATGATCACTATTCCGTAAGCGCATGGGCCGCCCGCAAGGGTCGTGGCAAATGGTGGCTTTAGGCAGGCGGGTCTTTCATCAACGCGGCAATAGAACCGTATTCAGCCCCGAACCCGGTTTGCGCCAAAGCATCCGCCGCCCGCACCCGTGCATCATCCGGCTTGTTCTGCGCCAGCTTCCAAGTGCCATCCACAGTTTCAACATCCATCGCAATCGGCACGATCTGACGCATCATTTTAGCCAAAGCCTCATCCGATACCTTATCAATTTTCCAGATCGGTTTCGGCAAAAGCCGCGCTTCCATATTT
>JAESRV010000003.1 GCA_016764475.1 Amylibacter sp.
TTGGTTGGCTTTTTGATCAATATCAACAATCCCCAGAATTTCAAAACCTTGCCAAATCCACCAAGAAAGAGCGGTTTTTAATCTTTGGGCGAATTTGCAGGGCATATGGGAAGTTGTATATTCATGACCTTACACCACTGGATTTTTATGCACTCCGGGATGGCCAATCCGACACGCCCACAATGGCAAACAAATTCATTCGGTGCTGCAAGTACGCCTTTAAATGGGGCATACAGCGCACGCTGATAGTCAACGATCCTGTTTGTAATGTCGAATACATTAGATTTGATACAGATGGCTTTGCTCAATGGACAACAGAAGATGTTCTTCTTTACGTAAAAAAATACCCCATTGGCACAAAGCAATTTCTAGCATTCATTATTGCGGCCACCATAAACGGCAGACGTGCAGACATTGTTCGGATTGGGCCACAGCATCAAAATGGGAACAAAATTCAATACACCCAAGATAAGCGGAAAAGCAAAATCGATGTAGAGTTTTCCCCATTTCTTCAAGCCGCAATTGAAGCTACACCTACGGGCAATTTCACATATATTATCCGTGATGACGGTAAACCCTACAGCAAAGAGGGGTTTGGCAATATGTTCAAACGCTGGCTGGTTGCCGCTGGAATAGACGTTAAAGGGAAAAATACGCACGGCATCAGGAAAGCATTTGCATCATGGTGCTCCGAATATGGTGTTACCGATGAGCAGTTAATGGCTGGCTTTGGCTGGCGTGATCGCAAGCAGGTGACGACCTATACAAAAGGCGCAAACAGATCAAAGCTTTCAGAGCCAATTTCAGAGGCCATACACGATAAATTGTCTCACCTTCTCGGAACTGAGACAATTTCACAGGCCCAAGTCATTGATATTAAACATAGAAAGTGAGGTGGTGGTGGGCGACCCTGGAATCGAACCAGGCGTGGGTCACCCCGGGGGAGTTACAGTCCCCTGCCGCACCTTGCAGCCCGTCGCCCTTAAAGCCGTTATAAACGTCTTAAGTCGGGCCTGATTAGTCGTGTGAACCGCTATCGTCAACACAAAAAAGCTTGTTGTGGCCAGATGATCGTGTCAAATGTGCAGCGACTTCAGAAAGTAAGGTAAATGGCACCTAGAAAAGACAAAAAACCCGTATGGGTCGTGGATAAAGAGCGCAACAGGCGTGCAAGTGCGGCGGAAACCGTTTGGTTGTTCGGCATTCACGCGGTGCGTGATGCGCTTTTGAACCCCGGTCGGCAAAAATTGCGGCTGGTGGTAACCAAAAACGCATCCGATAAACTGGCAGACGCCATTACCAAATCAGGTATGAAACCCGAGGTGCAAGAGCCCCGCCGTTTCAATGTACCGATTGACGCGCAATCGGTACACCAAGGTGCCGCTTTGGAAGTGAAGCCGCTGGATTGGGGCAATCTGTCAGAACAATGCGCCCCGCGCGGCGAACGGTCTGTGGTGATTGTGCTCGACCGTGTCACCGACCCACATAATGTGGGCGCGATTTTGCGCTCAGCCGAGGTGTTCGGTGCGCGTGCCGTGATCGCCACTTTGCGCAATTCCGCACCTGAAACAGGGGCCTTGGCCAAAACCGCCAGTGGCGCGTTGGAACGCCAGCCCTATTTACGGGTGCAAAATCTGGTAAAAACCCTGAAAACCCTGTCAGACATGGGCTATCGGCTGATCGCACTGGATGGCGAGGCGGATATTGATCTGCAAGACACGCTGGATGTGGAACCCAATTCCCCCACTGCCCTAGTGCTGGGGGCAGAAGGCCCCGGCCTGCGCCCTTCCACCAAGGAAGCTTGTGATGTGATTGCCAAAATCCCGTTCCAGCGCAGTTTCGGCTCTTTGAACGTGTCCAATGCCGCAGCCGTGTCTTTATACGCATTGTCACAAACCAAAGCGGATAAGTGACAGTATCTCACATTTTTGCGATGGGGCTTCTTTTTTAAGCTTTTGATGTTATCTTCCTACCAAAGGAGCCCTGAAATGCATTTCACCCGCCGCACCGCCCTTGCGCTGTTTGCAACCGCTGCCATTGCAACCCCCGCATTGGCCAAGCAAGCGGCAATATACACCAGAAACGGCTTGGCCGTTGGCGGTTATGATCCCGTTGCATATTTCACTGAAAGCAAGCCGCGCAAAGGCTCGGCCAAACATTCTTTGAAATGGCGCGGTGCCACGTGGCAGTTCAAGTCTGCTGAAAATATGGCACTCTTTGAAACAGACCCTGAAAAATACGCCCCGCAATATGGCGGTTATTGCGCCTATGCCATGGCCAGCGGTGATTTTGTCTCTACCAGCCCCAAGGCTTGGGATATCTATAACGGCAAATTGTATCTGAATTACAATTCCATCATCTGGGCCGTGTGGAACCGTGATAAAAACGGTTATGTGACACGCGCTGATAAACGCTTTCCGGCCAACCTTAATTACTAAAGCCTTGAAATAATGGCATTCGTTACTACCTGATGACGAAAGCAAAGAATGGAACTCTTTGTTTCAATACTGTCCCTCGTTCCACAACTGCGCCCAAAGGCATTCTTTGGGCGCTTTTTTATCACCCTTATTTCAAAGCAAAAACAATCGTTACTGTCGCCCGTAACCCCATTTCGCCAGCCGCAACGGGTACTCCATCCGCTTCCATTCGCGCCATCGCACGCGGTTGCGGATTACTGCCGTTTTCCGGAATACTGATGATCTGCCCAATTCAACACCCGCCGCCTGCGCATAATCTATCCTTTTTACCTATATCTCTTCTAACTGCACTCAAAAAAGTCTACATTCAAGCATAGTGAATAAGAAAGTAGCGATGGCTTACAAAATATTGTACACACTCAACTACAGGTAAATGCACGAAAGCATCATGAATACAGAACCCGAAACATTCGCAGTGGATTTGTCAAATGACGGCATTTTCCTATGGCACCGTAAACTTGGCCAAAAGTGGGAGTTTCTGGGCAGCGTCCCTTTGGATTCGGGTAACCTGCGACAGCAGTTGGAAAATCTGAAAACGATTGCCGAAGCGATCAACGCACCGTCCCATGATGCGGTTGTGCGCATACCGACAAGCGAAGTGCATACCCTGACTGTAACCAATGATCCAAAATCGGATACCAGCTGGGAACAGCGCATCGTTTCAGCCTTGGAAACGGCGGCAAAGGCCCCGATTAAAACCCTGGCGTTTGATATTGATCGCGGTGATGGAACATCGGACATCAGTGTCGCGTGGACACAAATAGCCGTGATAGAACAGGCCGAAACATTTGTGCATCTTATCGGATTCACCCCCACCCGCTATACCACGGACGTCAACGCAGCTGATTTTCCGCGAAACCCTAACTTTAAAATCACCAAGCCGGTTGAAAATACTGTGATCCCTGACACAGCGCAAAATGGTCTGGCTTCAGAACCCGCACCTGTTGCCGCTATTATCGAGCTGGAAACCGAGATCGAAGCAACCACGCCTAAAGACGTAAAACCCGTTAAAAGCGGTTTTGATTTCTTCTGGTTTATTGCCCTGACCCTGATCCTGACCTTGATCATTGCGGCTATTCTTTACTGGCCGGGGTTCAAGCAATACTGGCCGAATGCTTAGCGCGTAGACCGATAAATCACTGAAAATCACTAAAGATCAGCTATTTTTTGCTGCTCGGTGGAATTCATCTGCGAATAGCTTTGAAAAAAGTAAAACAATCTTATAGTTAAGGTATTATGACTGGGTACGCATGCCCAAAACCTAAGGCTTAACACCACCTGATGACGACATCTGAAACCAAATTTGCAGTCGACCTATCCAACGATGGCATGTCATTGTGGCATCGCGATGGCGCGCAAACGTGGAAATTGGTTGGAAAAGTCGCCCTGAATGCTGAAGATTTTTCAGGCGATATCGAAAAACTGAAATCAAGCCTGCCCCCCAGTACGGATGGCAAGTTTATAGCACAAGTGCGCATTCCCAATTCAGAGGTTTTTACCTCCGACATCAATCTTGGTGGGGTAACGAACGCTAAAATTACCCCGACCGTCAGTGCGTTTCTGGCCCGAAACACACCATATGCAGCCGACGACCTTATATTTGATCTGGTAAACAATGCCAGCGAAGATACCGCTTATATCGCGGCTATCGCGAAAGATACCATAGCTGAAGCCCGTGAATTTATCACAGGCTACGGGTTTGAAGTCGCCTATTATACGACAAAACTTAGCAAAAAGGCTTTCCCCCGAAACCCGCGATTTTATGATTTAGACAACCCCGTTGCGGTTGCAAAAGAAACCCCAGCAGTCACGGCCCCCGAAAAACCGGCACCCATAGAAGTACCGCCCCCCCCTACAAGGGCCACATCAACACCACAGGGTGAAAAACCTCTGGTAGCCGTGGAAAAAACCGATTTAAGCGGTTTCGAAACCATCCGCAAAAAAAGCAACGTGGCCCCGGATAAACAGGCCCTGACAGCAAAACCGCCGACACCGATAACACTGCCGCAAACACCACGGCGCATTTCTATTGAAATGCCAATACAAACAAAACCCGCCCCCGTAGAAAAAGCCGCCCGGGTGATTGCGCCGATTAAAATGCCGCAAAGCAAAACCATCCCAACCGATATGCGCGGCGTGTTCAAACCACGTTATATTCTGGCATTGATCGCCATTATTTTGCTGGGGCTGTTATACTGGCTCTATAGCTTTCTAATTGATGGCAAAGAAGAAATAACACAGCTGCAACAAATCTCCGACACGCCACCCCTGATCATTGCAACACCACAATCAATGGCGCAAAAAACATCGCTAGATGATGCCCCTTCACTCAAAGCCAAGCTGGCAACAGCTGCGTCTAATGAGCCCAATATGGCTACAACTTTAGTGCTTGGCTCGCCCGCCCCCATTAATACGGGTGAAAATACCACACAGTTTGCGATCGCAAAAAACCCAACAAAACAGCCAGAGCCGACAACAGATACCGCCCTTGCCGGGCAAGAACAGGCGCAAACACCGGAAACTCTGCCTGCGATACCCCCAAAGCCAGCGGCCACGGCCTTGGCCCCCCCGCCTTCAGAAGAAGGGACGGTTGTTGCACAGCTTGTTCCCACCAAAAACGGAACACCGGGTCCTGAAGGCATTACTTTATTCTTGGGCCAACCGGAATTTCAGCCCCCCTTGCGCGAACAACTGAAAATATCGCAAGATCCTTTAAAAGACATCCTGCCAAAAATGCGCAGTAAAGAGTTTGAAGAGCTAAATAAATCCGAGGCCCCGCCAACACCTAATACCGAAATAACGCCGGAACCGGTTACAACAAGTGTAGCCGAGGCCACGCAACCGGCGGCGCAGACTGCACCGGACATACTGGCACTGGCTGATCCTGCCTTGAAAAGCAAACTGCCAAGGCCGCGCCCGTCTTCCATTGCACGCACAGCCAAAGATTTGAAAAATTCGTTAGTGGCGCGGGCTGACCCTGCACTTGCAAGCTCAAAGCCCAAACGACGTCCGGCTGATTTAAGCGTACCTGTCGTGCGCATTGATCCGGCGGACATTGAAATTGCTATAAAACAAGCCGTTGCTGACACCGCCCGCCCGCCCGCGCGGCCCCGCAGTTTAAGTAAAACAGTAAAAAGGGCCAAAGCAAACGTCAAAACGGCCTCGCTTACATCTTCACCAGCAACAGGCACATCCAGGGCCAGCAGCCCGTCACCCGTAAACATTCAAAAAGAAGCCACTGAAAATGCGCGCTTCAACAAAAGACGCATATCCCTTGTCGGCGTATATGGCACCCCTGCCAAACGCCGCGCATTGGTACGCATGCCAAGCGGGCGTTACCTTAAGGTCGAACAAGGGCAAAAGTTCAGCGGGTGGAAGGTTTCAGCCATCGGCGAAAGCACGGTTCGGATTACCAAAGGCAGCCGTAACCAAGTGCTTAGAATGCCTAAATAAATTACAGCAACAACATCGCAGCAAAGCCCAAAAAGGCAAAAAACCCGACAATATCAGTCACAGTTGTCACAAAAGCACCAGATGCAAGGGCGGGGTCAATGCCCACTTTATCCAGACCCATCGGGATCAAAACCCCCGCCAGCCCAGCCACCACCATATTGCCGACCATGGCCACGCCCAACACCACACCCAACATCGGCGAGCCGTACCAGTAATAGCCCACAAGCCCGATAATCAGCGCAAAAATAATCCCGTTGAACAGGCCCACAAAGAATTCACGGCGAATAATCCTGATCGCATTTGCACGCGTTAAATCTTTGGTCGCCATAGCGCGCACAATCACCGTCAGGGTTTGGGTGCCGCCATTACCCCCCATAGAGGCCACGATCGGCATCAACACCGCCAAGGCCACAATGGCCTCAATCGTTGTCGCAAATTGCGCGATCACAACCGAAGCCAGAATGGACGTCACCAGATTGACCGCCAGCCAGGGAAACCGCCGCCCTGTTGTCGACAATATACTGTCAATCAGGCTTTCATCGCCCACACCGGCCAGCCGTTTGATATCTTCTTCGGCATTATCATCCAGAACTTCCATCGCGTCATCCATGGTGATGACGCCTACCAGACGGTTATCCGCATCCACAACGGGGGCGGAAATCATGTTGTATTGGTTGAACGCATAAGCCACATCTTCTTGCGATTGCAGCACCGGGATGGTGCGAAATTCTTCATCCATAATGTCTGTCATCATGGTTTTGCGCGGGCTGGAAAGCAGGCTGAACAAGGGCACTTTCCCCACCGGGGTCAATCTGGGGTCAACCATCACCACATCGTAAAACTGATCCGGTAAATCGCCTTCTTTGCGCAGATAATCAATCGTCTGGCCCACGTTCCAGTGGGTCGGGGCCATCACCAGTTCGCGCTGCATCAAACGCCCTGCGGAATCTTCGGGGTAAAGCAGGGCCTGTTCAACCGCGACACGGTCAGACATGTCCAGCGCGTCTAGAATACGTTCCTGTTGCGGCTCTTCCAGATCTTCGATCAGGTCAACAACATCGTCCGTGTCCAAATCTTTAATGGCTTCGGAAACCACCTCGTCGGACAGTTCTTCAAAGACACCTTCCAGCAGACCTTCATCTATTTCCGCCAGAACCTCGCCATCGAAACCTTTACCCCAAAGGGCGATAAACGCACGGCGTTCCTTGACATTTATCTGCTCAAAAAGGTCAGCAATATCAGCCGCATGAAAGGGTTCAAGCAATTCAACCAAATGGTCCCGATCAGCGGTTTTAACACTGTGTAAAACCGCTTCAACAAGGGCTGCATCTATCTCATAAGCGTGCTCGGATTGCTCATTTTCAGTAAGTGCTACATCTGACATAAAACCACCCCTTTGAACTGTGCTTGTCGCCTTATAACAGGCCTTAGCCGCGCAACAACGCAAATTACAGTTTACGGATTACCTAATACTGGCCTATAAAATACCAACCAGAAAAAATTGCAGCAATGACAAAATCAAATCCTGAAATCAAATCCATGCATGATCTGCGCCAAGCCGCCATTGACGCCCACCATAAAGGGGCGTTGGATCAAGCCCGCGATTTTTACCGTGCTTACTTGCAAAACAACCCCAAAGATGCCGCCATTTGGTCAAACCTGGGTGCTTTATTTCGCAAACAGAAAAACTTTGAACTGGCGGTAGCCGCCCAAGTACGTGCCTTGGAATTAGAACCGGATACCCTGGCCTTGATGAATAACGCATCCAATGCGTTTTACGATGCAGGATATATTGATAAGTCTTTGGCATTACGCAAAAAAACCGTAAAACTAGAGCCAGAAAACCCGGATCATTATGCCAGCCTTGGCAAGTGTTATCGCGGTCTGCATCAGCTGAATGAAGCCCACAAAGCCCTGTCCAAAGGCATCAAGAAATTCCCCTATTTCGCCGAGTTACACATCCAGTTGGCATTTGTTGAACTGGCGCAAGGTAAATACCCCGAAGGTTTCAAAAGCTTTAACTGGCGCTGGAAAGGGGATGAGCTTAGCTTACCCGATTTCACATTTCCAAAATGGGCAGGCGAAGATCTGACAGGTAAAACTGTTCTGGTCACCCCCGAACAGGGCTTTGGTGATACGGTTTTGATGGCCCGTTTTCTGCCCGCTTTGAAAAAGCTGGGCTGCACCATTAAAATGCCCATCAAGCCCCCCCTGCGACGCCTGTTTGCCACTGTGGAAAACGACGTAACATTCATCGAAACCAAGAATGAAATGAAAGACTGCGATTTTTGGGCGCCGATGATGGATTTACCGCTTTATCTGGATGCTACCATAAACACGTTGCCGGCCCCTGCAAAACTTAGCATCCCCGATGATGCGGTTACACGCGCACGCAATATCACCGCCCCTTTTAAGGATCGCTTCAAGGTGGGTGTGATGTGGTCAGGCTCGGTCACATACCGCGCCAATCACAAACGTTCCTTCAGCCACCAGCGGTTTTTGGAACTTTGCCACATCCCTGATTTGCAAATGTTCTCACTCTACAAAGGCCCGTTGCTGGATGCCTATAATGCAGATGGCACATCGACCATCATCATAGACGCCGCAGGCAGTGACCGCGATTTCGCCGATAGTGCCGCGCTAATGCAAGAACTTGATTTGGTGATCTCTATGGACAGTGCCATCGTTCATGTCGCTGGTTCCTTGGGTATCAATGTCTGGAACTTACTGCATTCTGAACCCTATTGGCTATATGAACCTTTCCCTGATCACACCCCGTGGTACCCTTCTATGCGGCTGATTACACAAGATAAACCCGGCGATTGGGATGGTGTGTTTGAACGATTGAAAACAGATATTACGGCAGAAATACAAAAGTGGAAGAAAAAATGAGCGATATTCTAACCCCGATATCCCCTGGTGAATTACTGGATAAGCTGACCATTTTACAGATCAAATCTGAAAATATTACCGACCAAGTGAAACTGAAAAATGTAAATGTTGAACGTATGGCATTGCAAAGCGTTGTAGATGCGCACATCCCGAAAACCGAAAAACTGCAATCCCTGACCGCGTCGCTTTTGGACATCAACAAAAAACTGTGGGCCATCGAAGATGACATTCGAGACTGTGAACGGGCGGGCGATTTCGGCGATACATTCATCCGCCTTGCCCGCTTGGTTTATGTCACAAATGACAAACGCGCAGATTTCAAAAAGCAGATCAATGTTGAAATGGGCTCAAAACTGGTAGAAGAAAAGTCTTATGCGGATTATTAAATCTACATAAACCGTGCCGCAAGCCTGTTTTGATGCTCCACGATCTTGCCCAATTCCACACCCGTCAAATGCCCGTCACGCACCACGGCGCGCCCCTCTACATATAGGTCGCGCACTTGGTGCGGGCCGGTCAGAACCAAGGCCGCCACAGGATCCCATGATCCCGCTGTAGCAATGCCGCTTGTCATGTCCCAGATCGCAAAATCAGCACGTTTTCCCACCTCAAGCGAGCCGCAGTCAGAACGCCCAAGCACCTGTGCGCCACCCAAAGTGGCGATCTCTAAAACCTCACGCGCCGACATCGCATCGGCACCGTTTTGCACCCGTTGCAACAATAGCATCTGACGCGCTTCATCCAGCAAATGCCCCGCATCATTAGACGCAGACCCATCCACACCCAAGCCCACTTTCACACCTGCATCACGCATGGCACGCACAGGTGCAATGCCCGATCCAAGACGGCAGTTTGAACAAGGGCAATGGGCTACACCTGTGCCAGATTTAGAAAACAAATCAATCTCTTGCCCGTCTAACTTCACGCAATGTGCATGCCATACATCCGGCCCTGTCCACCCTAAATCCTCGGCATATTGCCCCGGACGACAGCCGAATTTTTCCAAGGAATAAGCAATGTCTTCATCGTTTTCCGCCAAGTGCGTATGCAACATCACACCCTTGTCACGGGCCAAAATGGCACTGTCGCGCATCAACTCGCGGCTAACCGAAAACGGTGAACAAGGTGCAATGCCTACACGCACCATGGCACCCTCAGATGCATCATGGTGCGCATCAATCACACGGATACAATCATCCAGAATATCCGCCTCTTTTTCGCACATCACATCGGGCGGCAGGCCGCCGTCACTTTCGCCGATACTCATGGAACCGCGCGTCGGGTGAAACCTAATACCGATGGTTTTAGCCGCATCAATAGTATCTTCCAAACGCACGCCTTTAGGGAAATGGTACAGATGGTCAGACGACAATGTGCAGCCCGACAAAGCTAGTTCTGCAAGCCCCACTTGGGCCGACACAAACATTTCCTCTGGCCCGAATTTTTGCCAGATCGGATAAAGCGACTGCAACCAGCCAAACAGCAACGCATCCTGGCCGCCCGGCACTGCACGGGTCAGGGTTTGTGACAGGTGGTGGTGGGTGTTCACCATGCCGGGCGTCACAACGCAGCCCTGTGCATTTAACGTTTCATCCCCCGATAACCCATGGCCCACCGCATCTATGACACCCCCCATGACACGAATATCAGCACCCTTTAATTCATCGCGCGCCCCGTTCATCGTTACCACAACATCGGCATTTTTGATCACAAGTGATTTGGTCATTTTATCAATATCCGCCCTTTTTCCCGCCCGTATCTAACACAGGCCGAAAAACATACTATATCGGTAATTTTTGAAACACTTCCCGATTTTATCACAATCGTGTAAATGTGACTTGCTTTTTCACCCTAAAAAAGCTGAAATCGGCAACTTAAGGGAGTAATTTGATGGAACAGATTTCGCGAAACACATTTCTAGACCGTTTTGGCGGTATCTATGAACATTCCGCATGGATTGCGGAAATGCTTTTTGATCGCAAAGGTCACTATACAGCTGAAAAACCATCTGATCTGGCAGGGCCGATGGCCAAGATCGTAGAAACCGCCCCGCAAGAATTGCAGATGGCCCTGTTGCGCGCGCATCCTGATCTGGCAGGAAAATTGGCCGTTTCAGCAAGCAGCAAATCAGAACAGGCAAGTGCCCAGTTGGATCAATGCAGCCAAGGTGAACTTGATGCCTTCACCGCCCTAAATGCTTCTTACCGCGAAAAGTTCAATTTTCCGTTCATTTTGGCGGTACGGGATCGTAACCGCGCAGAAATACTGGAAAACTTCAAAAAACGTGTGGCTTATGATGTGGGTACAGAGTTTCGTGAGGCCTTAAATCAAGTTCACCAAATCGCCAAACTGCGCCTAGAGGCCCTAGGCGCGTAGGTCTATTGTGATTTAGTCAATTTGCACACGACCCTTTTGAACCAATGTCATCGGTACAGTATTTGACCAGACCATCGCCATCTGCGCATTGCCCCGCGCTGTAATATCTGAATCAATAACAACGGGATAGACAACCAGCTTATGGATAGGATCAACCACACGCACCACGGGTTTTTTCCGGCCGCTCAATGCAGGTTGCTGGTATGCACTTGCCACACGTTGTGACTTGATCAGATCGGCAGGGTGAATATTTTGTGTGCCGCGCAATGCATTTCGGTTTTGGCGTCGGGCAAAAAGACTATAGCCCCGCACAGATGTTCTGGCCCGTACAGGTTGTTCTGCACTGATCGCGGCAATATTATAATTATACCCGCTTGCACCTTGAATGCCCTGCCCTTGCGCCCGAATAACATCCGAAGGATGCTGTTGTCGGGTGCGCCGTGGCACCACCGTAACAGCGGCTACTTTAGCAGGCGTCTTAACAACAACTGGTACTTGCACTGTTGGGGTAACAGTTACAGGTTTCGCAGCTTGTGCCTTAAATAACGAACCTCCAAATAAACCTTTTTTACGTCTTTTGGGAATGGTATTCACAGGTTGAGTTCCCGCAGCAACCTGTTGCGTTTTCTTAGGTTTCACAGCAGTAACTTGCGCCGCAGGTTTGATCACTTTAGTCGCCAGTTTCCCTGACACTTTTGCCAGTTGTGTGGCGTTAAGCGATGGTTTGTTGTTTGCGCTACAATAGATTTGCCGTTTGCGATTAACGCGCGGCACCCAAGTGATCCGAGTGCCAGAACCGGCACGGATGTAAACACACCCGTTCGAGTCCACATATTGTTTGCCTTTAAAGCTTGCAGGTGGTCGCTCTGCGGGGCCGCTATCGGTCCGTAGTGTTTGTGCGCTCGCTGCTCCGCCAAGGGTCATTATCCCTATGGCAAGTATCATTATTTTGTTTTTTAACATCTCGTGCCCCCAAGATATGGGGTAAACTGCCAAGTTTTTAAGAATTAGTAAAGCTATATTTTAGGATAGATACACAGGATTTTTTCATCCCAGACAAAAGCCGCTTATAAAACCATGAAGCCGCAGCATTAGGGGGGGATTTTACTGCTTTGATCTTTTGCGATAAATCGTACTTGGCGCGACCCCCAAAACCTCTGCCGCTTTGGGAATAGAGCCGCCTTGCGCACGTATTGTCGCCTCAATAAATCTTTGTTCCACCTCATCCAGTTGCAAGCCCACAAGCTGATGGATTGCATTACTGTTGCGTTCGATTGAAAACCTGTCTTCGGTTGCGTCCTTTATACGGCCCAAACTGGCCCTTCCTTGGGATGAAAAACCGACGGGTAACATATCGCCCGCCACCAAACGCGCATCATGTGTGGCAACAATTTTATGTAGCAGGTTTCCTAACTGGCTGATATTTCCAGGCCAGTTATGCGTTAGAAATAATTCCGATACCTCATCCGACAAGCCACCAAACGCCTTTTTCTCGGTTCGCGAAAGCCGCGCCAGAATGGCTTCTGCCGCAAAAATAATATCATCCCCCCTTTCGCGCAGCGCTGGTACATCAACGGTCAGAATATGAAGCTGATAAAACAGATCTTCACGGATTTTTCGGGTTTCCAACAACACTTGCGGATCAATGCTGCTTGAACAGATAATTCTGGGAAATGCCTTTCCCGCATGATCCAGGCTTGGGTCATTCTGACTGGCTTTTTGTAAAAAAGACCCCAGTTTGGATTGTAAAATCGGGTCCAGTTCGGCCACTTCATTGATATACAAAGTGCCGCCATAAGCCTGCCGCAATGCCCCTGTTTCCGCGCCCTTTGGCGCCAGATTTAAGTCTTCAATCGCACCAAACAATGTACTTTCTTGCATCACTGGCGTCAAATCACCGCCGCTATACATCACAAAAGGGCGCGCATCATCGCCCGCATGTTCATGAATGGCGGCCGCACAAGTGCTTTTTCCTGTGCCATGTTCCCCAACAACAAAAACCGGGGCGGTAGAGGGCGCGATACGCATAATTTTACGGTACATTTCTTGCATCAATGGGCCGCGCCCGGTGAAACCATAAAAACTGCCGGCCCCGAAATCTATTTCGGGATTGATTTCAATGCTGGCCAGTGCTGATGATACGGTCGCCAAAAGCCGTTCATCCGAAAACGGTTTCAGCAGAAAATCGAACGCGCCCGCACGCATGGCTTCAACCGCACGATTAATCGACCCGTTTGAGGTAATGACGATAATCTTGGCTTGCGGATTTTCACGCACCAGCTTGCGGATCACCTCTACCCCGTCCATATCGGGCAGGAACATATCCATAATCACAACTGAATGATTATCGCGGCGAAACTGCGCCAAGCCTTCGGTGCCGGTCATTGCCACATTCACCTTATAGCCCGCACTTGTCAGGCTAGCGTTATAGATCATCTGTAGTGTTGGCGTGTCTTCAATCAGCAGCAGTTTTTGGATCATAATGCCCGTCCGCGCATCGCTTTATCTGTCTTTAAAAATTGCACCCAGTCATCAAGTTGTTCAATGGTATGTTTAACAATAGTTGAGGGGAATACACCGCTTAACCCGTTGTATTCATTTATCTCATTAGCATTTTTACGCAGTTCTTCTGCGCCCACTACACCTGCCAATGAGATCAGAACATGGCTGGGTTCTTTCAGCAAATCAACGGCTTTGGCAGCATGTGCGGCCTTCAGGCCACGGCGCGTGTTTTTAACGTCAATCACCAGCTTATCAATCAGTATCAAAGACTGTTGCTGCCCCAGCTTCTTCAAAAGCTCTATGTATATTTCATTTTGAAAATTTTCAACCATCGTGCCAAACCCATCGTGCGTTAAACTGTCCAGGATAGACAATTTAACGCAGTATAGATCAGAAGCTTTGCAAAATGCAAAGATTTATCAGGTTAACCTAACGGATACCCTAACCCTTTCAGGGCTTCAGTGATCTCATCCAAGATCACAGGATCATCAATGGTTGCGGGCATTTTCCACGCATCCGCATCAGCAATTTTAGCGATCGTGCCACGCAAAATCTTGCCAGAACGGGTTTTGGGCAAACGATCCACCACACAAGCCAGCTTGAATGCCGCCACAGGGCCAATGGTTTTGCGCACCAATGTCACACATTCCGCTACCACCTGATCATGCGGTTTTTCGCACCCCGCATTCAGGCACAAGAAACCCATCGGTAATTGCCCTTTCAGGGCATCTTTCACCCCCAAAACCGCACATTCGGCAACATCTTCATGGCTTGCCAGAACCTCTTCCATCTGGCCGGTAGACAGGCGGTGGCCAGCCACATTGATCACATCATCGGTGCGCGCCATAATATAAAGATAGCCGTCATCATCCATATAGCCCGCATCACCGGTTTCATAAAACCCGGGAAAAGCTTCCAGATAAGACGCACGATAACGTGCTTCGGCATTCCAAAGTGTTGGCAAAGTACCGGGC
Source organism: Amylibacter sp. (assembly GCA_016764475.1). Lineage (GTDB taxonomy): Bacteria > Pseudomonadota > Alphaproteobacteria > Rhodobacterales > Rhodobacteraceae > Amylibacter. The sequence continues at coordinate 14,675 of JAESRV010000003.1, forward strand.
GGCAAAGGCAGTTTGATCACAATCGCCCCCAATTCACCGCGCGGCAACTCAACACCCGCGTCATCCAGAATTTGCAAATCAAACCCCGGCAAAGGCACCGAAGGCGAGCCAAGTTTCACCGGCATCAACTCAATCCCCACAGGGTTACACACTGCCGGGAAGCCGATTTCGGTTTGCCACCAATGATCAATCACCGGCACACCCAATTGGTCTTGCGCCCAGATAATTGTATCAGGATCGGCCCGTTCTCCAGCCAAGAATAAATACTTCAAACAGGACAAATCGTACTTTTTAACAAACTCACCCTTGGGATCGACCCGTTTTATTGCACGAAACGCGGTTGGTGCGGTAAAAAATGATTTCACCCCGTGTTCCGAGATCACCCGCCAGAACGTACCCGCATCAGGCGTGCCAATCGGTTTGCCTTCAAACACAATTGTCGTACTACCGTTGATCAGCGGCCCATAGCAAATATAGGAATGCCCCACGACCCAACCCACATCAGATGCCGCCCAAAACACATCGCCAGGCGCCACGTTATAGATGTTTTTCATCGTCCAACTTAACGCCACAATATGCCCACCCGTCGGGCGCACCACGCCCTTGGGTTCGCCCGTGGTGCCAGAGGTATAAAGGATATAAACGGGATCATCGCCACGCATTGGCACACACGGCGCAAGGGGCGCATCTTTTTGGAATTCCTGCCAGTCCAAATCGCGGCCCGCAACCATATTGGCGGCCAGTTGATCGCGTTGCAGGATCACACAAAAATCCACCTTATGGTCGGCCAGATCAATCGCACCGTCAATCAGCGGTTTATAGGCAATCACCCCACTTGGTTCCACCCCGCAAGAGGCCGCAATGATGGCCTTGGGGGTTGCATCGTTGATCCGTGTGGCCAACTCGGCAGGGGCAAAACCGCCAAACACCACTGAATGTATCGCCCCGATACGCGAACAGGCCAGCATGGCAATCAGTGCTTCCGAAATCATCGGCATATAGATGATCACACGGTCGCCTTTTTCAATGCCCTGCGCTTGCAAACCGCCCGCAAACCGCGCGACTTTTTCCAGCAGTTCCGCATAGGTGATCTTGGCCGAATTGCCCGTGATCGGGCTATCGTAAATGATCGCCACCTGATCGCCGCGCCCCGCTTCCACATGGCGGTCAATGGCGTTGTAACAGGTGTTTATTTCGCCGTCTTTATACCACTCGTAAATCGGGGCGTTTTCATCAAACAATGCCTTTGACGGCTGTTTTGACCAAGCTACATCTTTTGCCGCTTCCATCCAAAATGCTTCAGGATCAGATTGCCAATTTGCGTATACTTCTTTGTAAGTCATCGACCCTACCCTTTATCTTTTTCTGTCTTGGCGCGCGTCACAAGTTCCAAAACCTGCTTGGCGGCTTCAGGAATATTTGTGCCCGGCCCAAAAATGGCCCGCACCCCCACTTGGCGTAAAAAATTGTAATCATCGGGCGGAATTACGCCCCCGCAAATCACGATAATATCGCCGCCACCTTTGTTTTTTAACGCATGCACCAGTTGCGGTGCCAGCGTGGTGTGACCTGCCGCTTGTGATGAGATACCAACCACATCAACACCTTTTTCAATCGCGTCCATTGCCGCTTCTTCAGGGGTTTGAAAAAGCGGGCCCATTTCAATATCAAAGCCAATGTCAGAAAACGCCGTGGCAATCACCTTACCACCCCGGTCATGCCCGTCCTGACCCATTTTAACCACCATCATTGATGGTTTTTTTCCGTATTTTACTGCAAATTCAGCAACTTCCGCTTGAATATCCATGAAACCCTGATCGCCTTCATAAGCCGCACCATAGACACCTTCCAGCAGTTTCACCTTGGCCTTATGGCGCCCGAATGCGCGTTCCATTGCATCCGATATTTCACCCACAGTGGCACGCGCACGCGCCGCTTCAATCGCCAGATCCAATAGATTACCGTCCGCACGCGCCCCCTGTTCCAACGCTGTCAAAGTCGCTTCACAAGCCGCCGTATCCCGTGATTTACGGATGTCCTTCAACCGTGCAATCTGCGCATCGCGCACTGCCGAATTGTCGATCATACGCACATCAATACCCGCGTCTTCATCGGTCTGAAACTTGTTTACGCCGACAATAATATCTTCACCGCGATCCACACGTGCCTGTTTTTCAGCCGCTGCACGTTCAATTTCCAGCTTCGGCATGCCATCTTCCACGGCCTTTGTCATACCGCCCATCGCATCAACCTGACCGATCAATTCCCACGCCTTATCGGCCAGTTCCTGCGTCAGGCTTTCAACATAATAAGACCCGGCAAGCGGATCAACCACGCGTGTAACACCGGTTTCATTTTGCAAAATCAGTTGCGTATTACGCGCCAAACGCGCAGCCGCATCAGAGGGCAAAGCAATCGCTTCATCATAGCTGTTGGTGTGCAAAGATTGCGTCCCGCCCAGCACCGCTGACATCGCTTCATAAGCGGTGCGAATGGCGTTGTTATAGGGGTCTTGTTCCTGCAACGAAACGCCACTGGTCTGGCAGTGCGTGCGCAGCATCAAAGATTTCTCATTTTCAGCCCCAAATTCAGTCATAATACGGTGCCAAAGCAACCGTGCTGCCCGCAATTTTGCCGCTTCCATGAAGAAATTCATACCTATTGCAAAAAAGAATGACAGGCGGGGTGCGAAAGCATCCACATCCATGCCACGCGCAATCGCGGCGCGGACATATTCCTTACCATCCGCCAGCGTAAATGCCAGCTCTTGCACAAGCGTCGCACCCGCTTCTTGCATGTGATAACCGCTGATCGAGATTGAATTAAACTTGGGCATCTCCCGGCTGGTAAAATCAATAATGTCCGACACAATCCGCATCGAAGGTTCGGGCGGATAGATATAAGTATTGCGCACCATGAACTCTTTCAGCACGTCATTCTGGATCGTGCCCGACAGGTTTGCACGATCAACCCCCTGCTCTTCACCAGCCACAATAAAACTGGCCAACACCGGTATTACCGCACCATTCATCGTCATTGACACGCTGATTTTATCCAGCGGAATACCGTCAAACAGGATTTTCATATCCTCGACACTATCAATGGCCACCCCCGCCTTGCCAACGTCACCCACAACCCGTTCGTGGTCACTATCATAGCCGCGATGCGTTGCCAGATCGAACGCTACAGAAACCCCCTGCTGCCCGCTGGCCAGCCCTTTGCGGTAAAACGCATTGCTTTCCTCAGCCGTCGAAAACCCCGCATATTGGCGGATTGTCCAAGGCCGCCCCGCATACATCGTGGCCTTCGGGCCGCGCGTGAAAGGGGCTGATCCCGGCGTTGATCCCAAATGATCAACCGCATCCAAATCCGCTTCTGTATAAAGCGGTTTGATGGCAATGCCTTCAGGCGTTTGCCATGTCAAATCATCCAGTGGCTTGCCGCGTAATTCTTTTTCTGCAAGGCTTTTCCAGGTCTTAAGCTCAGAGGTGCTCATAGCGCATACTCCTTTGTTTTATATATGAAATTCAGTCTCGAAATTCTTCGCGCCCGGGGATGCGGCCAAAAGCTATTTTGGCCCCCGTAAAGGGTGTTATTTCGCGTGGGCGTTCGCCATAAATCAGCGTATCCTGCCCGTAGCGTTGGTTGATCGCGTCGACCAAAACACACAGGTTTTCGCGCTTGGTGCGCATCCCTGCACGTGTCCGATCCTCGAACAAATCCGCCGTATGCCTGTGCGCAGGCACCAGCCCGCCCAGCATCACGCTGGTTGAAATTGGCTGGCTGAAAACCAAGCCATCCCAGAATTCCCGAAACAAGGCCAGCAACTGGAAACTGTCCTGTGTAGCCCGTATGCGGCGCCCCAAACCGCAGCGACCTTTTTGTGAACATTTCACCGAAATGTGTAAATAGGTGGCAAAAGCGTTTTCGCGCCGCAGCCGTGTGGCGGCCTTGATCAGCAAGCGGCGCGTTACCAGACGTGCGGCTTCCGCGTTGCGATTGTTGTAAGATAGAACCTGTCCATGCCCCAAGGAACGTGCGGGTTTGGACGCAGGCAATGGAATATCTTCGCCCTGAAACGCGCGGATAAATCGTTCGCCCTGCACCCCGCCCCAGATTTTGCGGGCGTGTTTGGGGGGCAATGCGTAAAGGGCGGGGATGGTGGTAATTCCAGCGGCATCCAACCGTGCGCTTATCCCGTGGCTGATTCCCGGAATATCGCGTAATTTCAAATGGTTGATCTTGTCTGGCAACACTTCTGGCAACAGCCATTCCAGCCCATTTGGTTTGCGCAATTCGCCCGCCAATTTGGCCAGAAGTAAGCTGGGCCCAAGCCCGATTGAACAGCGCATCGCGGGGCCGACTTGCGCGTAAATCTGCTGGCGCATCTGTTCGGCCAACCCAAGGGCTGTTTCCAACCGCTGCGCCCCACCCGATAAACGTATAGAGAACTCGTCCACCGAATGCGCGGCCTCTATCGGCAACACCTGTTCTATCGCGCCTTTGATCCGGTGATGATAGTCCACGTAAACATCGTGGCGTGCGGCCCGAAACTGCATGTCGGGGATCATTTGTTGCGCTTCGCGCATCCGCATCCCGAACTTCAGCCCCTGATTTTTCGCTTCGTAACTGGCCGCAATGATCGCCGCATTGGGCTGCATTGTTGTCACCACACCAACGGGGCGACCGCGTAAATTCGGGTCTTCTTGCTGTTCCACACTGGCAAAATAGCTGTTCATATCTAGATAAAGCAGCCGTAATCGGGCTTTGGTCATCGGTCTTCACTTTGGATTGGGTTAACCCAAGTTTAGAACAAATAGGGAACATATGAAAGCGGGAAGTTGGAATTATTCAAACTCCATAATCACTTCATCAACCGCCATGCTGCCGCCAACTTTTGCGTTAATCTTCGATATAACGCCCTTCTTTTCCGCGCGCAGCACATTTTCCATTTTCATCGCTTCCACAGTGCAAAGTGCCTGGCCGTCCTGCACCTCATCGCCCACGGCAACATTCAGGTTCACGATCAGACCCGGCATTGGGCAAAGCAGCATTTTCGAGGTGTCAGCTGGCAGTTTTTCCAGCATATATTCCGCCAGTTCCGCACGGCGCGGCGTATAGATGACAACGCTGGTATCAGCCCCGCGATACCGCACCTGATAGCCCGCACTGATCGGGGCCACTTTCAGGATCAAAGGGGTGCCATCAATCATGAAATTGGCCAACCTTTCACCCGGCACCCAGTCACTGGTCACCCGGTGTTTGGTGCCATCGGCAAAGCTGACGGATGAACCTTTCGGGTCGGCATCAATCGACACATCAAACCGCGCATCTTGCACCTTTATCACCCAGTTTTCACCAACCTTGCGTTCATGGTTATCAATCCGCCCCGATACCCGTGCAAGACGAATTTCAGCAACGCGGTACATTGCAGCACAGGCCGCAGAGATGCGTTTTAGCGTGACTTCATTCAATTCAACCCCTTGAAATCCATCAGGATATTCTTCTTCGATGAAAGCCGTAGTAATATCCCCGCTGGCAAATCTTGGGTGATCCATCACCGCAGACAGGAACGGCAGGTTATGCCCGATCCCTTCCACTTCGAACCCGTCCAGCGCATTGCGCATAACGTCGATCGCGGCCGCGCGATCAGGTGCCCAAGAGCACAGTTTTGCAATCATCGGGTCGTAAAACATTGAAATTTCACCCCCTTCATAAACGCCCGTATCATTGCGCACCACCATGGTTTTCGTGGCCACCTCTTCAGGTGGGCGGTAGCGTGACAAACGGCCAATAGAGGGCAGGAAATTACGATAGGGATCCTCTGCATAAAGCCGGCTTTCCATCGCCCAACCGTTGATCACCACATCCTTTTGCCGGATCGCAAGCTTTTCACCATAAGCCACACGGATCATCTGTTCGACCAGATCAATACCGGTGATCAATTCGGTCACAGGGTGTTCCACTTGCAAGCGTGTATTCATCTCTAGGAAATAGAAATTACGCTTACCGTCGACGATAAATTCAACCGTGCCTGCACTGCAATAATCCACCGCTTTGGCCAATGCGACAGCTTGTTTACCCATGGATTTACGGGTTTTCGCATCCAGAAACGGGGAAGGTGCCTCTTCGATCACCTTTTGATTGCGCCGCTGGATCGAACATTCACGTTCGTTCAGGTAAATACAGTTGCCATGCTTGTCACCCAGTACCTGAATTTCAATGTGGCGCGGTTGGGTGATGAATTTCTCAATGAAAATTCGGTCATCGCCAAAACTGCTGGCCGCTTCACTTTTTGACAGTTGAAACCCTTCACGGGCCTCAGCATCATTCCAGGCAACCCGCATGCCCTTGCCACCGCCACCGGCAGAGGCTTTGATCATTACCGGATAACCGATTTCGTTTGAAATCTTAACCGCCTCGGCCTCATCCGCGATCTCGCCCATATAGCCCGGAACCGTGGTTACACCGGCTTTCGCCGCCAGTTTCTTTGAGGTAATTTTATCGCCCATAGAGGCAATAGCCCCCGCAGGTGGCCCGATAAAGGCAACGCCTGCTTTTTCCAAGGCTTGCGCGAATTTCATGTTTTCAGACAGAAACCCATACCCCGGGTGCACAGCCTCGGCCCCGGATTGGCGCACCGCATGCATCACCTTATCAATCACGATATAACTTTGCGCCGCAGGCGACGGGCCGATATGCACAGCTTCATCAGCCATTTTCACATGCAGGGCATTCCTGTCCGCATCCGAATAGATCGCGACCGTTTTAATACCCATTTTCTGGGCCGATTTGATCACACGGCAGGCAATTTCACCACGATTGGCGATAAGGATTTTCTTGAACATTAGGATCCCCTAGGAAAGTTAAGGACAGGTAGGTTTTCCGCACAAAAAAAGACCCTTGTGAATATACACAAGGGCCCTAGTAGAGGGGAAATGAAAGAGCTGTTCCGCATGAAAGAGCGAAAAAACTCTTGATCGGCTTTTGCTTTTGCAAGCGACGCGGCCAATCTAGGCGTCATCGAAGTTACATAAGAACTTCCTTGATCATTAAGGTAAACGGCTTTTTCACACTTGCATATCAAATTGTTCAGGCCCCCCACAGTTTGGGCGTAAAGCTGCCAAAGTTGTTTTATGATGCGCGAGTTCATGCCGATTAACCCCCAAAAACCTCTGGAAAGCTCACCATAGCGCGCCCAACGTTGATTTTCAGCAATGTCTCATAGTCTTCGGGATCAAAGGAATCATCGGCTGCTTCCACTTCACGGCCCAACAACCAACTTAGGCGGCCCGCATCCAGGTTGCCGCGTTCAAACGGTTCTTCGCCGAAATGTTCCCATAAAGCCCGCATGAAACCTTCATCCGCACGGCGATCCGCAGGTCGGCGATCCGCATAACGTTCGCGTTTGATCAACTTAGTTACGCCCTTTTTACTGGCACGCCTAATGGTAAACTGAAAATCAGAGCTGGGAAGACGGGAAGGAAAACCACGGTGTTTTATCATGACACACCCCCGCAGGTGCGCATCTGTGGGATGCCAAGAACCGTGATCGGTTCTTGGCTATAATTTTTAGTATTTTTGTGTTGGCACAGGTGCCGGGATGGGTTCTGGCTCAGGTGTTGGACCTGCAGAAGATGAAGAATTTGCACATGCAGACAGTCCAAGGACCAAAAGTAGCGCGATAGATGTAATTGTTTTTGACATATTGCTATCCTAATTTTGTTACGAGCCAAGCCAGTTAACACTTGGAATAGCTGCAGCTTAGCAGCTTTTGCCTGCAAAAAACAGGCGGATAATGCAAAGTTTTCCTGAAAATGGTAAAATACGGCCCAATATGATGCCTTTGAGCCCCCAAAACAGGCTTTACCCGCTTTTTCAGCTCTAAAAATGTCATTTTTTAACATAACAGCCCCCTTCACAACGGCAAATTATCATGTTTGCGCCAAGGATTCTTTACATCCTTTGACTTCAAACTGGCAAATGCGCGTGCCACACGCATGCGCGTATTATGCGGCATGATCACCTCATCAATAAAGCCGTTTTCGGCGGCCACAAACGGGTTGGCAAAACGTTCTTCATAATCCGCCGTCAGGGTAGCGATCTTATCCGCATCACCCAAATCAGCCCGGTGCAGAATTTCAACCGCCCCTTTGGCCCCCATCACCGCAATTTCAGCGGTGGGCCAGGCATAATTCACGTCACCACCCAAATGCTTGGGCGACATCACACAATATGCCCCGCCATACGCCTTGCGGGTGATCAGTGTGACACGCGGCACCGTGGCCTCGCCAAATGCATACAATAATTTGGCGCCGTGCTTGATCACACCACCATATTCCTGCGCTGTTCCAGGCAGAAACCCTGGCACATCTACCAGCGTCAGCAACGGGATTTCAAACGCATCGCAAAACCGCACGAAACGTGCCGCTTTGCGAGAGGCATTAATATCAAGACACCCCGCCAACACCATCGGTTGATTGGCCACCACGCCAACGGTAGAGCCTTCAAGGCGGATAAAGCCCGTCAGGATATTCTTTGCAAATTCTTCTTGGATTTCAAAGAAATCACCCTCATCGGCCAGTTTTGTCACCAATTCCTTCATGTCATAAGGTGTGTTGGGATTATCCGGGATCAGCGTATTCAGGGATGGTTCTTTGCGCATATGCCCGTCAAAAAACGGTCGCACAGGCGGTTTGGATTTATTATTCAGCGGCAGAAAATCAAACAAACGGCGCACTTCCATCAGTGCTTCCATATCGTTCTCATAAGCCCCGTCCGCGACCGATGATTTACTGCTGTGGGTCTTGGCCCCGCCCAGATCTTCTGCGGTAACCACCTCATTTGTCACGGTTTTAAGCACATCAGGCCCGGTCAGAAACATGTATGAGCTGTCACGCACCATGAAAATAAAATCGGTCAGCGCGGGCGAATAAACCGCGCCCCCCGCACTAGGGCCCATGATCACACTGATCTGCGGGATCACGCCGGATGCCTTGATATTGTTATGAAACACCGATGTGTAACCCGCCAAGGCGGCCACACCTTCTTGAATGCGCGCCCCACCCGAGTCGCTAAGCCCGATGATAGGTGCGCCGTTGCGCATCGCCATTTCCTGAACTTTGCAGATTTTCTTGGCGTGCGTCACCGAAAGAGAGCCGCCATAAACCGTAAAATCCTGACTGAACACATAGACCATACGGCCGTTGATCGTGCCCCAGCCCGTGACCACGCCGTCACCGGGGATATGTTCTTTATCCATGCCGAAATCCTGGCATTTATGCGTCACAAACATATCAAACTCTTCAAAAGAGCCTTCATCCAGCAAAACTTCAATGCGTTCACGCGCGGTCAGCTTGCCTTTGGCATGTTGCACATCAACACGGCGTTTGCCGCCACCCAGTTTGGCCGCAGCACGGCGATCTTCCAGTTGTTCGATGATATCTGTATTTGACACGCAAATTCCTCCCGCAGCGTATGGATTGTTGTACACTACTTACCTCTACGGGAAAGGCAATTTTAGTTAATTTGCAAAATGTTTTCATTGTTGCTATTGCTAAATGCAAAATTGCAAAATCTTAGGGGAAACACACCCATGGCAAATACCAAACTCTATGCAGGTGTCAGCCTGCGCCAAATTCGTCAGGACTTTAATATAAGTCAAAAAGTGTTTGCTGACAGGTTGGGTATATCCCTGCCCTACCTGAGCCAAATGGAAAACAATCACCGCCCCATTGCCACATCCGTGGTGCTGACACTGGCACGCGATTTCAGCTTTGATGTCACCAAATTATCCGACAGCGACACACCGCGCGTTGTCGCCGATATGAAAGAGGCCTTGGCCGACCCTTTGTTTGGTGACACTCAAACCAGTCTTGCGGATTTGCAACTGGCCGCATCAAACGCGCCTAGCTTGGCACGCGCGTTTTTAGACCTGCATCGCAGTTACCGTCAAGCTCAGGAACGTCTTGCATCTTTGGATGAAGCTTTAGGGCGTGAAGGCGGTTCCGTCACCCTGTCTCCGTGGGAAGAGGTGCGGGATTTCTTTCACTATTGCGATAATTATATCGACGCTATTGATATAAAAGCGGAATTTATTTCAAATAAACTAGCAGAAAAACAACTTTCAATACATTCCGCCCTGTCCAGCCGCCTATCAGATAAACACCACCTGACGGTTCAATTTGAAACCACGGATAGCTTGCGTAATATGGATGCAACAGCCCGCACATTAACCTTGTCAAAAACTGCATCAGAGGCTTCGCGCAGCTTTCAGATGGCCCACCAAATCGCCCTGTTGGAATGCCATGAATTACTGGAAGCCACGTTGGATATGGCCCGTTTCAGCACCCCCGAAGCCCGTGATATTTGCAAAATCGGGCTGGCCAACTACTTTGCCGGGGCCACACTTTTACCCTATAGCGCGTTCTTGCAAGCCGCCCAGGAATGCCGCCATGATTTAGAGGTTCTAGCCTTAAGGTTCGGGGCCTCCATTGAACAGGTCGCTCACCGCCTATCCACCATGCAGCGCACAGGGCTGAAAGGCATCCCGTTCTTTTTCGTGCGCGTTGATCAAGCCGGCACCATCACCAAACGTCACTCTGCCACCACATTGCAATTCGCCCGATATGGCGGTGCCTGCCCCTTGTGGAACGTGCACCGCGCCTTTGAAACACCAGGTCAGTTTTTGCGTCAGCTTGCCGAAACCCCTGACGGCGCACAATACTTTTGTCTTGCGCGTGATGTATCAAAACCATCGGGGTCATTTCGCGCCCCCACTCGGCGTTACGCTATCGGGTTGGGGTGTGAAGTGAAACATGCAGACGCTTTGGTTTATGCCGATGATTTAGACACCAAAAATGCACAAGCATTTGAGCCCATAGGCATATCATGCCGCATATGCGAGCGTGAAAACTGCCATCAACGATCGGTTCCGCCCTTGGAACGCCGCCTTGAGGTTAATCACAATTCACGCGGTGTGCTACCTTATTCATTATCCGAAAAGTAGCTGGACGTTTTCAATACCCGTGATAAGTCTGAATTACTTACCTAAATTCAGGCCATAAATGTCCACTCCGCACCCCAAAGCGCGTTATTTTGATCGCAACACCCCGCCCAACATCACCACATTGGTGTTAATCGCCAGCCTTGGGTCAACCTCACTGACCATCTTTCTGGCTTCATTACCAGAAATGGCGCGGCATTTCGATGTGCCTTACGCGCTGATGCAACTGGCCATATCGGGCTATATCGCCATAACCGCAATCGCCCACCTTGTGCTGGGCCCGGTTTCCGACCGCTTTGGCCGTAGGCCAGTGATGCTGGTCTCTATCATCCTTTTCATCATTGCCTCTATCGGGGCCGCCAAAAGCAGCAGCTTTGAGGTATTCATCTTGTTTCGCGTCATGCAATCCGTGATCGTCAGCGGGCTGGTATTGTCACGCACCATTGTGCGCGATCTGGTTGCCCGCGAACACGCAGCCAGCATGATCGGCTATGTCACCATGGGCATGGCACTGGCCCCGATGCTGGCCCCACCCCTTGGCGGGCTGTTGGCAAAATACTATGGCTGGCAGTCAAATTTCTACTTCTTAAGCCTGTTCAGCGCGTTTGTTTTTATCATCTGCTGGTTTGATCTGGGCGAGACCAACAGACACAAAATGACCAACTTCAAAGCACAAATCAAAGCCTATCCCGACCTGTTGAAATCCCGCAGGTTCTGGGGCTATGCCCTGACAGCGGCATTTTCCGCAGGCACATTTTTCGCCTACTTGGGTGGCGCACCTTTTGTGGGTAGTGAAATATACCACCTGACCAGTGCCCAAATCGGCGGTTACCTGATGCTGACCCCTGTGGGCTATATGATCGGCAACGGCCTGTCGGGGCGGTACACCAACACATATGGCATCTATAAAATGATGACCGTGGGCATTACCATCACCATCGTCGGCATGGGCAGCGCGTTGATCGTCACCCTTGCCGGTTGGGATCACCCGCTGGCATTCTTCCTTTTCGCCACCACCATCGGGCTGGGCAACGGCATGACCTTGCCCAGCGCAAATGCAGGTATGTTGGATGTGAAACCGGAACTTGCAGGCTCTGCATCGGGTTTGGGCGGGGCATTGATGACCTTGGGCGGGGCGGCATTTTCAGCCCTCGCGGGCAGTCTTTTAACCGCATCAAGTGGTGTATTACCCTTGATCGGCTGTATTATCCTGTCCGCATGTTTGGGCCTGATCGCCGCCCGTTATACCATCCGCATTGAGCGGCAAATGTTATGAGCCGGTTAAGGCATATGTTAAGTTGGCTGATCATCCTTTATATTGCGGCTTTTGCCACCGTCTGGTTTGCGCGCATTGCGTTGATTTATCCGTTCAGCACGGCCTACCAAACACCCAAAGATGCCGGTGAGCCGCGCTTGCGCGAATACAAGCTGAAAACCGATGACGGCAACACCCTGATTATCTGGGCCCGCCCGGCAAAGGGGCGCAAGGCGACGGTGCTTTATTTTCACGGCAATGCCGGTAATCTGGCAGGCCGCGCCCAGCGGTTTGAGCGTCTGATTGATCGCGGTTACGGGGTTGTGGCGATGGCTTACCGCGGCTCAGGCGGTAGCACCGGGCAGCCATCCGAGGATGTGATTACCAAAGATGCACTCTTGTTGCGGGCCAACTTGGCGCAAATTCTGGGCATGGCACCAAAGGGTAAAATAATCTATTACGGTGAAAGTCTGGGCACGGGTGTGGCTACGAAACTGGCCACAAACACCCTACCCGATGCCCTGATACTGGAAGCCCCTTATACCGCCATTGTTGATTTGGCTGCCAAACAAATGCCGATCTTTCCCATACGCGCAGTATTGGATCAACGCTGGGAAACCCGCGAATATATCAAGGGGATAGATACCCCGACACTGGTTTTGCATGGCACCAACGATCAGGTCATTCCATATGCCCATGGCAAGATTATATTTGATCTGTCGCCCGCCAAAGATAAAGTGATGAAAACACTGCAAGGCGGCGGACATTCATCTGCGTTTTCCGGTGAAGGCCAAACTGCTATTTACCAATTTATTGAAGATTTATAACGGGTTATCGCCCCGTCGCCGTGTGTTTGGTGGCGGGGTTTTCATCTGTTTGGGCTATGATGTTCATAAGAAGGCAGGCCTGCCATTTGTAGCTATAAAACCGAACAAAGGCTTTACCCTTTGCACCTATTCTTACATGTAATTTTCGGTGGCTTTCGCATTTGGCACTGCTATGCGCCCTTTGAAAACCCGTGAACTACTTTTGACGTCACCTGCGTTATACACTTGCAAAGATGTAAACGGCGTTAGGAAGGCGTTCGCGCATCAGCCTGCAACTGCAACGCCAGATACTGTTTCACAATCGAAATTGTTTCCACACGGTCTGCCGTTGATTTCTGCAAAGCCTGGCGGATGTAAAACCCGTCAATAATCGACGCCAAACCGTTGGCGATGCGCTTGGCCTTATCCCGATCTGTCAGTTTGCACAGATCATAGACCAGATTGGATTGTAACCGCTGGGCATAGACCTGCAACAGGCGTTGCGCATCCGCAGAGTTTTGCGCCAAGACATAAAACGTCAACCAAGATGCTACCACTTGTGGCTGAAAGTTATCCACGTGAAAACTGGCATCAATAATCGCTTCAACCCGCTGCAAGGGCGTATTCGCGCCCGCCAATTCGCGATTCACATTCTGCCCGAAACGGGCCAGAATTTCACGCATGGCCGCCAGCAATATCTGGTCTTTGCTGCCAAAATAGTGATGCGCCAACGCACTGGAAACCCCTGCCCGTTTGGCGATTTTACCTACCGTGACATTCAAGGATCCAGCATTGCCTATTTCAAGGATTGTGGCCTCAATCAAAGCTTTGCGCCGAATAGGTTCCATTCCGATTTTGGGCATTATAGTCCTTAAATATCAGGGCGTTTGGGCCACCCTAACGCATAACAAAAGGATCAGCCATAGGCGCATCAGACGTGTTGATCCAAACCGTGCGGGTGCGCGAATAATCCAGCATCGTATCCATGCCGCTTTCACGGCCATAGCCGGTATCTTTGTTACCGCCAAAAGGGGCCGAGGGTGAGATCACCCGCCATGTGTTGATATAGGTCACGCCGCCAGCCAGCGTGCGGGTTAACCGCATGCCGCGTGCCAGATCACGGGTGAATGCACCACCTGCGTAGTGAAAGCGCGATGCGTTGGCCAAAGCCACCGCCTGATCTTCCGTTTTGAAGCTGCGCACACTTAACACGGGGCCGAAAAGTTCTTCTTCGTACACGGCCAGCCCGTCTGCTTCACATAATACAATCGTCGGTTCAAAGTAATTGCCCTTATCAAAGCCTTCGGGGATATTGCCGCCTGTCAATATTTCAGCCCCGTTGGCCACGCTTTTCACCAGTAATTCCTGAATGCGGTCGCGTTGGCGGCGGGTGCAAAGCGGCCCCATTTCGGTGGCCTTATCCACCGGGTCACCGATCTTGATGGCTTGGGCTTTTTTGACCAACATGGCCAAGAATTCATCACGCACACCTTCTTGCACCAACAGGCGCGACCCTGATACACAAGATTGCCCGGCAGCGGCAAAGACGCCTGCCACAACCCCGTTGGCCGCACTTTCCAAATTGGCGTCATCAAACACCAGAACGGGGGCTTTGCCGCCCAGTTCCAAGGTTAAAAGCGCGAAGTTATCAGCGGTGTTGCGCACCACATTACGCGCGGCTTCCACCCCGCCGGTGAACGCCACACGGGCAACTTTGGGGTGCGATGTCAGACGTGCGCCACATGTGGGCCCGTAACCTGCAATGATATTGACAACACCCGCAGGAAAGCCCGCCTTATCGACCAGTTCGGCGAATTTCAGCACTGGACACGGGGCATCTTCAGAGGCTTTGATGACGATGGTATTACCCATCGCAAGGGCAGGCCCCAGCTTCACACACGTCAGGAAAATCTGGCTGTTCCACGGCACCACGGCAGCAACCACACCTAAAGGTTCACGGATGGTCATACAGATCATATCAGGCTTGTCGTGGGCCAAGGTTTGGCCTGTGACCTTATCTGCAAGTCCCGCATAAAACCGCAGATAATCGGCCATATAGCGGCATTGCGCGGCGGTTTCACGCAGGATTTTACCCGAGTCGCGGCTTTCCACTTCGGCAAATTCTGCCGCATGTTTTTCCAGTAAATCGCCCAACCGATACAAGCACTTACCGCGCGCCGCAGGCGACATTTGCGCCCAAGGCCCTTCGCTAAAAGCACGATGTGCGGCATCTACGGCACGGTCAACATCTGCCTCAGTTGCTTCGGGCACCGAATTCCAGACCTGTTCATCACCGGGGTTCACACATTCAATGCGCCCGCCCTTGGCCCCATCACAAAATGCGCCATCAATATAAAGCTGAAACTTCATGCGGTTTCCTTTCACTTTTGCAACACGCCCTTGATCAACCTTGCCAACTCGAAGGGCTTTTGCATAGGCAACATATGGGCGGTATCTTTGAAGATGATCGCTTTTGCACTGGGAATTTTCGACGCCATTCGTTTGGCCATTTCAGGGGTCGAGCCTGTATCCAACCCACCTGTAGCCACAAGTGTTGGCACCTGAATTTCATTTAACCGCCCTACAATTTGCGCCCCTTCATGGGCAAAAAACTTATAATTTTGCATGAATTGTTCTGTGTTATTTTGGGATAGGCGCAGGCGTATTTGCGTCAAATATTCAGGGTTTTCTTCAGCAAATTCAGCTGGAAACCAGCGGGTTAATGCCGCCTCAATCAATTCCGTTGGGCCACGTAGTTCAGCCTCTTTGTAGCGTCTTATAACCGCGTCTTGCTGTTGTTCTGAACGCCCATAAACCCCGCTTAAAAGAACAAGATGCGATATACGTTCAGGTTTTGTTAATGCCGCCCATTGCGCAATCATTGCCCCCATGGAAAAGCCGCAAAGGGCAAAACTGTCTAAGCCCAAAGCGTCAGCAAAATCCCACAAATCATCGGTAAAACCATCCAAGTTGGCAGGCCCTTTCCAATCCGGCCCTTGCCCGTGCCCGCGCAGATCATAGGCATGTGTGGTGACATCGGGCAGGGCTTGACGCAAAGGCTGCCAGAGCCCGCGATCCAGCCCGACCCCGTGCAGCATGATCAAGTCTTTCATTCCAGTGCCTTTACCACAGTTTCTTCGCCACCCGCTTCCATTTCGGCAATATCTTGATAGCGATCCCCAATACGGTGGTGTGGTCGCCCGCCTGTTGCCGCCCCCAGTGCGATAATCATTTCATCAGGTGCGGGTGCATCGGGGATGTTAAACTCAATGGTCAGATAATGCGAGCGCATTCCCGCATCGTGCTTGTGCATCAACGGTATCTGCACACTGGCACCTGCACCACCGCGCGTATTGGCAAAGCTCAGGTAGCTGGTCGCCCCCACACCTTTGCGAAAATGATTGCCGAAACGCAGGGTGTGGATGAAACCAGAGCCATGTTCAATCTCGGCCTGGGTGCCCACAACTGCGGCTTTACCATATGCCTCTATCGCATCACCACCACCCGCAATTTCCAGAATACGGCGGGTCAGTTCCGCGCCCAAGGGCGGGGCGTGTTTTAGAATGGCAGGCTTTAAATCTTCCACAAATCCCTGCCCTGCCCAAGGGTTTTTCAACACGGCAGCAACCGCGATCATAAGCGGAGGCTTGGCAACACGCTTGCCGCCTTCAATATGGATTTCTTCTATATGTGTCACAAATTTGCGAACCAGTTCCATCAGATATTTCCTTTAAAATTCGGCATAACTTCATCTATAAACAGGCGCAGGCTGCGTTTTTTATCCTTGAAACTGGACCCGCTATCAATCCAGAAACTATATTCATCATAGCCCATTTTCTGATAGATTTTGATCCGTTCTGTTACCTGATCAGGCGTGCCAACCACTTTGTTTTTAAGCATGTTTTCAGGGCTGTACATTTCTATTTTCGCCATTTCTTCATCGCTTAATTCAGCAATCAAGCCATTAGTGATGGGCCGTTCATTGCGAAACCACGCACCGAAATGGCAATAGAAGCGCGACATATCTTTGCAATCTTGCGCCACATCCGCGCCGTTGGCCCCCACAGCCGTGTGGTTCAGCAGCATTACCTTGGGCGATTTATCAGGGTTGGCAGCCTTGGCTTTTTTGAACTTCGCCATCAGATCAGCCACTTCATCATCGCCATTCCAAAGCGGGGTCACTTGAATATGGCAATCGTTTTTCAGCGCAAAATCAAACGAGTTCGGGTCACGTGCGGCCACCCAAACAGGCGGGCCACCCTTTTGCACAGGCTTAGGTACAGCGGTGGATTTCGGAAACGCATAATGCTTGCCTTCCATCGCATAATCCCCTGCCCAAAGCCCCTTGATCGCAGGGATGATTTCGCGCAAATGTTCACCCGCCGCCCAAGCATCCATACCGCCGCCCAAACGGTCATATTCATACGAATATGCCCCGCGCGCGATGGCCAATTCCAGACGACCACCCGTGATCAAGTCGGTCATCGCCGCCTCACCTGCAAGCCGAATAGGATGCCAGAACGGGGCCACGATTGTGCCTGTACCCAGTCGGATTTGTTCGGTTTTCAACGACAGTTCTGTCAGCAATAATAGCGGGTTGGGTGAAATGGTGAAATCCATTGAATGGTGTTCACCGGTCCAGACCGTACGCATACCACCGGCATCGGCCATCTGGGCCAACTCAATAAACTGGTCATGTAATTCCTGGTAGCTGTCTTTTGCAGACATGCGTTCCATGTGGACAAAAAGCGAGAAATCCATATTTCAGATCCCCCCATTTGTGGGTGATAAATGTGTGTGTGTTAGCTGGCGCATATTATCGCCCTCCTCGTGTTGAACAAAAAGAACGACACCCACCTTTTTACGCTCACTGCGTGTCCACTTGAGCAGGGTTATCTGGCAGGTAAATGGCGATTCTGTCAAGAAATATAGCCGTTGTATTAAACCGCCCTGAAATACTAAACTAGTTTACTGGTTTAGTTTTCAGCGTTGATTTTTCAACTTGATAGCTTTGGTTTTTCAATTCAATCCAGTAGATGACCCCGCGTTAATGCTCTAAAATCAAACAACTGCTTGCCACTTTGCTTATTAACTGTTTAGTTTCAAAGCGCAGCGATCTTGGGGGAATGATGCCGAACGAAACGATAATGCTTGTGGCAGAAGACATTCACAAAAGCTTTGGCACTTTAGAAGTTCTAAAGGGCATGTCGGTATCTGCCAAAAAGGGTGATGTGATTTCGATCATCGGCAGTTCGGGTTCCGGCAAAAGCACATTTTTACGCTGCATCAACTTTCTGGAAACCCCGGATCAGGGCCGGGTTTTTCTGGATGGTGAAGAGGTGATCGTGCGCAAGGATGCCAAGGGGCGTTCAACCGGGGCCGATCCCAAACAAATTCAACGGCTGCGCAGCCAGCTGGGCATGGTGTTTCAAAGTTTCAATCTGTGGTCACATATGACCGTGTTGCAAAACGTCACCGAAGGGCCGGTGCAGGTACTGAAAAAAACGCCCGAAGAAGCCAAAATTGCGGGTATGAAATATCTTGAAAAAGTAGGTATTGCCGAAAAGGCTGATAATTACCCCAGCCAACTGTCAGGCGGCCAGCAGCAACGCGTGGCCATAGCGCGCGCATTGGCGATGGAGCCTAAAGTTTTACTGTTCGACGAACCCACATCAGCATTAGACCCCGAACTGGTCGGCGAAGTGCTGAAAGTTATGCGCGCATTGGCCGAGGAAGGCCGCACAATGATTGTTGTGACCCACGAGATGGGCTTTGCCCGCGAGGTCAGCGACACTGTCATGTTTCTACACCAGGGATTGGTGGAAGAAATAGGAACACCCAAACAGGTGTTCGAAAATCCGAAGTCTGAACGTTGCCGGGCATTTTTGGCAAGTTCATTATAAACCAAGTCAATATATAGGGAGAACTTAAATGACTTTTACTAAACTAATGGCAGGCATAGCACTTGTCGCATTAACCACAACATCAGCAATCGCTGGCAGCCATACCGTGCGTATGGGTACAGAGGGCGCATATGCCCCTTACAACTTTATTAACGACAACGGCGAAGTTGACGGTTATGAAATAGAACTGGGCAATGAGCTGTGCAAACGCGCGGAATTAGATTGCACATGGGTCACAAACGACTGGGATAGCATCATTCCAAACCTTGTTTCCGGCAACTACGACACCATCATGGCTGGCATGTCTATCACTGCGGAACGCGATGAAGTGATTGATTTCACATCAGAATACTTCCCCGCAGATCCATCTTCATATGTTGCCCTTGCGGGTGCGGGTGCTGAGGCCACTACAGGTACGGTTGCGGCTCAAACAGCTACGATCCAAGCATCATATGTGGCATCCTCCGATGCAACAGTTGTTGAATATGCCACAATGGAAGACACCATTGCCGCTGTTCGTAACGGCGAAGCAGACAGTGTGCTGGCAGACCACGCAGCCCTGAAAGACATCGTTGACGCATCAGGTGGCGTACTGGCATTTGTCGGTGATGACGTGGCCATCGGCGGCGGTGTCGGCATGGGTGTGCGCGAAAGCGACGGCGAGCTGCGCGGTAAGTTTGAAGCGGCAATCGCGGCCATGAAGGCTGACGGCAGCCTGAACGCGCTGATCGCCAAATGGTTCGATGGCCGCGACGCCGGTTACTAAAGACATCATCAAGGGCCGCGATTATCACGCGGCCCTTTTTTCTAAGTTGATACATCAATGTTTGAATATTGCACCGATCCAAAACTGATAGAAGGCTTCCAATGGTGGTCTTGTTATCTGACCACCGGCAAGCACATGAGCTTTTATTTCAGCTTTGTGGTGGTGCTTGGCCTGTTGGCCCTGACCGTGCCCTTTATCCTGCTTTTCGGCTTCACAGGGGCATTGGCGCGGCGTGCAACATTCGCCCCCATCCGCTGGTTCGGTACAATCTATACGTCTATGGTGCGCGGCGTTCCCGACATTATCTTTTTCCTGTTTGTACCCATTGCGA
This sequence comes from Amylibacter sp., assembly GCA_016764475.1. Lineage (GTDB taxonomy): Bacteria > Pseudomonadota > Alphaproteobacteria > Rhodobacterales > Rhodobacteraceae > Amylibacter. The sequence goes on from JAESRV010000003.1 coordinate 34,741, forward strand.
TGGATCAGGGCATTGAAATAATCCGCCATAAAATAAAATGCTCCGACTGGTCGGAACCTATCCGACAAGGCAATGATTTTGTGGTCTGTGCTGCGGCTAAAATGCCGCTCAGCAGCTCACCGCAATGGGTGCATGAAACCTACGGGTTTATGCTGGCGACTATCGCTTTTGCAATCGTGTTCGGGGCCTTTGCCGCCAACACCATTCACGGCGCGTTGGGGGCTGTGCCCAAGGAGCAACTGGAAACGGGGGCTGCATTCGGTATGTCCCCAAAACAGATATTCCGCCGTATCCATCTGCCGCAAATGTGGGTTTACGCCCTGCCCGGCCTGTCCAATCTTTGGATGATCCTGATCAAAGCCAGCCCTCTGTTGTTTCTTTTGGGGGTCGAAGACATCGTTTATTGGGCCCGTGAACTTGGCGGCTCGAAAACCGCCCGTTTCACCTATCCCCACGGCGACTGGCGGCTTGGGTATTTTATGTTCCTTTTGGTGTTTTACCTGTTCCTGACATGGATCAGCGAAAAGTTTTTTGACCGCATCATGCACCGCTTGTCACGTGGCCAAAATACAGCGGCGGGCATGTCATGAGCTGTTTTGAAACGTTCACTGGCTACGCATTGCGATCCATCGGTATCGGTGAACGGTTGCTGCCTAAAACCGATTTCACGCTTTGCGACCAGTTTGTTCTGATCGGCTCAGGCATGATCTGGAACGTCTATTTTGCCGTTGTTGCCCTATCGCTTGGTTTCTTCTTTGCGGTAGCCCTTGCCTTGGGGCGCAGCAGCGATAACCCGATTGCGCGCATTCCTTCGCGCGTGTTCATCTTCGTCATTCGCGGCTCACCTCTGTTCATTCAGTTTTTCCTGATTTATGAGTTTTTTGTTATGATCCCGAAAATGGGCTGGGATATTAACCTGGGCTTTATCGAGATCACCGTTGAAACCAGATGGCTGACCAAAGCATGGCTGGGTGCATTAATCACGCTGTTCTTGAACACCGCAGGCTACACCGCGAATATTTTTTACGGCGCATTGCAATCCATCCCCAAAGGCGACATTGAAGCAGCCTATGCGATCGGCATGTCAAAACGCCAAGTGTTCTGGCGCATATCCTTCCCCACCATGCTGCGGCTTGCTTGGCCCAGCTATACCAATGAAGCGATATTCCTGTTCCACGCCACGGCACTGGTGTTCTTTTCCAGCTTCCCCGCATGGCGCCAAGAGGGTGATGCTTTGTACTATGCCAGCTATTTCGCCGACAAAACCTTCAACCCGTTCGTCCCCTACCCGATTATTGCGCTGTATTTCATCAGCTTCACGCTGTTGATTATTTTAGGCTTTGGTTGGGTGGACAAGCGGTTGAACAGGCATATTGCACCTAATAAATGAAATCTTACTTTGTCATCGGCTCTATCCATTGTTATGAAGACAATAAGGATTTGAGGTTAATATGGTACAGCACGAATTTGATCGTGAAAAACACGTCTATGCAAATGAAGCATTCTCTGAATTGGTAAAGGATGCCTTGCGGTTTTTTCATGGAACTCCTGTCCATACGATGCCACCACCTACACGATTTGAAGGTAGTGGGGTGTATGCGCTCTATTACACAGGGAAAAATGATGCTTATGCCGAATTATATAAAGCAAATCGAACAAGTTACGATTTACCAATATACATAGGCAAAGCTGTTCCTAAAGGTTGGCGGCAAGCAAAACCGAGTATTGCAAAAAGCAACACTGGGAATGAATTATTCTTACGCATTATAGAACACTTTCGGAACTTGCAGAAAGGCGACGGTCTTAATCCAAACGATTTTAATTGCCGCTTCACTATTTTTGAAGACGCTGGCGTTGATATGATTAGTACAGTTGAATCGAGTTTAATAAAGCTACATCGCCCCGTATGGAACACCGCAGTAGACGGCTTTGGCAATCACGATCCTGGAGCAGGTCGATACAATCAGGCAAAATCTGATTGGGATGTTATTCACCCCGGACGTGCTTTTGCAGATAAATGTAAAGGGAAAGCTAACCTGATTGAGCACGTAAAAACCAATATTCAAAAACACTTCGGAGCATAGCATGAAGTGTTTAGAGCTTTTTTCAGGTGCTGGGGGGTTGGCCAAAGGGCTTGAGAAATCTGGTTTTCAACCGGTGCAATTTATAGAGTTTAATAAACACGCCTGTAACTCTCTTAGAAAGAACTTTGATCCAAAATTGGTGTTTGAAGGCGATATAAGGGATTTTTCATTTCCTCAATTTAAGGATTTGGATTTAATTGCAGGCGGCCCTCCATGCCAGCCATTTTCCTTAGCGGGAAAACATAAAGCACATGAGGATGACCGGGATATGTTCCCTTATGCAACATTAGCAGTCACAAAATACCAACCGAAAGCATTTTTATTTGAGAATGTTAAAGGCTTGTTGAGAAAAACATTTTCAGAATACTTTGACTACATAATACTCACACTGACTTTTCCTTCTGTTAACAGAAATACTGATGAAAGTTGGCAAAAACATAATGATAGGCTGAAAAATATTAATTTCGCTAATTTCGACGATGTTAAGTACCACGTCAGTCACCAACTGATAAATGCTGCCGATTATGGGGTGCCGCAAAAACGAGAACGGGTATTTATTATAGGAACTAGGGCTGATTTAAAACTTGATTGGACATTTCCTCCAAAAACACACAGCAAGAAAACACTTGATGAAGACAAAAGTACAGGCGAATACTGGAAGCGGCACGGCTTGCGCACACCAACAAAAATCATAACACCCCCTACATGCACTCAGGGAAATTTATTTTACATCAACAGGTTAAAGCCTTGGGTTACGGTTAGGGACACTTTATGCCTAGTTCCTGACCCTCGCACAAAAAATAAACTTGAGGGGCATGATTTTCGTGAAGGTGCGCGGCAATACCCCGGGCATACGGGGAGTTACATAGATGAACCCGCAAAAACCCTAAAAGCAGGCGATCATGGCGTTCCAGGTGGCGAAAACATGATTAGATATGAAGATGGTTCCGTGCGGTATTTCACGACTTATGAAGCAAAATTAATTCAGACGTTTGATAGGGATTATATTATTACTGGATCGTGGGGTGAAGCACTTCGACAACTTGGGAATGCTGTGCCTACAAAGCTGTCAGAAACTATTGGAATGCGATTATTCGATCTACTGATTGGGCAAACTATGCATAAAGTTAATCACCCAATAACTATCAACACTTAAAAAGGGGCCCGAAGGCCCCTTTTATATTTAACTGATCAATCCCAACAACTGATCCAGCGAAGCCTTGGCATCCCCATAAAGCATCCGCGTGTTTTCTTTAAAGAACAGCGGGTTCTCAATGCCTGAATAGCCTGTGCCTTGCCCGCGTTTAGACACGATCACAGACTTGGCTTTCCACACTTCCAACACCGGCATACCCGCGATGGGGCTGTTGGGGTCTTCTTGGGCGGCAGGGTTGACGATGTCGTTTGACCCGATGATCATCACCACGTCCGTTTCAGGGAAATCGTCGTTGATCTCATCCATTTCCAGCACGATGTCGTAGGGCACTTTAGCCTCGGCCAGAAGCACATTCATGTGGCCGGGCAGACGGCCCGCAACCGGGTGAATGCCAAAACGCACGGTCTTGCCTTTGGCCCGCAAACGCCGTGTTAGTTCGGATACCGATTGCTGTGCCTGTGCTACGGCCATGCCGTAGCCGGGCACGATGATCACCGATGATGCATCTTCCAGCTGTGCGGCCACAGTGGCGGCATCGGTTGCAATCATCTCGCCGTCGATTTCCATCGCGGGGCCGGTTGCACCGCCAAAGCCGCCCAGGATCACAGAGATGAAACTGCGGTTCATCGCCTTGCACATGATGTACGACAGGATTGCCCCTGATGACCCCACCAGCGCACCTGTGACGATCAGCAGATCGTTGCCCAAAAGGAAGCCAGTTGCCGCCGCTGCCCAACCTGAATAGCTGTTCAGCATCGACACCACCACGGGCATATCCGCCCCGCCAATCGCGGCCACAAGATGCGCGCCCACCGCAAATGCGATGATCAGCATCAGGTATAATGTCCAACTGCCAGAACCGCCCATATACAGGGTCAGCAGGATCAAGCTGATTACCACGGCAGCCCCGTTCAACACGTGACGACCGGGCAAGATCAGGGCTTTGCCGTCCAGTTTACCTGCCAGTTTCCCGTAGGCGATGATGGAACCCGTGAATGTGATCGCCCCGATGAAGACGCCGATGAAAATCTCGACCTCATGGATTGAAACCTCGGCCCCTGTCAGACCGTGGGTGCCGACCATGTCGGAATTCAGCCCGATAAAGACCGCCGCCAAGCCGACAAAGCTGTGCAATGCGGCCACAAGTTGCGGCATTTCGGTCATTTCAACCCGTTTGGCAACAGTGGCACCAAGGAAGGCACCGACACCCATCAATGGGATCAATATCATATATGACCAACCGCCCACACCGGGGCCAAACACGGTTGCGAACACGGCAATAGCCATGCCGATAATGCCGAACCAAACAGCCCGTTTGGCTTTTTCCTGATCACTCAACCCGCCCAAAGCAAGGATGAACAATACCGATGCAGCGATATAGGCCGCCGTGACAATTCCTGCGCTCATATCATCACCCTCAAGACTTTTGGAACATTTGCAACATGCGGTTGGTGACCATAAAGCCGCCGACGATGTTGATGGTTGCGATTAAAATGCTGATGCCTGCCAGTACGGTGACAATAAAGCCCTGACCGCCGATTTGCAGTAAGGCGCCCAGTATGATAATGCCTGAAATGGCATTGGTTATTGCCATAAGCGGCGTATGCAATGCGTGGCTAACTTTCCAGATCACTTGGAAGCCGATGAAACATGACAGCACAAATACGATGAAATGCTGCATGAAAGATGCAGGCGCATAGGCCCCGATCAACAGCATCAAAAGGCCGCCACCGATAAGCACCATGGTTTGTTGTTTACCTGCTTGCAAAGCTGCCGCTGCCTCTTCCGCTTTGATCTCTTCCGCAGTTTTTTCAGGGGCTTTCGGTTTTTGCGCCGCGATTGCCTGAATTTTGGGCGGTGGTGGCGGGAAGGTGATTTTACCCTTATAGGTGGCCGTGGCACCCCGAATGACATCATCCTTCATGTCATGCTTTAGTTTGCCGTCCTTATTGGGTGTCAAATCCGTCATCATATGGCGGATATTGGTGGCATAAAGCGTGGACGATTGGGCGGCCATGCGTGCGGGCAGATCAGTATAACCGATGATGGTTACACCGTTATCCGTGACGATTTTTTCGTCCGCAACGGTCAGATCGCAGTTGCCACCACGCTCGGCGGCCAGATCGACAATAACCGAACCCGGTTTCATCGCGGCAACCATATCTTTCAGCCACAGCTTTGGTGCGTCCCGTCCCGGGATCAGGGCTGTGGTGATGACAATATCTATGTCAGGGGCAAGTTCGCGGAACTTTTCCAACTGCTTTTCACGGAAAATCGGGCTGGAAGGGGCGGCGTAACCCCCTGTTGCGGCACCGTCTTGTTGGTCTTCCTCAAACTCAAGAAACACAAATTCGGCACCCATGCTTTCGATCTGTTCGGCCACTTCGGGGCGCACATCAAAGGCAAAAACCATCGCCCCCATAGATTGCGCGGCGCCGATGGCGGCCAATCCAGCAACCCCTGCCCCTACAACCAGAATTTTGGCAGGTGGTACTTTACCAGCGGCGGTGATTTGCCCTGTGAAGAACCGTTCAAAGTTGTTGGCAGCTTCCATCACCGCGCGGTAACCCGCGATATTGGCCATGGAAGAAAGCGCGTCCATCTTCTGGGCGCGGCTGATGCGCGGCACCATATCCATCGCGATGACATGCGCACCTTTTTTGTTGGCGGCATTCATCAGCGCCTGGTTTTGGGCGGGATAAAAGAACGAGACCAGCGTTTGACCTTTGCGCAAACGCTTGACCTCAATATCTTCAGGCGGGCGCACTTTGGCGACAATATCGACGCCCTTATACAAAGCCGCCGCCGTAGCCACAACTTTAACGCCGGCATCCTTATAGTCCTGATCCGAGAACCGCGAGGCATCGCCTGCGCCCTTCTCAATCAAACACTCATAGCCTAGTTTCTGTAATTCAATGGCAGACGCGGGCGTCATCGCCACACGGGTTTCCCCCGGGTAGATCTCTTTTGGAGTTCCAATGCGCATGACAACCTCCTTGTTCAAGCGTTGCCGTTCTGTATTAGAATCGACAAATTTATACACAATTATTCAGCCTACCATTTAGATGACTGAAGCCTCATGCGACATTCCGACCATAAACACAAATTCTTATTCAAAAAATTGAATACGTTGTGTTTCCAACAGGAATATTCACTGGTAACATGGCCGCACATCATATTTAATGCAACCGATAACAAAAACAGGAACGATAATGGATTATATCACTTGGGCTTACGGGCTGTTGGGCGGGCTGATGATCGGCAGTGCAGCGGCGATTTTTCTGCTGTTCAACGGCAAAATCATGGGGGCCAGCGGCATTGTTGGCGGGCTGATTGACGGCTCTGGCCGTAACACATGGGGTGAACGCTTGTTATTCATCGCAGGCCTTGTCGGGGCCCCTGCACTGCTGGGCTTGTTCACCAAACTGCCTGAAACCAACGTGACAGATAACATCGGATTGCTGATCGTTGCTGGCCTGTTGGTGGGTGTTGGCACACGGTTGGGATCAGGCTGTACCAGCGGCCACGGGGTTTGCGGCATCTCGCGGCTTTCGCTGCGTTCGATCATTGCAACCCTTGTTTATATCGGTGCTGGTGCCGCAATTATCGTCATAGCGCGTAGTTTGGGAGTGTTGTGATGAAAAATCTGGTTACACTGTTTTGCGGCGCATTATTTGGCCTGGGGCTAGTGGTGTCAGGCATGACCGATACCACAAAGGTTCAAGGCTTCCTTGATTTTTTCGGCGTATGGGACCCGACACTTGTTTTCGTTTTGGGCGGTGCCATCATCCCGATGTTCATCGCATGGCGCATTGCCGCAAAACGGGAAAAATCTGTGCTGGGCGGGTTGATCCCGCTTGCCCCCAAAACTGAATTGGATGGTTCACTAATCACAGGGGCCGTATTGTTTGGTGCAGGTTGGGGCCTGTCAGGCTTTTGCCCCGGCCCCGCATTGGCATCGTCCACATTCGGGGGCATAGGTGGCCTGACGTTTCTGGCAGCCATGCTGACGGGGATGGTGATTGCCCCGCCGATTATCCGTATGCTTAAAGCTGTGCCATAACGGCGTCAGACAATTCAACATTGGTGGTGACGGTTTGCACATCGTCATCATCTTCCAGGGCCTCAATCAGCTTCATCAGCTTTTCCGCCCCTTCCAGATCAAGTTCTGTGGTGATCGTTGGCTTCCAGATCAGTTTGGTGCTGGTACTTTCGCCCAATATCACCTCAAGGGCGTTCGATACGTCGTTCAAATCAGTGTCGCCGCAATAAATATCGTGGCCGTCTTCAGAGCTTTCCACATCGTCTGCGCCGGCTTCAATCACATGTTCAAACATGGTGTCCGCATCGGTAATATCGGCGGGATAAACCACCAGTCCTTTGCGTTCAAACATGAAAGAAACCGCACCGGTTTCGGCCAGATTACCGCCTGATTTGGTGAAGATCGAGCGCACGCTGGATGCCGTGCGGTTGCGGTTATCGGTCATCGCTTCCAC